>JAZSGY010000015.1:0-74802 GCA_045532985.1 Eubacteriales bacterium | reverse complement strand
TTGATAACTCTGCAGACAACCGCTGGATATTCAGTTGAACCTGTGGTATGTTTGTGGTACGAACAAAAATCTGAAGAAAGGACGAAAAAATATGGCAAATAAACGCAGACCGCAAGGTGACGGCACTATCAGAAAAAGAAGCGACGGACGGTGGGAAGCCCGTATCATCATCGGACACAAGAACGACGGCTCACCTATGTATAAGTCGGCATTCGCAAAGACACAGAAAAGTGCCCTCAAGCAGCTCCATCAGCTTCTCGACCTATACCGAGATGTTGACCTCACCGAAGATTGCCGAATGACTCTCGGCGAGTGGATGGACAAGTGGCTCGATGAGTATATGATATTCACCGTCAGAGAATCCACCCTTGACAGCTACCGAAGCCTTACCGAAAATCAAGTCAAGCGGTTTATAGGCGACAGACAGTTGTCATCGCTCACGACCGCCGAGCTTCAAAAATTCTATAACAAGATCAAAAAGGAAGGTCGAGTCAAGCCGAACAGAGCTGGCACCTACGAGCTTGCCGACAGCATAGTGCGAAAGATCCACATGATGCTTCACGAAGCCTTGGATACGGCAGTCAGAGAACGACTTATCGCAAAGAATCCGACAAACGGTACAACAATACCGAAAACGAATTATGCCGAGAAGCAAGTCCTCGGCAACGAACAGCTCGACCGATTCCTCGAAGAAATCAAAAAAGAAGAATATTGGTGCGACTTCTTCTACGTGGAAGTAATGACAGGTTTGCGCCGTGGCGAGATATGCGGACTCAAATGGAGCGATATCGACTTCGATGCCAACAAGCTCCGAGTGCAAAGGTCGGTGTCAGTAAAGAAAGGCGGTGGCTTAAATATCGGAGAAACCAAAACGAACACGGGTACTCGAATTATCACTATGCCGCCGAGTGTCAGAGAGGTACTGCAAAACCGTAAACAAACGGCAATTACCGAATGGGTGTTTCCGGCATTCTTGAATCCTGAACAGCCGATACACCCCGAAGCAGCCTACCGAAAGCTAAAGGTAATACTGAAGCACGCAGAGCTTCCGCTGATACGATTTCACGATCTGCGCCACACCTTCGCAACCCACGCAATGAAGGGCGGTGTCGATGCGAAAACACTCTCAGGCATCCTCGGTCACACAAACGCTTCATTTACGCTTGACACCTACACCCACGTAACAAGCGATATGCAGAAGAACGCATCCGCCGTCGTGGGCAATATGATGCAAAAAATAATGATAAAGGAGTAAATAATGGCAAACAAAAAACGAAAAAACGGAGAAGGCACGGTACGCCTTCGAAAAGATGGACGGTGGGAAGGACGAATCGTTGTCGGTTATGCCGACAACGGCAATCCACGGACGAAAAGCGTCTTGGCGAAAACCAAGACCGAGTGCCTTGAAAAGCTCGAAGAACTCAAGGAGCAGTGCGGAAGAACAAGCGATAAATTAAAGCCCGATATGCCGTTCGGCGATTGGATAGACTTCTGGTATCAGAACTTCTCCAAGCCGAAAATAAGGCAGACCACGCAGCTCAGCTACGAAGGGCGAATCTATACGCACATCATTCCCGAAATCGGTAAGATACCACTAAACAAGCTCACGCAGAACGACCTGCAACAATTTTACGCAAGGCTAAAGAAAGGCGGTCGTAAGCGGTTCGTGGAACAGTACGGCGAGGGTTTGTCCGACAGAATGGTGCGCTCCTGTCACACCACCTGCCGCACCGCACTCGAAAAGGCGGTGGTCGAGGGATTGATCACTACCAATCCTGCAATCGGATGCAGACTGCCCCCGAAGAAAGCGAAGGAGATGCAGGTACTGACTCAAGCAGAGATACTACGCTTCCTTACACGTGCGAAAGAGGAAGGCTATTACGAGATGTTCCTTCTCGAGCTGACCACGGGAATGCGCCGAGGTGAGATCATAGGACTGAAATGGCGTGACCTTAATCTGCAAACAGGCGAGCTTCGCATATCACGGCAGGTCGTAAAGACAGGCTCATCAAAGGAAATATCCGCGCCCAAGACAAAATCCTCGGTACGCACCATCCTCCTTCCGACCGATATGGTGGCACTCCTCGCAGAGCTGAAAAAGCAGACCAAAGGCGAGTGGATGTTCCCATCACCCGTCAAAGAAGGAGAGCCGAGAAATCCCACAGCGGTGTATCACCGATTCCAAGTGATCCTTGAACGCTCCCACTGCAAGAAGATACGCTTTCACGACCTACGGCACACCTTCGCTACGATGGCACTTGAAAACGGAATGGATATCAAGACACTCTCCGCTATGATAGGTCACATAAGCTCGGAAACGACTTTGTACATCTACAGCCATATCACTGATACCATGCAACAGCAGGCAGCGGTAAGGATTGACCGAGAGATCGGCGGTACAAACGCAGAAATGCCCGAACCGCCTCCTCCCAAGGTAAGTGACGAGCCACCCTCCGAAAACGCCACAGAAGCGGTTTTTGAGCCGTACAAACCGGAGATAAGAAAGAGTGGTACGGGTTGTGTGACGATGATAAACGACCACCTCTACGAAGGACGATTCACGCCGAGAGTCAACGGCAAACGCATATCCAAGAATGTATATGCCAAGACACGAGAGGAATGCGAGAAGAAGCTCGCAGAGCTGATCAAAACCATGAAAGCGGAAATCGCAGAGATGAAGAAACAAGAGAAGAACGCATAACGGCAGAGGGGCGACCACGAACGGTCGCCCCTCAAAAATTGCGGTGCAGTACCAAAGAAAAGACTATAAATCCTCTTGACTGTAGCAAAGACTGCCTGATATATATCCGGTTGTATTGTTTGATTTCAATGAATAATCAATCGTTATTATTCCGTCCACAGGCTTAATCAGCAATACTTTATCAAGCCAAATTGTTTCATTTGGACGCAAGGCTCCTATAGAAAAACTAAATTCATTACCCGAATCCTCATCAATATCTTGAATATAGTCTTGTAATTCTTGCTCGTAATCTTCAGAATCTGATGATGGAGCTGACATATATCCGAATGCATCCACGGCTGGCATACGAATACGAGGAACAACTGGGGATATTGCTTCTCTGGGAAACGATGAATCGTACTTGATTAGACTGCTTTCTGGCAGTTTCAATAGTTCTTTTATCAAATGCTCATCGTATACCAATCCTTCCAATCCAGCATAATCGGGATCAAAAAACTTTGATGTGGGACGTATAGGCATTCCTTGGTTAATTTTAATATTAATCGATATTCTTTCGTCATTTTTGGTTGACGCATTTTTTATCGACAGTGGAATAATGAGGATATCATCAAATAATTTTCGAAAAACTTCTCTTAACTCGATTTTTGCAAACATACCCTCTAATTGTTCAATCAAATTAAATTTTTTCTTTTCTAAATCTGATCCTTCTAAAGAAGGAGGGGTATGAGGGATAATGGATGAACACTCTTGTAAATTGCCTACATTATAAAAGCTATCTTCAATATCAATGCCAAAGTATTTTTTTGTATTTGCAGTTATATATTCTTTGTCAATTTTTACATCATGGGCATTTGATGTTATTAACGAAAATTGTTTGGACAATTCAGGATCTTTTAAAATATCATTGATAGTCATGTCCCCATTTTTTTCTTCAAAATCTTCTTCCACAACAATTGTTTTAGCAGGAAGTTTGATTTCTGAAATTTCAATAACTGTTGCTTTGGCTTTTTCGAGTAATGTTTGAGTTTTTCTACAATACGCATCCATGGTGACGTTGTTATAAGGAATAATTTCACCTACAATGTCGCCACTATTAAAATCAAAACAGCCTATCATGTGGTGTGCGAATCCGATTTTTGCAATAGGTTTATCTGCGTAAGCGAGTACAGTTGATTTGATTATCTCTGCGATGTCAGAAATTTTCTGCTTACGAGTACTGTTTTCATATGAAATGTCGGTTATTCTTCTGTGATTTAAATCGAAAGGCAATTGTGAAACAGAACCAAATTTAGTATTAGCAAAACAAATACATCTGTCCCAAGAAATGCGCGCTGCAGCATATCCTAATTCAAGAAGAACGTTAGGATTGGGGAGATGTTTGATTATAGGATCTTCTCCTTCTTCGGCAGGCAGGGAGTATTGCCCCACAATACTGACATCTGCGATAAACAAATCGCAGTCATCAATTTTTTCAAAAATTGAATTCATTATATCTGGTGATCCTAAACGATTACGTGTAGCTTCGTCTGGAATAAGTGTTATCGAATCAGGCAAAAGTTTTTTTGCCATTTCGATGCTTTCTTCGATGAAAAGTTTTGTTTGGTTGGCTGATAAATCAGATTGCCAAGAGAAAAAGACTTTAAACTCTTTTGCCATTTTGATATTCACCTCAATTAAATTGGTATATTGTAAAAAGCCCCGAAAACACAATGTTTTCAAGGCTTTTTGGTCGGAGTGACAGGATTCGAACCTGCGGCATCGACGTCCCAAACGTCGCGCGCTACCAACTGCGCCACACCCCGATGTGTGAAAAATATTCAATTTTTAGGTCAATTTCCGTAAGTGGTCAAACATGTGGTCAAACCACTTTTATAGAGGTTTTTGCGAGAGAGCAGAGTGCCGAAAAAGTCAGTGTTTACAAGGCTTTTCGGCGTTTTTTATTTTCTCGGAGAGTGTAGTCGGTGTCCTGCTCCCAAACCAGGCGCGCTACCAGCTGCGCTACATCCCGAAGCACGAACAGTATTATAGAGCATTTTCTAAAAAAAGTCAAGTGCTTTTCTGTCGAAAGGGGAAGGAGGTGGCAGTTTTTTTGTATACGTGGCGGTGAGCAGATCGTTGAATATGCTATGAATGTAGCATTCTACAATTTGACCTATGGAGGAAAGTCCTCTTGAATCGACCGTTCAAGTATCTCTGCGAACTGCGCCCGGGAGAGTGCGGAGTCGTGGATCAAATTCATATAAGCGGCGATATGCGTCGCAGATTTCTCGATATCGGACTTGTAGAAAATACCGAAGTACAATGCATCGGCGAGAGTCCCGGAGGGGACCCGTCAGCCTACCTGATCCGCGGCGCCGTGATCGCCATCCGAAAAAAAGACGCAAAAACTGTCTTTTTGAAGGCGGTGCTTTGAAATGGGGCTTACCAATCGTGCCGTCGGACGCGGTGCGTTTGACAGCGGACCGAAAATTCTGAAGGAGAAGGAAACCGATAAGGTGATCGCCCTTGCAGGCAATCCAAACGTAGGGAAAAGCAGTGTTTTCAATACCCTGACGGGAATGAATCAGCACACGGGAAATTGGCCGGGCAAAACGGTAGCGACTGCACAGGGACACTGTGAGAGCGACAGAAACGGCTACGTTTTCGTCGACCTTCCGGGAACCTACTCGCTGCTCGCTCATTCGGCAGAGGAGGAGGTCGCACGCGATTTTCTTTGCTCGGAGGTGCCCGATGCCGTCGTCGTGGTTTGCGATGCAACCTGCCTTGCTCGGAATATGAATCTGGTACTGCAAACGCTTGAAATTTCAAGACGCACCGTGATCTGCGTCAATCTGCTTGACGAGGCAAAGCGAAAGCATATTCGCATCGATCTTGATCTGCTTTCAAAGCGCCTCGGCGTTCCCGTAGTTGGATGTGTGGCACACGAAAAGAGAAGTGTACAGCAGATCCTGAGAGCACTTGACCGCTCCTTTGAGAACGAAGAACAGCACCCCTATCAAGTGCGTTATCCAGAGGAGGATGGGACGGAGGAGGAGCGCGTCGCGGCGCTTTATAAAGCGGCAGAGGAGATCTGCGACGGCGTTGTAAAAAGCGACGGAGCAGCTCGCGACGACCGCGATCGCAAAATCGACCGTATTCTGACGGGGCGGCTGTGGGGGTATCCTATGATGCTCTTGTTGCTCGCTTTGGTTTTCTGGATCTCGATCTACGGGGCAAATTATCCGTCTACGTTGCTTTCGAGCGGGTTTGAATGGATCTATCAAAAACTATCTGCTTTGTTTTATATCCTTGAAATTCCGGATATTTTGCGTAGCGCACTGCTCGACGGTGTGTATCGCGTGCTTTCCTGGGTGGTTGCGGTCATGCTGCCACCAATGGCGATCTTCTTTCCGCTTTTCACCCTCTTGGAGGACGTTGGATATCTTCCGCGCGTTGCCTACAATCTGGATCGCCCCTTTCAAAAATGCAATGCCTGTGGCAAGCAGGCACTCACGATGTGTATGGGTTTCGGATGCAATGCGGCGGGGGTCGTCGGATGCCGGATCATCGACTCACCGCGGGAACGGATGCTTGCGATCCTGACCAACGCCTTCGTTCCGTGTAACGGCCGCTTCCCGACGCTGATTACGCTCATCACTCTTTTCTTCGTCGGAGCGGTCGGGGGCTTTTTCTCCTCGGTTCTGTCGGCGTTTCTTTTGCTTCTTCTCATCGTTTTGGCGGTTGGGATGACCTTCTTGGTGACGCGACTTCTTTCCGCAACGCTTTTGCGCGGCACTCCGTCCGCCTTTACGCTTGAATTGCCGCCCTACCGACGTCCGCGCGTTTTCCACATTCTCGTGACCTCAGTCAGGGAGCGCACGCTTTTCGTCCTCTTACGGGCGGTTGCAGTGGCAGCCCCCGCGGGGCTTCTGATCTGGCTGTTTGCCAATCTGACACTCGGGGGAGAAAGCCTTCTGTCGCACGCAGCAGATTTTCTCGATCCCTTTGCGCGACTGATGGGGCTTGACGGCGTGATCCTCATCGCCTTCGTCCTCGCCTTTCCCGCCAATGAGATCCTTCTGCCGATCATTCTGATGGCGTATTTATCGACAGGATCGCTCGTTGAAGTCGGGGAGCTTGGAACGCTCAAGTCACTCCTTCTCGAAAACGGTTGGACGCCGATCACGGCGATCTGTACCGCAATTTTTTGTCTTTTTCATTTTCCGTGCTCTACGACGCTTTTGACCGTGCGGCGCGAAACGGCAAGCTGGCGGTGGACGGCGTTCGCCGCGATTCTGCCAACTCTCGTCGGCATTCTTTGCTGTATGGCTATCAACGCCGTATATCAGATTTTGTTTTGAAGGGGCCGTCCTGCGGGACGGCTCTCTTTTTTCTGAAAAATCTTTAAAAAAATCAAAAAAATAATTGCACTGACGCCGAATATATAGTATAATATAACTTGAATTATTATATTAACTTCGGAGGTTCAATATGGCAGACGAAAATATGAAGAAAAACGGAGGCATCTCGGTTGAGACCGAGCATATCTTCCCGATCATAAAAAAATGGCTCTATTCCGAAAAGGAGATCTTTCTGCGTGAGCTCGTATCAAACGCATCCGACGCTGTCACAAAGCTGCGCCGACTTTCCTCGCTCGGCCAGTACGAGGCGGATACGGATGCATACCGCATTACCGTCAGCTTCAACAAGAGTGATAAGACGATCACCGTGACCGACAACGGTATCGGTATGACGGCGGATGAGGTCGAGCGTTATATTTGCAATATGGCTCTTTCGGGTGCTGTCGAATTCATTCAGAAATACGAGGGCGAGCAGGAATCGGGCGACGGTATCATCGGTCACTTCGGTCTGGGCTTCTATTCCTCGTTTATGGTCGCCGATCGCGTTGACATTCTGACGAAATCCTACACCGACGCCCCCGCGGTCTTCTGGACCTGCACCGAGGAAGGAAACTATGAAATTGAAGCAGGGGACCGCGATACCCACGGCACCTCGATCGTAATGCACGTCAGTGCTGACGGAGAGGAATACCTGAGTGAGTATAAGCTGCGCGAGATCCTTGACCGCTACTGCTCCTTTATGCCGACCGAGATCTATCTCATTGACGAGGAGAAGGAGGAAGAGCCGAAGAAGGAGGGCGAGGCTGAAGAAGAAAAGCCGATCAACGACACCCATCCGCTTTGGCAGAAGAACCCCTCGGACTGTACGGACGAGGAATACAAGGCGTTCTATCAGAAGGTCTTCAACGACTACAAGGAACCGCTTTTCTATATGCATATCAACGCGGACTATCCACTGAATTTCAAAGGGATCCTTTATTTTCCCCGCATCCGCGATCAGTACGAAAGCCTCGAAGGCAAGGTGAAGCTCTACTACAATCAGGTCTTCGTGGCTGACAACATCAAGGAGGTCATTCCCGAATATCTTTTAATGCTCCGAGGCGTTCTGGATTGCCCCGAGCTGCCCCTCAACGTATCGAGAAGCTATCTTCAGAATAGCGGATACGTCAGCAAGATCTCCGCGCACATCATCAAAAAGGTTGCCGATAAGCTGAACTCGCTGTTCAATCAGCAGCGCGAACGCTTTGAGGAGATCTGGAAGGATATCCGTACCTTCGTGGAATACGGCTGTATGTGTGACCGCAAATTCTACGATCGCGTTGAAAAATCTCTGCTGTTTGCTTTGGTTGGCGGCGGATTTATGACCAAGGAGGAATATCTTACCGACGCAAAGGAAAAGCACGAGGGCAAAGTATACTACGCAACCGACGAAAAGCTGCAGGCTCAGTATATTGCAATGTATGAGGCAAAGGGCATCAAGGTCGTTCTCTTTGATTCGATCCTTGACACGCGTTTTGCCGAGTCGGTCGAGCATTATACCGACGGCGTAAAATTTGTTCGCGTCGACGCCGAGACTGATGCGCTCAAGGGCGACGGTGAGGCAGAGAATGCCGAGGCGATCGCGACCTTCTTCGAAAAGGTTGCAGGCGACGGTGTGAAGCTCTCCGTGCGTGCCGAGGTCTTGGCCGACGAAACGGTTCCCGCAATTCTGAATATTTCCGAAGACGCACGCCGTATGGAGGAAATGATGAAGATGTATATGCCCGACAGTCCGTCTCCGATGCCGAGTGAGGCAACGTTGATCGTCAACACTCAAAACCCGATCGTGAAGCGCCTGTCCGACGGCGGATACGGCGAGAAGGCAGATGCGGTGGCAAAGCAGATCTATTCGTTGGCACTGGTATCTCAGCGCCCGCTTTCCGCCGATGAGATGAAGCACTTCTTAAAGGACAGCTACGAGCTTCTCTCTATGCTTTCCTGATGAGCGGGCAGGCTTGGATCGAAAACCTCGCCTTCAGCGACGGGGTAATGGCGCGTGAGTCGGAGCGCCGAACGCTTTACGCACACGCCTTAGCGCACGCCTTTGCAGATGAGGTGATCCGATCGGTAAAGGGCGGACTCGCGCTTACCGACGCCGTTTTGGCAGAGAGCTGTCCGCTTCGCGAGCGTGAGCGAAACGATGACACGTTGCTTCGGCAGATCCTTTCGCTTTACGATACGATCGCGTTTGCGGGTGAGGTCGCGCGTCGGTTGACGCAGGAGAAGATCTGCTCGCCGTCGGGCTTCAGCCTTTTGGATATGGCAGAGCCGACCGAGCACGCCGAGCGTATTTCGCTCGTGCGGAATCGCTACTCCGACCTTGCCTTCGACCTGTTTGCAAAGGGCTTTGCGTCTCCTCGCGTGGTGGCGAGCCACAGCTTGCGCGACGTGTGTGAGGAGGTATCGGGTGGATACAGCGATTACTGTATTTTGCCGATCTACAATGAGGAGGACGGCCGCTTGCGCGTTCCGTTTTCCTTGATGCTTCAGTATGAGCTTCGTATTTGCGAAACGGTCGATCTTCCCGCAGGGGAGGAAGGAAGCGTGACGCGCTACGCGCTTTTGTCACGCGGGATCGTCGAGAAGGTGTATCGCGACCCGATCCTTCTTTTACGGATCGAAACAGCGTCGCCCGAGCGCCTGTCCGATATTTTGCAGGCAGTTTCGGCATACGGACTGACTCTTTCCGATCTGTATTCCGAGAAGAGCGCCTACGGGTGGCATTCTCTTTTGAGCGTATCCGTAAAGGGCGGGGACGCTTCGGCACTTTTGCTGTATTTATTGCTGTTTTACGACGGCTTTCAGGCACTTGGATATTACGAGGAAAAGAGAGAAAAGCAGTGAGACAAGAGATTACTTATAAAACACGCGGAACCTGTTCGAGATTGATCTACGTGGAGATCGAGGACGGGATCATCCAAAACGTCACCTTTGACGGCGGATGCTCGGGCAATACGAACGGCATTTCCGCTCTGGTCGTCGGTATGACGGCGGCAGAGGCGATCAAGAGAATGAAGGGCATTCGCTGCGGTCCGCGCAGTACGTCCTGCCCCGATCAATTGGCACAGGCGATTGAGGCCTGCTTGGCACAGACTGAGAACTGATATATTTTATTTGGAGGATTACGTTGATGACAGAATACAGAAAAGAATATGAGCGCTGGTTGAATAGCGGAGTACTGACCGAAAACGAGCGTGATGAGCTTCTAAAGCTCCGTGAGGATGAGGAGGAGCTTGCTCTACGCTTCGGCGCACCGATGTCCTTTGGAACGGCGGGCTTGCGCTCGGTGATGAAGCTCGGCATCGGGTGTATGAACACCTATACCGTCGCGCAGGCAACGGCGGGGATCGCCGATCTGATTCTGTCGGAAAACGGTGCGGCGCGCGGCGCTGTGATCGCTTGCGACAGCCGCAACAACTCTGCTTTATTTGCCCGCACCGCGGCAGAGGTTCTGGCAGCAAAGGGGATCCGTGTCTATATTTTTGACGACATACGTCCGACGCCCGAGCTTTCCTTTGCGGTTCGCGAGCTGCACTGCCTTGCGGGCATCAATATCACCGCTTCGCACAACCCGAAGGAGTATAACGGATATAAAGCCTATTGGGAGGACGGCGCACAGATCTCGCCCGAGCAGGCGAAGACCGTCAGCGCCGCGATCTCAAAAACCGACGTCCTGACGGGGGCACCTCGTAAGGATTTTGACGCCGCCATCAGCGAGGGGATCGTCACGGTGCTTGACCGTGAATTTGACGAGCGGTATCTTTCCGCCGTCTTAAAAACCGCCATTCAACCGAATGCGGTCGCGGCGATTGCGGATGATCTCAAGATCGTGTATTCGCCTCTGCACGGAGCAGGGCGCGTGCTGGTTCCTGAGATCTTCAAGCGGCTCGGGCTGAAGCATATCCATACGGTGCCCGAGCAAATGGTTGCCGACGGAAACTTCCCGACGGTAAAGAAGCCGAATCCCGAATACGCCGACGTTTTTTCGCTTGGAATTGAGATCGCAGAGAAGGTTGGAAGCGACCTTGTGATCGCAACCGACCCCGATGCGGACCGAATCGGCGTGATGAGCCGTGATAAGGACGGAAAGTTCGTCACGATCACGGGAAATCAGATGGGTGCGCTTTTGCTGGATTACGTTATCGAGGCACGGCGTGCCACGGGCACGCTCGGTAAAAACGATTATGCCGTCAAATCGATCGTTTCAACCGACCTCGCTTATCGCATCGCAAGCGTGCAGGGGATCTGCCTGCACGACGTGCTGACGGGCTTCAAGTTCATCGGCGGTGTCATTAAGGACTACGAGAATAGCGGAAAGGACGGTAGCTTCTTGCTCGGCTTTGAGGAGAGCTACGGCTATCTGTTCGGTAGCTACGCGCGTGACAAGGACGCCGTGGGCGCTGCCCTGATGATCTGCGAGATGACGGCGCATTACCGCGCACGCGGTATGACGCTATGCGATGCGCTGGAGGCGCTGTATCGCAAATACGGCTATTACAAAGAAGAAATGCTCGACATCTATATGGAAGGTCTTGACGGCATTGAGCGTCGTCGCCGTGTAATGGAACGTCTGAGAGAAGCACCGCCTGCCTTGATCGGCGGCAGTGCGGTCGTAAAGATCGGCGACTACGCAAAGGGAAGTGTGACTGATCTTTTAACGGGTGCTATCACCCCGACGGGCCTTATCAGCAGTGACGTGCTTTATTACACGCTCGAAAGCGGAAACAAGGTGATCATTCGCCCCTCGGGCACCGAGCCGAAGATCAAGATCTACTTCCTTTTCCACGGAGAAGACCCCGAACAGTTGAAAAAAACGCTTGCCGACGCCGTTGCGGACGCCAAGTGCTTTGCAGAATAAAATAAAAAGCAAAAAGGGAAAAAGCTGTGACAGAAAAACAAAAGCACATCAGGAATTTTTCAATCATTGCTCATATTGATCACGGTAAATCAACGCTTGCCGACCGCATCCTTGAAAAAACGGGTACGGTCGCTGCACGCGATATGGAGGAGCAGCTGCTTGACGATATGGATCTTGAGCGTGAGCGCGGTATTACGATCAAGGCGCGCGCGATCCATCTTAATTATACTGCCTGCGACGGGGAGCTTTATCATTTTAACCTGATCGACACTCCCGGTCACGTGGACTTCGGATATGAGGTCTCCCGTTCGCTCAACGCGTGCGAGGGAGCGCTTCTTGTCGTTGATGCAACGCAGGGCGTTGAGGCGCAGACGCTTGCCAACGCATATCTCGCGATCGACAACGATCTTGAGATCCTGCCCGTCATCAACAAGATCGACCTTGCCTCCGCCGACGTTGACAGAACGCGCCGTGAGATCGAGGACGTGATCGGTATTCCTGCCGAGGACTGTCCTGCGGTCTCCGCAAAGGCGGGTATTAACATCGAGGACGTGCTGGAGAAGGTCGTGCGCGACATTCCCGCGCCGCGCGGTGATGAGGATGCTCCCCTGAAGGCGTTGATCTTCGACTCGCACTACGACAGTTATCTTGGCGTCGTCGTATACATCCGCGTTCTGGACGGCAAGCTCCGCACGGGTGATCGCATCCGTCTGATGAGCACGGGGGCGGAATTCGACGTAGTTGACGTCGGAACGATGGAGCCCTTCGGTCTGCGCAAATGCGGCGAGCTTACGGCAGGTGAGGTCGGTTATATTACCGCCAGCATCAAGACCGTCGGTGAGACCCGCGTGGGTGATACCATCACAACGGCAGAGAACGGTGCCGCAGAGCCGCTTCCGGGCTTCCGTCAGGTGCGGCCGATGGTATATGCGGGCATTTATCCCGCGGACGGCGCACGCTACGGCGATCTGCGCGACGCGCTTGAAAAGCTGCAGCTCAATGACGCCGCCCTCATCTACGAGCCCGAAACGTCGATCGCGCTCGGCTTCGGCTTCCGTTGCGGATTCCTTGGGCTTTTGCATATGGAGATCATCGAGGAACGGCTGGAGCGCGAATTCAATCTTGATCTGATCACGACCGCGCCGAGCGTTATTTATCGCATCAAAAAGCGTGGCGGCGAGACCGTGATGATCGACAACCCCTCGAATTACCCGAACCCCGATGAGATCGAGGAGGCGGCAGAGCCCGTCGTAAAAGCAAATCTGATCACACCGACGGAATACATTGGCGGCATTATGGATCTTTGCCAGGATCGCCGCGGTATCTTCGTGGATATGAAATACCTTGACACCGAGCGTGCTGAGCTGCACTATCTTTTGCCGCTCAACGAGATTGTTTACGACTTTTTTGATGCTCTCAAGAGCCGCAGTAAGGGTTACGCCTCGCTCGACTATGAATTTTCGGAATACCGTCCGTCAAAGCTCGTGAAGCTCGATTTCCTTCTTAATGGGGAAATGGTGGACGCGCTTTCCTTTATCGTGCACGAGGAAAAGGCGTATTCGCGTGCGCGCCGCATAGCGGAGAAGCTGAAGGCGAACATTCCGCGTCAGCTTTTTGAGATCCCGATCCAGGCGGCGATCGGCAATAAGGTCATTGCGCGTGAGACGGTCAAGGCAATGCGTAAGGACGTTTTGGCAAAGTGCTACGGCGGTGATATCACGCGTAAAAAGAAGCTGCTTGAAAAGCAAAAAGAGGGCAAGAAGAAGATGCGCCGTCTCGGTAGTGTTGAGGTCTCGCCCGAGGCATTTATGGCAGTGCTTAAGCTCGACGACGATGAGTAACCGAACCCTCGGTTTATACGTGCACATCCCGTTTTGCCTTCGCAAGTGTCTGTACTGCGATTTCTGCTCTTATGCAGGGCAGGACGGTGGGCTACGCTCCGAATATGCGGATGCAGTCATTCGCGAGATCCGGCAGTATGCCGAGCGCGCGCGGGACTGTACCGTTACGTCGGTCTATTTCGGCGGTGGTACACCGACCCTGATGCCGACGGCAGAGCTTTCACGCATCCTTTCACAAATCGGGCAGAGCTTTACGCTATCGCCCGCGGCAGAGATCACACTCGAGGCAAATCCGAAGACCGTTGATGCCGAGCATATGGCGGAACTCCGACAGATCGGCTTTAACCGTATCAGCATCGGCGTGCAGTCACTGTGCGATTCGGAGCTTTTGGCGCTTGGTCGCCTTCATACGGCAGAGGAGGCGATCGAAACGCTGACGCTTGCCGTGCGGAATTTTCCGCGCGTCTCGGCAGATCTGATGTACGGCATCCCCGAGCAGACCGCCGAGAGCTTTGAGCGTACGCTTCTGCGCACGCTTGATACGGGCGTTACGCATCTTTCGCTTTACGGACTGATCCTTGAGGAGGGGACGCCCCTCTATCAGAGGCGCGCGCACCTGACACTTCCCGATGAGGAGACCGAGTACGCGATGTACCTGCGTGCGGCAGAGATCCTTTCGGCACGCGGTTTTTCGCATTATGAGATCAGTAATTACGCAAAGCGCGGGGAAGAATGTCAGCACAATCTGCGCTATTGGCGGGCGCAGGAATATATGGGCTTTGGGATCGCCGCGCACTCCTATTTCGGCGGCGTGCGGTACGGAAACGGACAGGATCTCCTAACCTATTTAAAAAACGGAGTTTTTGCACCGAAGGTGAGTGAAACACTCTCCGATGCGGATCTGCGGTTCGAGTACGTGATGCTGGCGTTACGCCTTGCAGAGGGGATCGGGGAGTCGGATTATCGCCGCCGCTTTGGCGCCGACTTCTGGCAAACGCATCGGGCGTCTTTACAAAAATACGCAGATGCGGGATACGTAAAAAGAGAGAACGGACGCGTTTTTTTAAGCGATGCGGGTATGTATATCGAGAATGCGATCCTTGCCGATATTTTGTAAGCGTTCCCCACTTGACTTTAAGCGTCTTTTTTGATACAATAAGAATAGAAATGACAGAGGAGAGAATCATGGCAGAGAAGGTTGAAAGAACAGACGCGCAGGAGGAAAGCCCGATCCTGACCCTGGTTGACGAAAAGGGACGGGAGGAGGACTACGAGCTCCTTGCCGAGGGAACCGTCGACGGCGCCCTCTACTACGCCGTGCTTCCCGTACGTGAGCAGGACGTCAGCCAAATGGTATATCTGCGCGTGCAGACGAATGACGCGGGCGACGCCGAGTTTGAAACGGTAGATGACGACGACGAATTCGACAAGGTAGACGATTTTTTCAACGACCTGTTTTTTGACGAAGTGGATTACGACCGTAAATGACCGTATAATCTCACGCGCTCCGTCATAAGATAAAAGAGAAGATCAGCCTGCCTGGTTCGTGATAGAGTGATAATTGGACCTACAAACATGATATTGGAGTCTTTATTCCCGTTTCGGGTATGCAGACCTCCCGACCGTTCCGTATTTACCGAACGCATCGGACGCTGGGAGCACAATGTACGGGAGCGGACACCTACCTGCACTGGCAGGGTCATATTTCGCTCTACACGGCTATGGCGGGTTTTTTGTTAGAAAAGGAGATACATAAATGGGACTTATCAGTGCTTTGGCGAATGCTACGGGCGGTGTACTTGCCGACCAGTGGCGGGAGTATTTTTATTGCGATTCGCTCTCGAACGACGTTCTGATTGCGAAGGGAAAATTCCACGCAGAAAAGCGCGGACTTTTCGGTCGCTCCTCCAATAAGGCATCCGACGATCTGATCACCAACGGCTCGGTCATTGCCGTAAACGAAGGACAAGTTGCCCTGATCGTTGACAACGGCAAGATCGTGGAATTCTGCGCGGTGCCGGGTAAATTCCGTTGGGATAGCTCGACGGAGCCGTCGATGCTGGCGGGAGAATTCTTCAAGGGGATGATCGAGTCCTTCAAAACGATCGGCTCGCGCTTCACCTTTGCAGGGAACACGGGCTCAAATCAGCGCGTTTATTACGTGAACGTCAAGGAGATCGTTGACAACAAATTCGGCACGCAAACGCCGATGCCGTACGACGACCCTTATTACAAAACGGCGCTTTATATCCGTTATTTCGGTCAGTATTCCTTCAAAATCACCGACCCCATCCTCTTTTACAGCCATATTTCGGGCAACGTCAGCGACGTCTATACGAGAGAGCAGCTGCGTGGCATCTGCACCGACGAATTTATGACGGCACTCGACACGGCGCTTGCTATGTGCTCGACTGAGGGCTTCAAATTCAGCCAGCTTCCCTTGAAGCAAAGAGAGCTTGCAGGTTATATGAGCGAGACGCTCGACGGCGAATGGCGTCAGCGCCGCGGTATGGAGATCGCATCGGTCGCGCTGACGAAGGTCACGCCCGACGATAAGAGCCGTGAGCGCATTGAAAAATTTGACACCAACGTGATGCACAGCGATCCTTCGGCGATGACGGGCGGGCTTGCCTACGCGCAGATGGAGGCGATGCAAAACGCCGCAAAGAACAGCGGCGGTGCAATGACGGGCTTTATGGGCTTCGGTATGGCGGCAAACGCAACGGGCGGTGCCGCAGCGCAGGGCGGCCTTATCCAATCGGCAAACGAGCTTGCGGAAAAGAAAAAGACCGAAAAGAAGCAGGGGAACGTCTGTCACTCCTGCGGTACGGCGTTTGAGGGAAAATTCTGCCCCGAATGCGGCACGCAGGCATCCGATAACGGCAGCTGGACCTGCCCCAAGTGCGGTGCATCCTGCACGGGCAAATTCTGTTCCGAGTGCGGGGAGAGGAAGCCTGAGGGCTATACCTGCTCCTGCGGATATCAGTCCGACGAGCCCTTCAAATTCTGCCCCGAATGCGGTAAGAAAAGCTAATAAAACAGGCGTAACCGAAAACGGTTACGCCTGTTCGTTATAAAACAAAAAACGACATGTAAAACATGTCGTTTGATGGCGCGCCTGATAGGATTCGAACCTATGACCTACCGGTTCGTAGCCGGGCACTCTATCCACTGAGCTACAAGCGCATTTTGGAGCGGGTGATGGGAATCGAACCCACGCGACCAGCTTGGAAGGCTGGAATTCTACCATTGAACTACACCCGCAGGGTTCATCTCGCTCGGACCTGTTTATGATAACACATAACTTTCTTTTTGTCAATACCTTTTTTCAAAAAAAGCAAAAAAGTTTTGGTTGCCAAATCCTTAAAAATATGATACAATAGAAGACAATGAAAATACAGTTTTAAAGCGAGGTCTATATGTTTCGTGTATGGATGCCGGATCGGCTTTTTCCCACCTATGACGCTATCACCGTCGACTTTCTGAAGGCGGAGGGGATCGAGGCGCTGATCCTTGATATTGATAATACGATCGCACCGTACGAGGTGGCGGAGCCCGACGAGCGCGCGCTTTCTTGGTTTGCCGATCTGAGGGCGGCGGGGATCCGTGCGTCCTTTGTTTCCAACAACCACGCCCCACGTGCGGAGCTTTTTAACCGCAACCTCGGGCTTTTCGTCTTTGCAGACAGTAAAAAGCCGTGCGGAAAAAATCTGCGTCTGGCAATGGAGGCGATGCATTCAACGGTTGAGAATACCGCCGTCGTCGGCGACCAGATCTTTACCGACGTGTGGGCGGGGAAGCGGCTCGGGATGCGTGCTTATATCGTCCCCCCGATCAAGGACAAGCGCACGCTCTTTTTCAGAACCAAGCGTCTGCTTGAAAAACCAATTATGCGTGCCTACCGCAAAAAGCACAAGGAGGAGTTTGAAGGATGAGAGAAAAAGCTCTGTTTGGTCCCGGCGGAAACAGCGAATCCTTCTATGCCGCGGGCAAAAAAAGCACGAAGGAGGCACCCGCCTTTCTTGCATCGATCGGGCTTGACGCCTATGAATTTGAAGCGGGAAACGGACTCACGGCGGGTGAGGCAACGCTTGCGGCGATCGGAGAGCAGGCGGCACTCCACGGCATCAGTATGTCCTATCACACACCCTATTTTATATCACTCTCGGGCGTTGAGACCGAGAAGCGCCTGAAGAGCATCGGGTATATCAAGCAAAGCCTGCGTGCCGCCGCCCTGCTCGGTGCGCATACGGTCGTCGTGCATACGGGGAGCGCCGCAAAGATCACGCGCGAGGAGGCGATGCGTCTTGCCGCCGACACGCTATACAAGACGCTTGAGGAGGTCGAAGATACGGGCATCAGCATCGGACTCGAAACGATGGGGAAGGTCAATCAGCTCGGCACACTTGACGAGGTGATCAGGCTCTGTGAAATGGATACGCGACTTGTTCCCGTCGTTGATTTCGGGCATATGAACGCGCGTGATTGCGGCGGCGTTTTCAAGACCGCCGACGATTACCGCCGCGTTTTCGATGCGATCGGCACGCGGTTGTCCGATCCCGTGGCACGTAATCTGCACTGCCACTTTTCAAAGATCGAATGGACGGGTGCGGGGGAGAAAAGACATCTGACCTTCGCCGATACGGTTTACGGTCCCGATTTTGAGCCGCTGATGGAGGCGATCGCGCGCGACGGGCTGACACCGACGCTGATCTCCGAGTCCGCGGGTACGCAGACAGAGGATGCGTATATGATGAAGAAATGCTATGAGGAATACTTGAAGAAATGACAGCGCTCGACAGAATCAAAGAAAAAATGAGGGCAGAAGATCTCTCGGCGATCCTCGTCACGAACGAGAAGAATATCCGTTATCTGTGCGGCTTTTCCTTTACCGACGGCTTCTTGGTGATCACGGAGACGGCGAACTATCTCGTCACCGACTTCCGCTATTTTGAGGATGCAAAGCGCAAGGCAAAGTCAAGCTTTGAGGTCGTAATGCCCGAACTGCGTACGGCGTTCGTTGCCGACGTTTTTGCGGGTCTTTCCACGAAAAACGTGGGCTACGAGGATCTTTCCGTCACTTGTGCGGAGTACCGCGAGCTGAGTGAAAAATACGCCGTATCCTTCCGTCCGATCGGTGATATGATCCTTTCGGCGCGGGAGGCAAAGAGCGAGTCCGAGCTTTCCAAGATCGCCGCGGCACAGAAGATCACCGACGCGGCATTCTCCCATGTCCTGAAGCTTCTGACACCGCAGATCACGGAGATCGAGGTCGCGCTTGAGCTTGAATACTTTATGCGTCGCAACGGTGCCGACGGCATCGCGTTTGAGACGATCGCCGTCTCGGGGGATGCCAGCGCATTGCCGCACGGGCATCCCCGACCCATTCCGCTCAGAAAGGGATTCCTGACGATGGATTTCGGTGCCGTTTATGAGGGCTACTGCTCGGATATGACGCGCACAGTCGTAGTCGGGCGTGCAGACGCGGAAATGCGCCGCTTGTACGGCACGGTCCTTGCCGCGCAAGAGGCCGCGCTTGAGCTTGCCGCCTTGGGCGTATCGTGTGCCGCGATGGATAAGGTCGCTCGCGATCTGATCGATGCGGCAGGGTATAAGGGATGCTTCGGGCACAGCCTCGGTCACGGGGTGGGGCTTGATATACACGAATCTCCGCGCCTTTCTGCGCGTGCAGGGGAACGCAAGCTGACCCTTGGCGACGTCGTCACCGTAGAGCCGGGGATCTATCTTGAGGGGAAATACGGCTGTCGGATCGAGGATATGATCGCGGTAACCAAGGATGGGATCCGTAATTTTACGCAAAGCCCTAAGGAATTGATCGAAATTTTCTAAAATTCTTCAATATTTTATAACTTTTTTTACAGAATGACTTGAAATTACAGAGATTTTGGTATAAAATAGTCTTGTGATTACTGTACGCTGAAAAGCGTAGGGATGAGAGAGCCGATTACACAGCGGGTAACGGGGGAACTCTTTCGACAATATTCATTACCGCTGCAAGACAGGTGAAAAATATGGCTACAATTACAGCAGGCGATTTCAGAAACGGTGTAACCTTTGATTACGACGGCAACCTCATGCAGGTCGTCGAGTTTCAGCACGTAAAGCCCGGTAAGGGTGCGGCGTTCGTCAGAACCAAGATGAAGAACCTCATCACAGGCTCCGTGACCGAGACCTCCTTCAACCCCACCGCAAAGTTTGAGAGTGCATACATCGAGCGCAAGGAGATGCAGTACGTTTACAACGACGGTGATCTCTACTACTTCATGGATATGGAGACCTATGACCAGATCCCGCTCGCGCAGAACAAGCTCGGTGACAACTTCAAGTTTGTGAAGGAAGAGACGATGTGCAAGATCGTTTCCTGGAAGGGTGACGTTATTTCGGTTGAGCCTCCGCTGTTCGTTGAGCTGCAGATCACCGAGACCGAGCCCGGCGTAAAGGGCAACACCGCGACGAACGTTCAGAAGAGTGCAACGCTTGAGACCGGCGCGGTCATCAAGGTTCCGATCTTCATCAACGAGGGCGATATGATCCGCGTTGATACCAGAACCGGTGAGTATCTGGAACGCGCATAATCCGTGTGGAAAGGAAAAAGAACAATGACAGTAAGTGAAAAGGCCGCATTTCTGAAGGGAATGCTTGAAGGGATGGATCTTGACACCTCAAAGCCCGAGAATAAACTGATCGGTGAGCTTGTCAAGGCGATCGGTGATCTGGCAGATGCCGTTGTCGATCTTGAGGAAGAGAATAAGGAGCTTCGCGAGTATATCGAGGAAATCGACGATGATCTCGGTATGGTTGAAGAAGACCTTTATGCCGACGAGGATGATGAGGATGACGACGAGGACGATGAGGACGCGTTCTACGAGGTCGTATGCCCCTCCTGCGGCGAAACGGTCTGCTTTGACGAGAGCGTAGATCCTGAGGACATTACGTGTCCTGCTTGCGGCGAGAGCTTCGATTGCACCTGCAGCGGCTGCTGTGACGAGTGCGACGGCGATTGCGACGAGGAATAATGAAAAGGATAGGTGCCTTGCAGCAGCAAGGCACCTTATTTTAGGCGTATGAAAAAGAAGATCGCTGTTTTTTTTACGGGCGGTACGATCGGTTGTATCAGCACGGCGGGAAGCCGTCGCTTATCTGACGGTCAACGCTACCTCCTGCTTTGCGAGTATATGAAACGGTATGGGGAGCGGGATTTCCTTTGTGATTCTCCCTTTTTCGTATTGAGCGAGAATATGGAAGCATCGCAGCTTCTGATGCTTTCCGACGCAGTGAGAAAAGCGTGTAAAGAGGCCGACGGTGTTATCGTCACGCACGGTACCGATACGCTTGCTTTCACCGCGGCATATCTTGGATATCTGTTTTCCGATTCCGTGAAGCCGATCGTTCTGGTCTCCTCACGGGCGCCCGTTGGCGAGCCCGATGCAAACGGAGTAGATAATCTTGCGGCGGCAGTTGCCCTGATCGAGGATGAGACGGCACATCGCGGCGCTTTCGTTTCCTATCGCAATCTCGGCGAGCATACGGAAATTTTGCGTGCTACGCGCACTTTGATACAACCCGCATTCTCGGATGCCGTTTCTTCCCTCGGCGAACCCTACGCGATCTACGACGGCAATCGGATCATGAAAAACGATGCCTACCGCGCGCTTCCCGACGGTGCGGTAACGGGCTCTGTCACGGATCTTTCACGGCGCGTTTTTCACCTTTCACCGAGTGTCGGTGTCGCTTATCCGCGTTCTCTTGACGGCTGTGATGCGGTTTTACTGCAATCCTATCATTCGGGGACATTGCCGACGGCGAGCGGCGAGTTTTTGGATTTTCTCGCGCTTGCGCGCTCGTGCGACCGTCCGATCTTCGTTTCGGGCGTTTGCAGTGACCTTCAATACGAAAGTATGGACGTTTATACAAAGCTGGGAATCAAGGTGCTTCCCGCAATCGCTCCCGTGGCGGCATATATGAAGCTGTGGATTTCGATCAACCGTCCTTCCTTTAGCCACGATTTTTTAATGCGGTCTGTCGGAGAGGATATCGTTTCTTAAAAAAAGGGGCTGTCACACTTAGGCAAAAACGAAAATGGAAGAGTTAAGACAATAAGCGGCACGACTACGCTTCGTTGCGCACTTGAAAAGCTGTAAGGTTGAAATTCTACGAATTTCTCCAACCCATTTGTTTGCCATTTTCTTTCGCCGTTTTCGCCCTCTCGACGTATGTAAATACGCCTTCGGGGCGAAGAACGACGAATTTTCCTCTAAATCTGCCTAGCCCTTTATCAAACAAGAGGCTATCTCAAATTATATTTGAGACAGCCTCATTTTTTATTCGGATAGCACGATTGCATTCAAGGAGGACGATTTCAGAAGTCCAACGTAGGTTTTTCCTGCGGGAAGCGTTAACTGCTTTCCGCCCTGATCGCTGATCTTTAAAAGCCCGCTTTCATCAAGCTTCCATACGATTCTCGTTGCCACACCGCCGAAAACGGCATATCCGTTGCCGCCGTTTTCCAGATCAAAATCAAGACTCGTTCCGTTTTCCTGCTCGAAAACGATTGAATCGCAGGTGAGAAGAAGTAGGTTGCGGAAGGAGATCTGCGCGTCGCTCTGCGTCTCGGTATGCGGTGCCCCGTTTTGCATACGCACGTATGATCCGCTTCCCGAATCGTAGAGGAAGGAAACCGCCTGATGCTCCGAAAAACGAAGGTCGATAGTGTTGGCGCGTTCTCCGGCAGTGGGGATCAGTTGATCCTCGTCGGAAAACGACCACGGAAGCACTTGTTCGCTTTTTCGTGTGGCGGAATAACGGCAGTTCAGAATACCGTTGGTGATACGCACCCCATCCGTCAGAAGACTGTACGGCGAGGCGATCGCGGTATCACGAAAAAAGACCGACGACAGATTCTGCAAAATGTAATCGAGCGTGTCAGCACCACTGAAGGAGACCGAGGCCTCTCCGATACGGTCCGTCGTGCCCGCATATGCGGAAACGGCGCCGAAGGCGCTTGACAGCTTCACAAAATAGGAGCGCGTGGACGCAACCGACGCAACGGTCGGAATGCTTTTTGCATTGGAATAGAAAAGCATAATGCGCGTAGCGCCGCTTTCGATCGGTGCCTCTACCCAAAGCGGAGAAGCGGAGATCCCGCACTGGATCAGGGAACTGTCTCGGTTGTCGATCACGATCGAGATCGGACGTGCGTTTTCATAGGAGCTGTCTGTCGTTTGAAGCCCCGTCAGAAAATCAAGATAGGTCGGGACCTCAGGCGGTGCGTCGGGAAGCGACGAGGAGGACGATGCATTCGGCTCCTTCGGCTTCGTTGAGGAAGGGACAACGGATTCGTCCCTTGAGGAAACGTTGATTCCGGCATAGCCGCCGGGGATCATGGATCTTGGACTGCATCCAAATAAACCGGCAGCCGTGGCGACGGTAAGCAGGGTAATACAAACCGTACGCACACGACTGCGTGCTTTATGTTTGGTTCGCGTTTTTTTCATTCTTGCATACCTCCCGGGGCGAATATGCCCCTGCAAATGAAATTCGGCGACCGTTAAGCTCTGTTATAGCGTTCGAGCCAAGCGGTTCCGAGATCAAACGCGGCGTAAAGACCCTTCGCGCTTCCTTGCTTTTCGGGAAGCCCTGATTCCTTGTTAACGATCTGGATCATTACCATATCGGGGATCTGAACCTTCAGCTTTGGCTCTTCCTTATAGCTCATGATCATCAAAAACAGATAGTAATCCTGCGCCATATCGCCATAATAAAGCTCGTTGTCCTGACGAACCAGCGGCTGACCCTTGTATTCCAGGTATTTTCCTTCAATGTTGTTTGCTTTGATCATTATACGACTCCTTTCCGATTTTTTTGCGAATTGGTTTTGCCGCGCAATTTCATCATACCGCAAGCTTTGTGCTGAATGCGTCGAATTACGTTATGCGTCGGGATGAAGTTGTCGAGCAAATTCGCCGTTTTTGTAGTAGGGGGTACATCGTAAAAAGGCATCCGCGGGCGGACTCGACGGAATTGCAAGAGAAAAGATCGAATCGGCACGAACACTTTTTTCTGCCTGTACCCTCGCTTGATCGGAAAGCGAGGTATAATCGGCAGGCTTCGTCAGTATCTCGATCCTTTTTTGCTTGCGTATTTCCGATAGAAAGCTCCGTCCGTCGGAATCCATCGCCAGAAGCTGAGTGTAGCAGGGAAGCTGACTTTCCTCAAAGGAGGTAACTTCAAGGAAGAGATTCCATACGGCACGCCTGATCCTGGCGTTGGTATAGCGCTTTGTGGCGGCAGCCTCATACAGCTGCACCATAGTTCCGACAGTCAGGGAAAGGCTGCAAAGCCGCTCCGCAAGGCCGCCGGAGCTCTCCGCAATGGAGAGGCCGTTTGGTTTGTATATTCTTAAAAATGCTAAAAAGGCATTTGAAAGACGTGAGGGGTCAGTGGGAAAAAGCCGACGTTGAAACGCATCCTTCCATATGTCGTGCGTTTCCGTCGGCAACGCCGAACGGATGCTGTCGAAATCGCCGTCTCGAAGTGTATTACGGATCGCCGCGGCACTCGGATACTCCGTCGTGACGGAAAGATCCGCATAATCTCCTTCTCGCTTGACGGTGTGCGGTATGATCCGACTGTTGAGTCGGTGGAGCGCACGCAGATAAGCGATCGCTAAAATGTTATTGGGCGAACGCAAAAGACTTGCGTCATCACCGTATAGCTCGGCGTAGGTCTGCTCAAGTGCACGCGCATAGCTTTCCTTCAGAGACACGGATGCAAACGCATCCTTGAATTCCGCTGATTCCATACGGCGTGCTGCCTTTGAAAGCAACATAATGTCACCGCACTCACTGCCGAAGGAAAGAATATCGATTCCCGAAAGACTGTCTGCGATCGATACCGCCGCCCGCGCAAATACGTCGGCGGATGCGGCGCAAAACGGGAAGGGAAGCTCAAGGACGAGAGAGACGCCCGCATCCACCGCCGCACGGGCGCGCAGATACTTGTCCGCGACCGCAGGCTCACCGCGTTGCGTGACGTTTCCCCCCATGATGGCAATGATGCGTGTGTCGGCTCCGAATTCCTCACGGATGCGCTTGATCTGGTAGGCGTGTCCGCGATGAAAGGGGTTGTATTCGCTTACGATTGCGACATTTTTCATCTTGCGCTCCATTTTACGGGAAAAATTTCAAAATTACGAAAAAGATTCTTGTAATTGACAAAGAAAAGGTTTATAATAGAGAAGGTTAGACATTTATCTATTATGGAGGATTTTTGAATGAACGTTTTGGTTGTAAACGCGGGTAGCAGCTCTCTCAAATATCAGCTGTTTGATACTGCTTCCGGACAGGTAAAGGCGAAGGGACTTTGTGAGCGCATCGGAATCGGTGGACGCATCATTCACAAGGTTCCCGGTAAAGAGGATTACGTTGCGGATCTGGAAATGAAAAATCATTCCGATGCAACTAAGATCCTCGTTCAGACGTTGACGGATAAGGAGCTTGGCTGTATTTCGGATATGAGTGAGATCGGCGCTGTCGGTCATCGCGTGGTTCACGGCGGTCCCTATTTCTCGGGCTCTGTGCTCGTCAACGACGACGTGATCGAAAAGCTCGAGCTTTGCCGTGATCTTGCGCCCCTGCACACGGGTCCGAGTCTGATGGGTATCAAGGGCTGTACCGACGCTATGCCGAGCACACCTCAGGTTCTCGTATTTGATACGGCATTCCATCAAACGATGCCCGAGGAGGCATACTTCTATCCGATCGCGTACGAATATTATGAAAAGTATCACATTCGCCGTTACGGCTTCCACGGTACGTCGCATCGTTACGTCACGGGCGAGATGCTGAAGCTGCTTGATAAGCCCGCAGAGGAAACGAAGATCGTTACCTGCCACCTTGGAAACGGTTCTTCCATTTCTGCAGTGAAGGGCGGCAAGGTCATCGACACCACGATGGGCTTCACACCGCTTGACGGTGTTGAGATGGGAACGCGTTGCGGTACCATCGACCCCGCGATCGTATCCTTCCTGATGGAAAAGGAAAACATGACGCCGGCCCAGATGAACGATTTTCTGAACAAGAAGTGTGGATTCCTGGGCGTTTCGGGAGTTTCGTCCGACTGCCGTGATATCACTGCCGCAATGGAGGCGGGAAATCACCGCGCCGCGCTGGCATTCAAGATCCTTGGCTATCAGATCAAAAAGTACATCGGTTCGTATGCCGCCGCAATGGGCGGACTCGACGGAATCGTATTTACTGCCGGCATCGGCGAGAATACGCACCAGATCCGCTCGCTCGCTTGTAAGGGACTTGAGTTCCTCGGTGTTGAGCTGGATGAGGAGGTCAACGCAAACGTTCCGCGCCCGATCGGTACGACGCTTTTGTCGAAAAAGGATGCACCCGTCAAGGTCTATCTGATCCCGACCAACGAGGAGCTGATGATCGCGAAGGATACGGCAGAGATCGTTTCCGCTATGTAATTCAAAAAGAGCAACCGCAGGGTTGCTCTTTTTTTGCAAACCGCAGTAAAATACAATATAGGATTATAGCACAATTTCCTGCCGTTGTCAACTCAAAGTACAGATATCCGCAATTTTTTCGCAGATCTCGGCGGTTCTGATCTCCTTTTTTCCGAAATCCATTGCGGGTGTATAATAGGACTCGAGTGCGAAGTGATGCTCGCCCGCCTTGGCAAATGCATCAAGGGCGGCGTCGGTTGCCTCCTTTTGCATCTTCGAAAGGCGGCGCAGATCCTTTCTTTGGAAACGCAGGACCTCCTTGCAGAGGAAGCGGTTCATATTGATGTATTTCCCGTCTTTGACTGCTTCGCTACCGTTTACGATGGCGTATCGGTGCTCGGGCAGGATAACACCCTCGGCGACGTTTGGTGAGAAGGGGGAGACCAGCTCGATATACGGTATTTTGCGTTGCGAAAGCTCGCACAGCAGCAGCCTGTAAAAATGTCGGGCAACGCCAAACGGGTCGTTGACGACCGAAATGTCGTCGGCATAAAGCAAAGGCGTCTTCAGCTGAACGATCCCGCGCATACCGACCGACGTGATGATGCGGTGGGATTCCCGACGCGATCTCCCCGTTCCAAAGCGACGCACAAACCGTTCAACGGCACCGCGCAGCTTTGCGCGGTTCAATCCGTATTCCACTTCGCTCATAAGCGCCGCATCTGCCGTCCCCGCGACTTTGAGATAGGCGTATCCCAGCGAAAAAGCGTGTGCCTTTTCCTCCATATGACGAAGGATCTCGGTTTTGTCCGCTTTCAGCGTGTCGGCATCCCAATAGTCTCCGAGATTCACGATCTCGTCAATGATCCCGGGAACGTCCGCACAACGCGTATGCGGTGCCGTACCGTCAAGGATAACTGCGCGGTGTCGTCCCTTCGTCAGTATGACGGCATCCAGCGACGCAGGATCTGAGGAGCAGTAAAAGTATTCCGCGTCAAATCCAAGCGGAAGCAGGATCTTGGCACAAGCACGCATCAAGCTGCTTTTGCCGGTTCCCGGTCCGCCCTTCAGTGTAAAAACGGCATCGAATGCACGCGAGGGGAAGAGCTCAGCGTACTCACTTCGAAAGCCGTCATAGCCGTTCGCCGCGGCGAAAAAAGCGCGCTCGGGAAGTTGAGCCTTTTCCTGAATCGGCATAGATATTACCTTCTTTCCTATCGTTTCCCTTTCATCATATGCAACGTCGCCGTCTTTCGCTAATCCTTGATAGGAGAAAGCAACTTGACAATTTCAGCGGATGCATTTATAATGGTTTTGAAAAAAGATCCAAGAGGTGTATTGTGGATATTCAGATTCTTTATGAGGATGCCTGTCTTACCGTCGCTGTGAAGCCGCCGATGATCCTGTCAGAGGATGCTGTCGACGCTCCGGGGATGCCGACTCTGCTTGCAGGGGGCGGCGCACCGCTGTATACCGTTCACCGACTTGATAAGGGGACGGGTGGCGTCGTCGTTTATGCTAAGGATAAGAAAACAGCCGCGCTTTTGTGCGCGCAGGTGCAAGAAAAAAAGGATTTCTGTAAAGAATATCTGGCAGTATGTGAAGGGGGACTTCCCGAACGGGAGGGAAGGCTCACCGACCTCTTGTTTCACTCTCGCAGCGGTAACAAGACCTTCGTCGTTGACCGTATGCGCAAGGGGGTGAAGGAAGCTGCTCTTACTTACCGCACCCTTGCCGATGGCGACGGTTGTCCGCTTCTGCATATCCGTCTTGAAACGGGACGCACCCATCAGATCCGTGTTCAGCTTGCCTCACGCGGATGTCCTCTCGTCGGAGACGCACGCTATGGGTCACGGAAAAAGGAGCCGTTTCTCGCGCTTTACGCATTCCGCTTGGCGTTTTTGCATCCGAAAACGGGTGAAAGAATGGAATTTGTGCATTTTCCCGAAGAAGGCGTATTTTCCGCTTATGATTTTTCACAGTGGTTTTCATAAGAAAAGACGGAAATCTGTTGCAATTTGTTAAAAAATATGTTATAATTTTAACGGTATAAAGAGTAACAACAAACTAAGGATAAAAAACGATGCTGGAATTAAGAAACGTATCCTATCGGGTCGAAAATACCGAGATCCTGAAGGATGTCAATTTGAAAATAGACGACCGCTTCGTTGCCATTACAGGACCGAACGGAAGCGGAAAGTCCACGCTTGCAAAGGTGATCGCAGGCATTTTCGTTCCTACGTCGGGGCAGATCTTGCTTGACGGCGAGGATATTACGAACCTTTCGATTACCGAGCGTGCGAATATGGGTGTCAGCTTTGCCTTTCAACAGCCGGTTCGGTTCAAGGGCTTGACCGTAAAGGATATGGTCTCTATGGCGGCGGGCGAAAAGCTCTCGATTTCGACCGCCTGCACCTATCTTTCCGAGGTCGGACTCTGCGCAAAGGATTATATCAACCGTGAGATCAACGCATCTCTCTCGGGCGGTGAGCTGAAGCGCATCGAGATCGCAATGATCAACGCGCGCGGAACCAAGCTTTCGATCTTCGACGAGCCTGAGGCGGGCATTGACCTTTGGAGCTTCAACAATCTCATCCGCGTGTTTGAGAAAATGCATGAGAGAACGCACGGTACGATCCTGATCATCTCGCATCAGGAGCGCATCCTTGATATTGCGGATAAGGTGATCGTGCTTGTGGACGGCCGCGTTGATACCTACGATACGAAGGAAAAGGTCTTGCCGGGGCTTTTGAACGTGAACGCCGGCTGCCGATTCACGAAGGGAGAGTGAGCTGAATGGATAAGATACAACTCGCACTTCTTGAGCAGGTCGCCGATCTGCACGAGGTTCCGGAGGGGGCGTATTCCTTACGCATTGACGGCGCACTTTACGGCAAGCAATCCTCAGAGAATATTGAGATCGTCAAAAAGGACGACAAGCCGGGAATTAATATTATTATCAAGCCGGGTACGAAAAACGAAAGCGTACACATTCCCGTGCTGCTTTCCAAAACCGGCTTGAAAGAGCTGGTATATAACGACTTTCACATCGGTGAGGGGGCGGACGTGACCATCGTTGCGGGATGCGGTATTCACAACGGCGGTGACGGGGATGCGGAGCATAGCGGCATTCACAGCTTCTTCGTCGGTAAGAACGCCCGCGTAAAGTATATCGAAAAGCATTACGGCGAGGGAGACGGCAACGGCAAAAACATTATGAATCCCCAAACCGTCGTTGAGATCGACGAGGGCGGTTATATGGAAATGCAGACCGCACAGATCAAGGGGGTGGATTCCACCCGCAGAAAGACGACCGCACGTCTTCAAAGGAATGCAACGCTCATCGTCCACGAAAAGCTTATGACGCACGGCGAGCAGTTTGCTGAAACCGAGTTTGAGATCGATCTTGACGGTGAAAACTCGGGCACGCACGTGGTTTCAAGATCCGTCGCAAGAGATCATTCAAGGCAGAAATTCCTGTCCAACATCCGCGGGAACAACCGCTGCAGCGGTCATACCGAATGCGACGCGATCATCATGGATCACGCATCCGTGATCGCGGTTCCCGAGATCCTCGCCAATCACGTAGACGCCTCACTGATTCACGAGGCGGCGATCGGAAAGATCGCAGGGGAGCAGTTGATCAAGCTGATGACCCTGGGACTTACCGAAAAAGAGGCAGAGGAAGCGATCGTCAACGGATTTTTGAAATAAAAATTGCAAAAGGTCTTTCCTTTTTGAAAAATTCGTTGTATAATAATAGCGTAATTCAATTTGAAATAAGTTTTAAGGAGAATAAAATGTTAGTATCTGCTAAGGAAATGCTTGAAAAAGCAAAGGCCGGCAAATATGCTGTCGGTCAGTTCAACATCAACAATCTGGAATGGACGAAGGCGATCCTGCAAACCGCGCAGGAGCTGAACTCTCCCGTCATTCTCGGTGTATCCGAGGGCGCAGGTAAGTATATGTGCGGCTTCAAGACGGTTGCAAATATGGTTTCCGCGATGATCGACGAGCTGAAGATCACGGTTCCCGTTGCACTGCATCTTGACCACGGCTCCTACGAGGCTTGCTACAAGTGCATCGAGGCAGGCTTCTCGTCGGTTATGTTCGACGGCTCGCACTATCCGATTGAGGAGAACGTAGAGAAGACCAAGGAGCTTGTAAACGTTTGTGCTGAGAAGGGGCTTTCTCTCGAGGCAGAGGTTGGCTCTATCGGCGGTGAAGAGGATGGCGTTGTCGGTATGGGCGAATGCGCAGATCCCGACGAGTGCAAGATGATCGCCGATCTCGGTGTTACGATGCTTGCGGCAGGTATCGGTAATATCCACGGTAAGTATCCCGCAAACTGGGCAGGTCTTTCCTTTGATACGCTTGATAAGATCCAGCAGAAGACCGGCGTGATGCCCCTCGTTCTGCACGGCGGTACGGGTATCCCCGCTGAGATGATCCGGAAGGCGATCTCGCTCGGCGTTGCTAAGATCAACGTGAATACCGAGTGCCAGCTGGCGTTTGCCGCAGCAACGCGCAAGTACGTTGAGGCAGGCAAGGACCTTGAGGGCAAGGGCTTTGACCCGAGAAAGCTGCTCGCTCCCGGTGTGGAAGCGATCAAGGCTACCGTCAAGGAAAAGATGGAGCTCTTCGGCTCGATCGGCAAGGCGTAAGCTTTATAAAAACGGCGTCGCTCGGCTACCCAAACGGTAGTGATGCGACGCCTTTTTCAAAGGATGACGAATGAAATACGATAAACTGTCAATTGAATTGGTTCGTCGAATGGAGGAGGAGAATCGCGCGCATTCCTATCAGGCGCTTGCATTTCGTGACGAGGATGCGATCCGTCGTGATCCCTCGCGCGACCGCGCCTCAATCTGGCGTCCTACCTTCGTTCGTGACGTGGATAAGATCCTGCACAGTCCCTTTTATAACCGCTATTCGGATAAAACCCAGGTCTTTTCCTTCTACCGACACGATGATATCACGCGCCGCGCTCTACACGTTCAGCTGGTATCGCGGATCGCGCGCACGATCGGTGGCGTTTTGCACCTTAACCTCGACCTGATCGAGGCGATCGCGCTGGGACACGATATCGGTCATACACCCTTCGGTCATGCGGGGGAGAAATATCTCTCCGAGATCTCAAAGGGGGAGCTTGGCGTTTACTTTTGCCACAACGTACACAGCGTGCGCGTGCTTGACCGTATTTTTTCACACAACCTCACGCTACAGACTCTTAACGGAATTCTTGCGCATAACGGTGAGACCGAGCTTCCGATCTACGAGCCACAGCCGATGAAGGACTTCGATGCGCTTGACGCCGCAGTTGACCGTTGTCTGATGGATGCGGAGGAAAACCGTCGCATTCTTCCTTCAACGCTTGAGGGGTGCGTGGTGCGGATCTCCGACCTGATTGCATATCTCGGGAAGGATCGACAGGACGCGCGCCGCGCACATTTGCTTGAAAGTGACGAGGTGTACGGTGCGGGGGCGATCGGCAGTATCAATGCCGAGATGATCAACAATCTGACCGTCAGCATCATTGAAAACAGCTATGGGCGGCCGTATATCGCACTCAGCAGTGAGCATTTTGATGCGTTGGCAGAAGCGAAACGGCTGAATTACGAGTACATATACCGCCACGAGGAGATCGACCAGAAGATGAAAATGTGGGTTTATCCTATGTTTGAAAAGCTTTACGCGCGTATTCTTGAGGACCTGAGAGAAAAACGCAAGGATTCGCCCGTTTACCGTCATCATGTAGAGCTGGTTGCCGCAAGCACCTATCCTACGGCGATGCCGTATGAGGAAAGCGATCCCCGACAGATCGCCATTGATTTTATCGCAAGCATGACCGACGATTATTTCGTGGATCTGTATCAGCACTATTATCCCGATGCGCCCGCCGTTCCGTATATCGGATATTTTTCGAGAATGGAAACGAACGGATAAATTGAATGCCACCGATACAAACTAACTCAAAATCCCAAAAGGAGAATGAGATGGACGTATTCGGTGGCATTCTTGCAGGTGGCGGCGGCACGCGCTTCTGGCCCTTGTCGAGAAAAGACAGACCCAAGCAATTTTTGAATTTGTCGGGGAACGATCTTTTGCTGCGGGAAACCGTGGCGCGTCTTTTCGGGGTCGTTCCAAAAGAAAATTTATACGTCTTGACTGCGCGGGGGCTAAAGATACAAACGCAAGCAGCACTTTCGGAAATTCTTGAAAAGACGCAGATCGTGGCGGAGCCGTCAGCACGTGGAACAGCGGCGGCGATCGGTTATTTCGCGATGCGTCGATTCGTCGAGTCGGGGGACTGTGTTTTACTGCTCCTGCCGTCGGATGCATATATTCATCCGACCGAGGGCTTCCAAAAAACGCTGAGACGCGCGATCGACGACTGCGGGGATCGATTGACGGTGATCGGCATTCCGCCGAGCTTTCCCGCAACGGGATACGGATATATCGAAGCGGGGGAGCGCGATGGCGTGGCATTTCGCGTGCGTTCCTTTTGTGAGAAGCCGACGGAAAAGATCGCAGAGACTTATTTGAAGGAAGGGCGCTATTTCTGGAATAGCGGCATCCTCGTCGCACGGGCGTCCGTACTGCTATCGGAGATCAGGCGTCATCTGCCGAGTCTTTACACGGGACTTATGGGGATGAAGAATACGTCGGATGCGGAGCTTTTTGCGCTTTACGGCGCACTCCCTGCCACCTCGATCGATTACGCGGTGCTTGAAAAAAGTGACCGCATTCAAATGATTCCTGCGGATTTTTCCTGGAATGACGTCGGAAGCCTTGATATGCTCGGCGTATTTCATAAGGCTGACGCCGCAGGGAACGTAAGGATCGGAGACTGTGCCGTCTATTCAAGCCGCAACAATATTCTTCTGACGCAAAAAAGAACGCTCGTTGCCTTTGGGGTCGAGGGGCTTATTGTGATCGACACGCCCGACGCCGTGCTGGTAACGACGAAAAATCGGGCACAGCAGATCGGAAAGCTGACTGAAGGCTTGCGACAAGACGGCTATTCGCATCTTTTGTAAAAAAGGGCACAGGATATTTCCTGTGCCTTTTTCGTTATGCTTTTTTGGTTTTGTGAATGAGACGGTAGATCAGCTTCGTAAACTCAACGATCGGGATGATCGAAACGGCGAGCGCAAATGCGATGCCGTATTCCGTAAAGCCGAGGTGCGTGAGAGAAAAGATGTTTGCGAGCGGAGTGATCTCAACGACCAGAGTCGTCATCAGGAAGGAGAGAAGTCCCGCGCCCCATAGCCAGAGGTTCTGCTTCTTCATTGTAAAGATCGAGCCGTGCAGGGAGCGCATATTGAAGGAATGGAAGATCTCAGCCATCGAGAGCGTCAGAAATGCCATCGAGCTACCAAGACTTGCAAAGTCGTCGGCAAGCACGTAGCGGCCGATCAGATAAGAGGCAAGCGTGATGAGGGAGACGAGAAGCCCTTGATAAACAACGGCGAAGCCGAGACCGCCTGCGAAAATGCCTTCCTTCGAATCTCTCGGAGGACGCTTCATAACGTCCTTTTCCGCCTTTTCCATACCGAGCGCCAATGCAGGGAAGCAGTCGGTGATCAGGTTGATCCACAGAAGATGCACGGGCTGGAAGATCGTGAAGCCGAGCAGCGTTGCGATAAAGATCGACAAAACCTCGGATAGGTTCGACGCAAGCAAAAACTGAATGGATTTGCGGATGTTATCGTAGATACGGCGACCTTCACCTGCCGCCGCGACGATGGTCGCGAAATTGTCGTCGGTCAGGATCATATCGGCAACGTTTTTGGTAACGTCGGTGCCCGTGATACCCATACCGACGCCGATGTCGGCGTTTTTGATCGCGGGGGCGTCGTTGACACCGTCGCCCGTCATTGCCGTGATCATTCCCTTTTTGCGCCATGCGTTGACGATGCGCGTTTTATGCTCGGGCTGAACTCTTGCATAGACCGAATACTTCTCGACGGTGTTTTCAAATTCCTCATCGGAGATCTCGTCAAGCTCAGCACCCGTGATCGCTTCGTCAGCATTCTGAATGATGCCGAGCTGGATCGCGATCGCGACTGCGGTATCCTTGTGGTCGCCTGTGATCATGATCGGACGGATCCCGGCACTGCGGCACTCGTCGATCGCGGGCTTTACCTCGGGACGGACGGGGTCGATCATACCGACGAGCCCGACGAAGCAAAGCTCGTTTTCAAGGTCTACCGTGTATTCCGAGGGAGCTGCGTCAAGCGGCTTTTGCGATGCGGCAAGCACGCGCAGAGCGCGGTCTGCCATATTCTTGTTGGCGTCAAGGATCTCCCCACGCTTTTTGTCGTCAAGCGGCAGGACGTTGCCGTCTACGAGGATCGTGGTGCAGCGCTTTAAGATCTCGTCGGGCGCACCCTTCGTGAACTGCAGAATACGTCCGTCTGCGGTTTTATGGACGGTCGTCATCATTTTACGGCCCGAATCGAAGGGAACCTCGCCGATACGTACGTATTCGCGGGACTGATCGCGTTTGTCAAGCCCTAAAGCAAAAGCGTAGTTGACAAGCGCGCATTCGGTCGGCTCGCCGATCGCTTGCTTCGTGTCGCCGTCGATCTGTGCGTCGGAGCAAAGAGACATTGCGGTGGCAAGCAGGTTTTCGTCCTTCGCAAAATGCTCAACGACGGTCATTTTGTTCTGCGTCAGCGTTCCGGTCTTATCCGAGCATATGATCTGCGTACAGCCGAGCGTTTCAACGGCGGTCATTTTGCGGATGATCGCGTTGCGCTTCGACATATTGGTAACGCCGATCGAAAGAACGATGGTCACGACGGTCGCAAGTCCCTCGGGAATTGCGGCAACCGCCAGTGAAACGGCGATCATAAAGGTGTCAAGCAGAAATACCGTGTTGATAGAGGCTACGGGGTCAATGAGGGCACGGATCATATTGATACCGAAGATCACGACGCAGATGCCGATCACGAGGAAGGTCAGCACCTTGCTGAGCTGTCCGAGCTTGCGCTGCAGAGGCGTTTTTCCCTCCTCAGCCATCGTAAGCGCGTCGGCGATCTTACCCATCTCAGCGTCCATACCCGTCGCTACGACGACGGCACGGCCGCGGCCGTATACGACGGTACTGCCCATAAAGACCATATTCTTGCGGTCACCGAGCGGGACGTCCTTACCTGCATCTGCTTCCAGGGTCTCCGCGGTCTTGTTGACAGGGACGGATTCACCCGTCAGGGCAGCCTCCTCAACCTTCATCGAGGCACATTCAATGATGCGTGCATCAGCCGGAACTGCGTCGCCCGCCTCGAGCACAATGATATCGCCGACAACCAGATCCTCACTGGGGACGGTGATCTGCGCACCGCCACGAATGACCTTCGAGGTCGCGCCTGCGATCTTCTGCAGGGCGGCGATCGCTTTTTCCGCCTTGCTCTCCTGTACGACGCCGAGCACGGCGTTGATCACAACGACCGCCATAATAATGATTACGTCGGACGGAAATTCACTTTCCCTGATTGCAAGAATCCCGGAAATAATAGCGGCAACGATCAGGATGATCGTCATCGGTTCGATCAGCTGCTTAAAAAAGCGGTGTAGAAGTGATTCGCTTTTTCCCTCCTTCAGCTTGTTCTTTCCGTTTGCGGCGAGGCGTGCCTCCGCCTCCTCGGGGTTGAGACCTTCGGGCGTTGCGTTGTATTCCCGCAATACCTCGTCGGTGCTTTTGAGATACTCTTTCATAGCATTCTCCTTTGAAGATGGGGGAGTCATCAAAAAAGACTTATTCGCCGTTTAGCGAATAAGTCTCATCATTTGAAACAAAGCCAGAGGAGATCCCCGTGTGTTGGCCCTGTTACGCAAAGCGCCGATTACTCCCTTATACGTAATTATATTATCACATCATCCGCGACGTTGTCAAGGTCTTTTTGGGATTTTGTTGCGTAGCCTGAGGGAGAGAGTCCCGTATTTTTAACAAAGATCTTATAAAAGGCAGGATAATTTCGATAACCGCAGAGCGTAGCGCATTCGAGCGGTGGGATGCCGTTTTCAAGTTTTGCCTTTGCATAAGCGATCCTCTTATCGATCACGTACTGCTTGATCGGGATATTCATTTCCTTTTTGAAGACGTGGTTTAAGGTGGATTCCGAGCAGTAAAGAAGGCTTGCAAGCTCACGCACGGTGACGTTACGGTCAAGGTGCGCGTCGATATAGGCGATCGTTTCCTTGATCATTCCCGTGCTTTTTGGTTCGTTTCTTTGTTTCGCGTGATCGGGATGAATGAAGAAGTAGAGCGATTCGGTGAGCCAAGCGTACGCCAGCGGACGGTAGATTTCGTCCCCGTTTTCAAGCACATCCGCAAGTCTTGCGAGGAGCTTTGAGAGCTGCGCGTCACGGTTGACAGGGGAGGCCTTTGCTCCCTTTTCTAAGAGCGGACGGATCTCGGCGGGAACGTCCTCGACAGAAAACCTCATGATCAGACGGCGGTATGCCGTGCCGCGGCCGCTTACGATGTGATAGGACAAAGGAGAGATCAGGATCGCATCCTTTTCGGTCAGCAGGATCTTTTCACCCTCAAGATTGATCAGTACGCTACCGTTCAACAGATAGATCAGCTCGTATTCCGTATGGCAATGCTTCTCGTATACGTTTCCTACCGTAAGGGTCGTATCCGAAATATATGCGTTTATGCTTTCAGACAGTTTCATAATGACTCTCCTTCCTTGAATTTTGATTATACCATAAGTCTGCAAAAAATGCAAGATTGGAAATGTATTTCGTGAGAATGGAAATTGTATATTTCCAAAATCTTTGATAAAATGGGGATACAAGGAGGAAATGAAGTATGAAACAGCATACGCTTGCACTTACATCGGTTACCTTCCGTTCGCTTGGCGTTGATGACGTTATTGCCCTGGCAAAGAAAGCGGGGCTTGATGGGATCGAATGGGGCGGCGATATTCACGTCCCGCCGGGTGAGCTTGAAACGGCAAGCAACACGCGTGAGAAGACCTCTGCGGCAGGGCTTTCGGTATTGTCCTATGGCAGCTACTTCACGCTCGGTGAGAATGGACACGGCGCGGAATATTTTCAAACGGTCCTTGAAACGGCGGCGGCACTCGGTGCGCCCGTCGTGCGGATCTGGGCAAGGAAAACGCCGTCTGCCGACTGTACGGAGGATGTTTTTTTGACCGACGCTTCTGCACTGAAGGAATATGCCGCAATGGCAAGCGGCTACGGTATTCGTATCGGGATCGAATTTCATAACGGCACCTATAACGATACGGCTGAAAGCTCCTTGCGCCTTCTGAATGCGGTGGGGGCGCAAAACCTCAGAACCTATTGGCAACCGATCCACCCTTACGAAAGAAACCTTGAGGATATCAAAAGGCTCGCTTCGCACATTGAAAACGTTCACGTTTACAACTGGATATACGGAGAGAGGACCGTGCGGAAAATGCTCTCCGAAAATCTACGGGATTGGCAGGCTTACATCGCCCTGATCGGCGCGCGGCCGTACGTTTTGGAATTTGCAAAGGACGATCTTCCGGAGAATTTCCTGCAGGACGCAAAAACGCTACACGAATTGGTAGGAGAATGACAATGGTAAATAAAGAATTTACACTTTGCGGTCAGAGAATTGCTAATCGCATTGTCTTTCAGCCGATGGAGGGCTTTGACTGTAAGCAAAACGGTGAGCCCGACAGCTATACGGTACGAAAGTATTTGCGTCTTGCAGAGGGCGGCGCCGCTATTTTGTGGTTTGAGGCAAACGCCGTCTGCGAGGAAGGACGTACCAATTTACGGCAGATGTATCTGACAAAGGAGAATGCCGACGTTTTCCGTCGCTTGCTCGAGCAGGTAAGAGAGACGGCGGTGAAAAGCTGCGGCTATGCGCCGAAGCTGTTTTTGCAGCTGACGCACTCGGGGCGACAGAGCTATCACCCGACTGTGATGTATAAAAACGAGGTGTATGAGGCACGCGGTCGCGGTGGTGAGATCCTTGCTGACGCGTATCTTGACGCACTTCCCGAAAAATTCGAGGCATCCGCCCGCCTTGCGGAGAAGGTTGGCTTTGACGGCGTTGACGTAAAGGCGTGTCACGGCTATCTGATGTCGGAATCGCTATCCGCCTTCAAGCGTGAGGGACGGTACGGCGGTAGCTTTGAAAACCGAACGCGTTTGTTTCTCGGCTGTATTGAGGCGGCAAAATCTGCCGTGTCGGGAAACGTTATCCTCGCGAGCCGCTTCGGTCTTTCGGATATGGTGGCATATCCGAACGGCTTTGCAACCGATGAAAACGGGAATGCGGATCTTACCGAGACCCTGCGCCTGATCGAGCAGATGCGGAAGCGGGGAATCGAGCTTCTCAATATTACCGTCGGTAACCCCTATTACAATCCGCACGTCAATCGCCCCTATAAAAAGGGTGCGTATATTCCGCCCGAAACGCCCGACGTCGGTCTTTCACGCTTCCACGATCTGACGGCAGTGGTGCGTGCGGCAAATCCGACGCTTCCCATCGTTGGCTCAGGCTTTACCTACTACGGTAAGGATATGATGGCGAAGGCAAACGAAGCACTCAGCGAGGGGATCTGCGATTTCGTCGGCTTCGGCAGACAGATCCTCGCCTATCCCACCTTTTATCGCGACCATCTTGCAGGCGGGATCGATCCGAAGAAGCTCTGCCTGACCTGCTCGCGCTGTACCGAGCTGATGCGTGCGGGCTGCTATGCGGGCTGCGCGATTATGGATGAACCCTATCGAAATCTTTATAAGGAGAATGTAACATGCAAAAAACAGCACTTGTAAGCGGAGGAACGCGCGGCATCGGTCTTGGGATCGCCAAGGCACTGCAAAAGGAGGGCTACCGCGTGATGATCACCTGCCCTAACGGAGAGGATACGCCCGACGGTTTTGAAAGCCGTTTTTGCGATATTTCCAAAGTGGAGCAAATCGAAGCGCTTTTGAAGTCGGTGGAGGCGGATTTCGGCAGACTCGATCTGCTCGTTAACTGTGCGGGCGTTGCCTGCAAGCAGCGTCTTGACATCCTGGAAACGACTGAGGAGAGCTTTGAACGCTTGATAAACGTCAACACGAAGGGAACCTTCTTTATGTGTCAGACCTTTGCCAATCACATGATCGCGCAAAAGGCAAAGGCGACCGACGGATACACCCCCCGCATTGTCAATATCGGCTCGATCTCGGCGTATACCGCAAGCGTGTCGCGCGGCGAATACTGCATTTCGAAGGCGGGAGTCTCGATGATCACCCAGCTCTTTGCCGCTCGTCTTGCCGATTACGGAATTCCCGTTTTCGAGGTGCGCCCGGGTATCATTCATACCGCTATGACTGCTTGCGTGACCGAAAAATACGATGCGCTGATCGCGGACGGCGTGACGCCGATCAAAAGATGGGGCGAGCCCGAAGACGTTGCGGACTGCGTGCTTGCCGCCGCGTCGGGATTGCTCGATTTCGGAACGGGAACCGTCCTGAATGCCGACGGTGGATTCCACCTGCGGAGGCTTTGATATGAGGATCGAAGCACCGTTTACTGCCATCGTGATCGGAACGGGCTGTGCAGGCTATAACGCCGCGGGCTGTCTTTACGAGGATGGGATCAAAAATATTGCGATACTGAGCGAGGGAAAGCTGTGCGGCACCTCTCGAAATACGGGAAGCGATAAGCAGACCTATTTCAAGGTCTCGACCGCAGACGACGTGCCCGATTCGGCAATCGAGATGGCAAGGACGCTTTTTGACGGCGGTGCCGTTGACGGCGACGTTGCGCTTTGCGAGGCGGCGTCCTCCGTCCGCGCCTTTTACCGCCTGGTCTCGCTCGGCGTCGAATTTCCGCAAAATGAATACGGCGAGTTCGTGGGGTACAGAACCGACCACGACAGCCGTCCGCGCGCAAGCTCAGTCGGCCCCTACACCTCGAAAAGAATGACTGAGGTGCTGGAGGCGCGCGCGGAGCGCTACGGCGTTCCCGTCCTTGACGGAATTCTTGCGCTTCGTATCGTCACGCGGGCGGGGAAGGTCTGCGGTGTCCTTGCAATGAACACGGCGCGCACCGATGATGATTACGGCCTTGTTTTCTACCCCTGCCGTTACGTCGTTGTGGCGACGGGCGGCCCTGCGGGGATCTACAACGATCGTGTATATCCTGTTTCCCATACGGGATTTTCTTCGCTGTTGCTTGAGGCAGGCGTTTGCTTTTCGAACGTCGCGGAGTGGCAGTACGGTATTGCCTCGACCGACTTTCGTTGGAATCTGTCGGGAACCTATCAGCAGGTTCTGCCTCGTTATATCTCCGTGGATCAGCAAGGAAACACGCGCGAATTCCTTTACGACTATTATGACGATCCGAAGGATGCACTGCGTGACGTATTTCTGAAGGGATATGAATGGCCCTTCCACGCCGCAAAAAAAGATGCTTCCTCTAAGATCGATCTTTGCGTGTACCGTGAGTCCGTCGTGCTCGGTCGGCGCGTTTATCTCGATTTCAGAGAGGAGCCGTCAGCACTTGCCGACGGCGGTTTTGCGATTCTCTCCGATGAGGCACGCACCTATCTCTCCAATTCCGATGCGCTGATCGAAACGCCGCTTTCACGGCTTTTGAAAATGAATCGCGGTGCTTACGAGCTCTATCTTGCAAATGGCATCGACCTGGCACGCGAACCGCTGAGGATCGCGGTCTGTGCCCAGCACAACAACGGCGGTGCCGACGTTGACGTGAATTGGCAGACGAATATCGACGGTCTTTACGTTGCGGGGGAAGCGGCAAGCACGCACGGCGTGACCCGCCCGGGCGGATCGGCACTGAATTCCACGCAGGTCTCCGGTATCCGTATCGCACGGCATATTGAAAGTCTTGAAGATCGCATACCGATTCCGTGCGATCCCGAAAAAGAGGCGGACGAGCTTCGTTTTATAATTGAAGGGAGCAGGGGCGATCGCTCCACCTGTGCTGCCGTATACGAAAAGGCTGCGGCTACGATGAGTAAGCATTTTGCCTTTTTGCGCGATCCCATTCAGATGAAGCGAGCGTATGAGGAGATCGAGACCCTGTGGAAGAGCTTTCCGTCCCTTTGCAAATGGAAGGAGCAGAGTGAGTTACCGACCTTCTTCAAGGTGCGCGACACGCTTTGCACGCAGCTATCCTATGCCGACGGAATGATCTACGCCGCAATGCACGCAGGCTCACGCGGCGGTGCGTTGGTACTGACGGCGGAGGGTGAAGCGATCCCCGAGGACGTCGGGTATCAGAGCCGCAAGATCCTGACGCAGTATACTGACGGATGTGTCAAAAGCTCCGAGCGTCCCGTTCGCCCGATCCCGTACGACAGAGAGCTTTGGTTTGAAAAGGTCTGGAATAAGAGGAAAAAACAATGAAGGCTGTATTTTTCAATAACCGTCCCGACGGATGCGACCGTGTTTTCGGGGCAGAACAGAAGGCTTTGCTTGCAGAGCGATACGGCGTCGTTTCTACCGCCTACACAAGAGATGATATCGGACGGATCCGTGACGCTGAATACATCTTTTCTACGTGGGGAATGCCTTCGTTGACAGAGGAAGAAATCAAAAAGTATCTGCCGAAGCTGAAGGCGATCTTTTATGCCGCAGGATCGGTGAAAGGCTTTGCGGAGCCCTTCCTTCGCTGTGGCGTGCGGATCTTCAGTGCTTGGCACGCCAATGCCGTCCCCGTCGTTGAGTGTAGCGTCGCGATGATCCTGCTCGCGAACAAGGGCTTTTTCTACCTTGCCCGCGGCACGAAGAACAACTATGCCGCCGCACACTCCGAAATCGAACGCTTTACGGGGAACTTCCGTGCAAGGGTTGGCATTCTCGGGACGGGCGCGATCGGTATGCGCGTGCTTCACGAGCTGAAGCGGCACGACGTTGATCTGTACGTGTTTTCGCCCGAGGTCGATGAAGCTCGCGCAAGAGAGCTTGGCGTGACCGCCGCGAGTCTTGAGGAGATATTCGACCTTTGCCCCGTGATCTCCAACCATCTTGCGAACGTTCCCGAAACGGTTGGAATGCTTCACGGTGATCTGTTCGGTCGTATGAAGCCATATAGCACCTTTATCAATACGGGGCGCGGGGCACAGGTCGTCGAGTCGGATCTGATCGCGGCACTTCAAAGCGATCCGACGCTGACGGCGATCCTTGACGTGACCGACCCCGAGCCACCGCGTGAGGGAAGCCTGTTTTATACGCTGCCGAACGTGATCCTCACACCGCATTCCGCAGGGAGTAGCGGTCTTGAGGTCCAGCGTATGGCGCAGTATATGATCGAGGAGGCGGAACGCTTTGAAAAAGCTGAAGCGCCGCTTTATGAGGTCACGCTTCCAATGCTCAAAACAATGGCATAAACATAAAAACGGGGATTGACAGATCCCCGTTTTTGTGTTAGAATTTTAACAGATAACAGTCTTGAATAGAGGAGGAGAAAATGCTACCACAGGAAACGATCGATAAGGTTCTGAATTCGCGGCTGTTTTTGTTCGATATGGACGGCACGCTCTATCTTGGAAATCAGCTTTTTCCGTTTACGAAGGAGCTGCTTGCAGCCATACGCAAAAGCGGTCGAAACTATATGTTTATGACCAACAATTCTTCCAAATCGGTTGAAGATTACGTCAAAAAACTTGATAAACTCGGAATTAAATCAGAGGCAGAAGATTTTATTACCTCATCGCAAGCCACCATTCACTATTTGCTGAACACCTGCCCCGACGAGCTGATCTACGTCGAGGGAACTGCATCGCTCCGCCTTGAAATGGAAAAGGCGGGTCTTAAGCTGACCGACGACATCGACAAGGTTGAGTGTATCGTGATGGGCTTTGACACCGAGCTGAATTTTAAAAAGCTTGAGGACGTGTCCAAGATCCTTTGCACGCGTGCGGTGCGTTACGTTGCGACGCATCCCGACCTCGTTTGCCCTACCGAATACGGAAGCGTTCCCGACTGCGGTGCGGTTTGTGAAATGATCTTTCACGCAACGGGGAAGCGTCCGCTCGTAATCGGAAAGCCCGAGGCATTAATGCCGAGGCTTGCAATGCAGATCAAGGGCGTGACCCCTGAATGCACGATGGTCGTGGGTGACCGTATATATACCGACGTGAAATGCGGTAACAATGCAGGGGCAGTCAGCGTGCTTGTGATGAGCGGTGAAACCGACGAAAGGATCCTTGCCGCCTCTGACGTACGCCCCACGCTGATTATGGACGATTGCGGAACGATCCTTGAGATCCTTCGCAGCCATTCGTAAATTTGAGCGAAAAAATGCACGGATCCCGTGCATTTTTCCTTTAAAAAGGTAGACAGCCCAACAAAAATGTGTTACAATGTAAATGTCAACGATGTTTTTTGGAGGCTTTATGAACGAAAGAGAACGTTTTATAAAGATATATAAGCAATTCATCAAGCGTGATGGGGCAGATAAGCTCCTTGATTTTCTCGAATCCCGCGCGTCTGATTTTTTTACAGCACCCGCAAGCGCGCGCTATCACAGTGCGTATGAGGGCGGGCTTGTGCGGCATAGCCTGAACGTTTACGACTGCCTTTTGAATTATCTGGAGCGCGAACGCGTGCGCGATACCTACAAGCTGACGGTTGACCCCGAAAGCATTGCGATCGTTGCTCTCTTGCACGATCTTTGTAAGGTGAACTGCTACAAGCCCGGTACGCGAAACGTGAAGGATGAAAACGGAAAATGGCAGACTGTTCCGACCTATGAGTTTGATGATAAGATGCCCTACGGACACGGAGAAAAATCGGTCTACATTATTTCGGGATATATGAAGCTCACGCGGGAGGAGGCATTCGCCATCCGTTACCACATGGGCTTTTCGGGCACGGAGGATCCTCGCAACGTCGGAAGTGCTTTTGAAATGTTTCCCTTGGCGTTTGCACTTTCGACCGCGGATATGGAAGCGACCTATTTCCTTGAAGGAGATGCCGCAAAATGACCGTAAAGGTGTTGGATGCCGATACGCTCGGCAAAGATCTCGACCTTTCGCCGTTGGCTGAATTCGGAGAGCTGACGGTTTATCCAAATACCGAGGCGTCCGAGCTTCCTTCGCGGCTACGGGATGCAGAGATCATTCTGCTCAACAAGGTGAAGATCGGGGAAGAGGCACTTGCTGCAGCACCGAAGCTGCGTTTGATCTGCATTTTTGCAACGGGCTATGACAACGTTGATACGGCCGCGTGTGCGGCACGCGGCGTTGCCGTGTGTAACGTGCGCGGATATTCTACGGACAGCGTGGCACAGGTCACACTTTCTATGGCGCTGTCTCTTGCGACACACCTACGTGAATACCGCGATTTTGTAATTGACGGCTCATATACCGCAAGCGGCGTGCAGAACCGCCTGACACCCGTTTACAGAGAGCTTGCGGGAAAATGCTGGGGTGTGATCGGTTACGGAAATATCGGAAAAAGGGTTGCAGAGGTTGCGCGGGCGCTTGGCTGCCGCGTGTTGGCGTGCCGTCAACACCCGACCGAGGGGGACGGAACCGTTTCTCTCGAGCGCCTTTTGAAGGAGTCCGACGTGATCTCCCTGCATACACCGCTCAGTGATCGGACGCATCATTTGATCGATGCCACCGCCATTTCGAAAATGAAGGACGGCGTCATTCTCATCAACGTGGCGCGCGGTGCCGTCACGGATGAGGGCGCGGTTGCAGAGGCTGTGAAAAGCGGAAAGATCGGCGCACTCGGCGTTGACGTTTACAGCACCGAGCCGATGCCGTTGACACACCCCTATCAAACGCTGATCGGGTATAAAAACGTCTGCCTGACGCCCCATATGGCGTGGGGCGCATACGAGGCACGCGTGCGTTGCCTCGGGGAGTCTGTTGAAAATATCCGCGCCTTTCTGGATGGGCAACGGCGTAACCGCGTGGATGGAGGTTGATATGGCAGAGTTGATTGAAAGCACGACGCTCTGTGCGGAGGAGAAAAACGCGTTTTGCCGTGAATTTGAATTCTCGCTGGCGTCCGCGCGGGCGCGCGGATACAGAGCGATCAAGATCGGGTTTCCGCTCTGTATGAAAAACGAGCTGCAAAAGGCCTTGCGCCGCTGTCAGAAGGAGGGGAGGATTCTATGCTCCATCCTCGGCGAGAAGATAGCAAGCGACGACGGTGCTACGCAGTATCTCTTGAATAAGCTGCCCGCGCTTGAAGCGGATGCAGATTTTATGAAAAGGACCGAAGGTGTTGCCTTTTTGTACTTGTAAGTCAATTTTTTGAAAGAATTTAACAATTTTTTTTCATTGCATTCTATGGGTTTTTGCTATATAATTTAATTAAATACAACAAAGAGAGGTTTTCATTATGTATTCTTTTCCGATTGGTGCAATTCTTGAATCCTTCCGCCAGGATACCTATACGGCTGTAAAAATGGCGGCAAAAATGGGGATCAACGGTCTGCAGATGTACTGCACGAACGGCGAACACGCGCCCGAGAATTTCAGTGCGACCGCACGCCGCGAGCTTTTGGACTTCGTAAAATCGGAGGGGCTTTGCTTCTCGGCGATCTGCGGCGACCTCGGTCAGGGCTTTGGCAATCCCGAAAAGAACCCGCAGCTGGTTGAAAAGTCGAAGCGCATTATGGATCTTGCAAAGGAGATGGAGACCAATATCGTAACCACGCATATTGGTGTCGTGCCCGCAGATCCTACGCACGACCGCTATAAGATCATGCAGGAGGCGTGCTTTGCACTCGCTGAATATGCCGACTCCATCGACGCTCACTTCGCGGTCGAAACCGGTCCTGAGCGCGCAAAGGAGCTGAAAGCGTTCCTTGATTCGCTTGGCTCACACGGTGTCGGTGTCAATCTGGACCCCGCCAACCTCGTGATGGTTACGGGCGACGATCCCGTTGCCGCCGTTTATACGCTGAAGGATTATATCGTTCACACCCACGCAAAGGACGGTATCAAGCTGCAGGACGGCAATCCCGAGTACATTTATCGCGTTGTACATCCGATTCCCGAGGAAGTGAAGGGCGTCAGATATTTTAAAGAGGTCGCTCTCGGCGAGGGAAGCGTTCCGTTTGACCGCTATCTTGCCGCGCTTGACGATATCGGCTACCGCGGTTACCTGACGATCGAGCGTGAGGTCGGCGAAAACCCTGTCGCAGACATCGAGAAGGCATACCGTCATCTGAAGAGCATTATCGGATAATCGCTCTTTTTGTCGCACTTTTTTAAAATTAACTTTGACGGATATCTTGACAAACGAGCACAGATTCGATATAATTATTACAGTAAAATAAAGAGAGGTAAAAGATATGTCGACTACATACATTCGTCTTTCCACTATTCAGGACGTCCGTAGCTTCGTTGAGATCGTCAGCTTGACCGACGTTGAGATCGATCTGTCGAGCGGCAGATACGTTGTAGATGCAAAATCCATTATGGGTATTTTCAGTCTCGATCTGCTCTCACCGATCAAGCTCACCGCGCATTGCGAGGGCGATGAGGCAAAGCAGCTCTTTGAGAAGCTTTCAAAGTTCATCGTAGAAGTCTGAGATTAAAAGGTATAAAAAGCCTGCGGATAGGTCCGCAGGCTTTTTTAGTCCTCGTGTGTCAGTAGCTTATAGAATTCGCTTTTTGCCATTTTTCGTTCCTTTGCCGCCGCCTTGATCGCATCCATGCGCGAGAGACCCTTCTCCATAAAAAGGGCGACCGATGCATCGGGAGAGAGAAGCGGTAAGGGCGTGGATTCCTCCGCGACGCCTGCTTCCTCAGCACCCTCGATGACGAGAACGTACTCGCCGCGCGGCTCCTTTTCTTCGTAGAAGACAATGGCATCTGAGAGCGTTGTACGAAAAACATCTTCATTTAGCTTAGTTAATTCGCGGCAGAATGAGATTTTGCGATCCCCAAGACGATCGTACAGATCCCTTAAGGTTGCGCGAAGCTTGTGTGGTGCTTCGTAAAAAACGATGGTACGGCGTTCCCCCTTGACCTCGTCAAGGCGTGCGAGCCGTTCGCTTTTCTGCGTGGGCAAAAAGCCCTCAAAGACGAAACGTCGGGTCGAAAGTGCCGAAAGAGCCAATGCCGTTACCACGGCAGATGCGCCTGGAATGCAGGTTACGGTAACGTCGTTTTCGGCACACAAGCGGACGAGATCCTCGCCGGGGTCGCTGATCGCGGGCATCCCCGCATCGGTTACCAGCGCACAGGACTCACCGTTTATCAGGCGTGCAAGAATGATTTTCCCGTGCTCGTTCTTATTGTGTTCAAAGTAGCTGAACAGCTCTTTTCTGATGCCGAAATGCGTCAAAAGCCGCAACGTGTTACGTGTGTCCTCGGCGGCTATAAAATCGACCTCGCGCAGTACCTTTAAGGCGCGCTCGGAAAGATCCGACAGATTACCGATCGGTGTCGCCACCAGATACAGCGTTTTTGGTATGATCCTGTTTTTTTCTTCTTGAAGCATTAGATATCCTCCTCGGGAAAGAGAAGTCCCGTTTCGTACACTGTTTCCATATCGTCGGTCGCGATGCGCGCTTGCCGATCGCGGTGCAGAAACAGCGGGCGCGTGATGCGTAAGCCGACCCCTGCTCCGAGGCGTGCCTCGGTCAGCACCATTGAGGGCGGAGCACCGACGTGTGCGTGGACGAAGGTCATTCGCTTCGGCTCAAGCCTTTCCTTTCGCATCGCGGATAAAAGATCTGCGATCCTGTCGGTTCTGTATACGGTATAGAAGCGACCGCCGTATTTCAAAAGCTTTGCCGCGGCGGAGCAAAAATCACCGATATCACCGTTCACCTCGTGCCGTGCCGCATTCTTTTCAGAGGCTGTGTTGGCATAGCCGGATGTCGTTTTCATATAGGGGGGATTGGTAAATATCGCGTCAAAGGAGCCCAAAGGCCCGATGGAGAGCGGAGCTCTTACGTCGGCCTCTACGGCGCGGATGCGTTCCTCTAAATGATTGAGCGCCACGTTGCGTGCGGTCAGTTCGGCGTAGATGGGCTGGATTTCCGCCGCTGTAATATGCTCGAATTTTTCGCGTGTAGCGAGCAGCATCGAAATAATACCGGTGCCGGAGCCAAGCTCGGCGGCGATCGCTCCCTTTTGCGCACGGATGAAGGCGGCAAGCAAAAGAGCGTCAGTCCCGAAGGTGAGTCCTTCCTTACGCTGGATCAAAAACAGGTTTTCATTCACCGCGTCACACCGTTCATCGGGGCGGCAAAGCACTTCTTCCTTCATACGCATTTCCTTTACGAATTAAGTAAAAACGGAGCGGTAGGGATCTACGCGCTCCGTTTCCGTTTTCGGAATTTTATGTATTCCTTTTTGGATTATTCGTCCTTTACAGGCGCGCCAACAGGACAAGCGTCTGCGCAAGCGCCGCACTCAATGCACTCTTCTGCATTGATTTCGTACTTTCCGTCGCCCTCGGTGATGCACTCTACGGGGCAACCGCCCTCGCAAGCGCCGCAAGCGATGCACTCATCGGTAATTTTGTAAGCCATTTCTAATACCTCCATAAAACTTGAGATTACAAGAATATTGTATCACATCATACAAAAAAATCAAGTGTTTTTTGAAAAAATATAGAATTTGATGTAAAAAGAATTAATTTCCTTGTTTTTTATCGGTGTTTTGCGGTTCTACGGGCACCTGATTCTGTTTGCCGCCCTTCAAAACCTTGACGTCAGCACAGGCGTACAGCTTAGGCGACTCCTGCTTGTCATCGAGGCGGACGCGGATCGATTGCTCAAGGGGTCTTGTCTCGATCACAACGCCCTGACCGTTTGCCGTGCTGACGATCGAGCCGACCGACGGTGTGGTCTTGATCGCCGCCTCGTAGGTCTCATGCTCGTAGCGCAGACAGCACATCAGTCTGCCGCACGCTCCCGATACCTTTGCGGAATTCAGGGAGAAGTTCTGCTCCTTTGCCATTTTGATCGTGACCTGCACGAAATCGGGAAGAAAGCTGGAGCAGCAAAAGGGTCTGCCGCAGATGCCGAGACCGCCGAGCATCTTTGCCTCGTCGCGGATACCGATCTGACGAAGCTCGATGCGAGTTTTAAAAACGCCTGCAAGATCCTTTACGAGATCACGGAAATCAACGCGCCCCTCGGAGGTGAAATAGAAGAGTAGCTTTTGATTGTCAAACGTGTATTCAACGTCGACCATATTCATCTCAAGCTTATGCTCTGCAACCTTTTTCTTGCAGATCCGCATTGCCTCTTCCTCAAGACGGCGGTTTGCCTCGTTGCGCTCCGCATCCTCGCTGTTGGCAATTCGGATGATGGTGCGCAGAGGCGGAATGATCTCGCTCTTTTTCACGGTTTTGTTTGACATCGTCACGCGCCCGTATTCAAGACCGCGCGCGGTCTCGACGATCACGGCGGCGCCCGCCTTTACGATGAGCCCCTTCGGCGAAAAATAATATACCTTGCTCGAGCTGCGGAAGCTGACGCCGATCACCTCTATCTCATCGGGCAGATTTTCAAGATTCAGCTCCTCGGAGCGGCTTTTTCTTTTGTTTTCTTTTTCCATACGGTTTTCCTTTGCGATTTATAAGTTTTGCACGTCGGTGATCAAAAGCGTCATCACCGCGTTGATATTGGCGTTGCGGGAAAGTGCGGATATTGCAGCGTCGATCCGCTCGTATAAACGGAACAGGCGCACGATACCAAGCGAGTCGGAAAGCTCCTCTGCCACGGCTCTGTCTGCAAAATAGAGAAGGGGAACGTCGGGGGCGCGCTTGATCGCGATCAGATCGCGGATCGCTTCGGTCAGCTCAAGCAAGATGTCGCAAAGCTCCTGCCGCTTTTGTTGGGGAAGTTCCGAAAACGCCTGAAAGACCGACGGGTAATCCATGCGTGACGCGATGGCGCGTATGATCCGGTGAATGATCGTTCGCCGTTCGGCAAGCTCCTCGGCACGCGTAGGATCAAGCGCCTCGATCGCCGAACCGATGCAGCCACCCGCACCGTAGATCGCGGCATCAAACTTCTGTCGGTCGGTGCTGTAAAGTCGCTCGGCACGCGGATCGTTTTTAAGAAGGTAGTCTGCGATCTGTTGCGGTGTGAACAGATTCATACGGAAGGTCATGGCACGGCTACGTACCGTTTGTAAAAGACGCTCTGCATTTTCCGCCAAAAGAAGGATGTGAACCTGCGGTGGCGGCTCCTCCAGCACGATGAGCAACGCATTTTGAGCAGCATCGTTCATCGTATGTGCGTCGTTGAAGATATAGACCTTGTGCTCCTCTTCGGTCGCAGACAAATACATATCCGAGCGTGCCTCACGCACGGCGTCAACGCCGACGGTCGCACGGTCGCCGCGGTCGATCACGGTAACGTCGGGGGAGATTCCGCTTTGGATCTTCTGACAAGAAGGGCATTGCCCACAGGGGCGTGCTCCCTCGCTCTTGCAAGAGAGCGCGGCGGCGATCTGTCTTGCAAAAAACATTTTTCCGCTTCCGTCTGCTCCTTCAAGAATCAAGGCATGGGGTAGCTTTCGGTCGCGGATCGCCGCACCGATGCGCTTTTTTTGCGCGTCATTTCCGTATAATTCGGAAAACCATTCTTGCATGCCGAACCCCCAATGAGATAATACAATTACATTATATCAAACTTAATGGGTGATGTCAAATAATTTTTAAATAAAAGAGGAGAAATATTAACTTTTTCAGTCAAAATTATCTTGTAATCCTACTTTTTATGTGTTATAATATAAAATCAGGAATGTTGTCTCTTTGACTGCATAAAGCTTCCGTTTTATGGCAAATATGGATACAGAAATCGTATCTGTCAAGGAGAAAAACATGAAAAGCTCAAAGAAGCAGGATCAAACGCCCGATATCACAAAACCCGCGGTGCGCCGTGCGCTCCTTTTACGTGAAGCGCGATGGATCCTGAGGGATAAGGACGTTCTCCGCACGCTTCGCGGCGGTGTGGGACTGCTTTTGCTTGCCACTGCGGGCGCGACTTATCTTTCCTATGCGTTGGTGTACCATAGCGGTCTTTTTTCGCTTTTGTCGCGGGTCGCACCGTACCTTTCGTTTCCCCTCGCTTCGCTTCTGTCTCTTTCATTCGCGATGTTTACCGTCATCCCGTTGCTTTACGGGCTTTACGCCTATTCGTTTGCGGTCGCGCGCGGGGCAGAGTATCCCGAGCAGAGCATCTTTTACCCCTTTTCAAAAAAATGGCTTCGTCGCTTTGCTTTGCGGTCGTTTTTGCGTTCCGTACGGCGTACGCTCTGTCTTGCTATATCGATCTGCGCCACGGCGATCATCGCAAGTTTAGCGGCAGATCTGTTGCTTTCCTACGGAAATATTGCGGCAGCATCTCTCGTGTACGGCTCCGCTGTTTTGCTGTCCCTTTCGCTTCTTTTACTGTTTGTCCTTTTTTCCGTGGATACTCATATTTCGATCGCCTACCGTTTGCTGTGCGATCACGGCGTATGCACGTCGGCTTGCTTCCGTAAAAGCCGCGACGCCGTGTATGGACACAGATGGGAGCTTCTGCGGTTTTATATCGGACGCTTGCCGGGGGTCGTTCTTTCGTTTTTTACCCTCGGTCTTTACGCCGTGCTTTACGGTATTCCTAAGTTTTTAATGGCGCATGCCCTTTACGCATCCGTTTTCGTATCGGGCTTGCCCGAGCATAAATGATATTATTTTCGGAGGTTTCAGGTTATGGAGAAGAAAAAGTTTTATATCACGAGCGCGATCGCGTACAGCTCGCGCAAGCCGCATTTCGGCAATACATACGAGATCATTCTGACCGATGCGATCGCACGCTTTCAGCGACAGCTCGGCCACGACGTGTTTTTCTGCACGGGCACGGACGAGCACGGACAAAAGATCGAGACGCTTGCAAACGAGGCGGGGATCTCTCCGCAGGAGTACGTTGACGGCGTTTCGGGTGAGATCCGCAAGATCTGGGATCTGATGGGCGCAAGCTACGACCACTTCATCCGTACGACCGACGAGGAGCACGTGCGCTCCGTACAGCACATCTTCAAAAAGCTGTACGACAAGGGTGATATTTACAAGAGCGAATACGAGGGATGGTACTGCACTCCCTGCGAGTCCTTTTTCACCGACACGCAGGCTGAGGGCGGCGTTTGCCCCGACTGCGGCAGACCCGTTCAAAGGGCAAAGGAGGAGGCGTATTTCTTTGCGATGAGCAAGTATGCCGACCGCCTGATCAAGTATATTGAGGATCACCCCGAATTCATTGAGCCCGAGGCACGCAAGAAGGAAATGGTCAACAACTTCCTGAAGGCGGGCCTGCAGGACCTTTGCGTTTCGCGTTCCTCCTTCAAATGGGGCGTGCCCGTTACCTTTGACGATAAGCACGTGATCTACGTCTGGATCGACGCGCTGTCGAACTATATCACGGCACTCGGCTACGATCCCGAATTGGCGGAGCAACCCGAGAAGTTCAAGCATTATTGGCCTGCCGACGTACACATTATCGGTAAGGATATTCTGCGCTTCCACACGATCTATTGGCCGATCATTCTGACGGCGCACGAGCTTCCGCTCCCGAAGAAGGTGTTCGGTCACCCGTGGTTCAATTTCGGCGTGGACAAGATGTCGAAATCCAAGGGCAACGTCGTGTATGCGGACGAGCTTGCGGAGGCTTTTTCGGTCGACGGTGTGCGTTATTATGCACTTTCCGAGATGCCCTACGTCAACGACGGAAGCATTACCTACGAGAACGTGATCAACCGTTACAATACGGATCTTGCCAACAATCTCGGTAACCTTGTCAGCCGTACTCACGCGATGACGGTCAAGTATTTTGACGGCGTGATCCCCGCACCGACGGCGTCGGCGGCGCTTGATGAGGAGCTGATCGCATCGACTCGCGCGGCAATTGCCGATTCCCGTCGGCTGATGGAGGATTATCATATCGCGGACGCGCTTGAATCGATCTTCACGATGCTGCGCCGTGCGAACAAATACATTGACGAAACGACACCTTGGGCGCTTGCAAAGGATCCTGCACAGAAGGAGCGCCTCGGCACCGTTCTTTACAATCTTCTGGAGACGATCCGTATCGCATCGGTTCTTCTTACGCCCTTTATCCCTACGACTGCAGAAAACATTCAGAAGCAGATCGCAACCGACGTCGTTTCCTACGACAGTCTTGCCACTTTCGGCGCGCTGAAATCGGGCGAAAAGCTTGGCGAGGCGTTCACGCTCTTTGCGCGAATTGACGAGGCGAAGTTCTTGGCTGAGCAACAGGCGAAGAAGGAAGCGGCAGAGAAGGCGGCACGTGCGGCAGAGGCTCCTTCTGACCGTGAGGAAGAGATCGGCATTGACAGCTTTGCAAAGGTAGAGCTGCGCACCGCGCAGATCATTGCTTGCGAGCCCGTGCCGAAGGCAAAGAAGCTTCTGAAGCTTCAGGTCGACCTTGGATACGAAAAGCGTCAGATCGTTTCGGGAATTGCTAAATTCTACACGCCCGATCAGCTGATCGGCAAAAAGATCGCGATCGTTGCAAACCTCGCACCCGCCAAGCTTTGCGGTGTCGAGAGCTTCGGTATGCTTCTCGCATCGGGTGAGGAACAGGTCCGTGTGATCTTCCTTGACCCCGAAACGCCTCTTGGCGAGCGCATCCACTGATGTTTTTTGATTCACACGCCCATTATTGGGACAGCCGCTTTGATGAGGAGATCGGCGGTGCCGCCCCCCTGCTTGCCGATCTGTTTGCAGACGGGCTTTTGGGCGCGGTCAACGTCGGTACGTCACCGAGTACCTCGCGCCTTGCCATTGCGCAGGCGAGGGCTTTCCCAAAACTTTATGCCGCAGTCGGCATTCATCCCTCGGATTCGGGCGAGCTTTCGGGCGATCCCGATGCCGCCGTGGCGGAAATTGAGTCGTTGATCCGGGAAAAGGATGCGAACAAGATCGTCGCACTCGGCGAGATCGGACTCGATTACCACTGGGACGACGTGCCGCGGGAGCATCAGATGCGGTATTTTGAGGCACAGCTTACGCTTGCCCGCGAAACGTCAATGCCCGTGTTGATCCACGACAGGGAAGCGCACGGCGATATTCATACAGCCGTTTTGCGTCATCCCGGTGTGACGGGTGTGTTTCATAGCTACAGCGGTAGCTATGAAATGGCAAAGGATCTGATCCGCCGCGGTTATTACATTTCCTTTTCGGGAACCGTGAGCTTCAAAAATGCGGCGAAGGTTGCAGAGGTTGCACGCGCCTTACCGCGTGAATCCGTGCTGATCGAAACCGATGCCCCTTACCTTGCGCCGCATCCTTATCGCGGTCGCTTGAACCATTCGGGATATCTTCGCTATACGGCAGAGGCGCTTGCGGTGCTTTGGGAGATCTCGGTCGAGGAGGTCGCGGCGATCACCTCGGACAACGCAAAACGCATCTTCGGGCTCTGATCAGCACAGCCTTCCAAAAACGCCCTTAAGAATTCGGAAGTCGGATTGAAGCATCAGCCAAAGCGGTGCGTAAAACGGAAGCGCTTCCGTGATGCCGATCCCGCGAAAGCCGAATGCGTCCATTCTGTGTATCCTTGACGAAAAACCGTCCGTCAGCATACACTCAACGTGATGCTCAATGCTTTTACCACCGTGATGTATTTTATAATAAAAACCTGATGTCGCCAGATCCACGTCGTAGGATATGGCGGCATTTTTTTGTGCGGCAAGCATTGCGACCTTTGAAAGCGGGATTCGTGTGACTCTCTCGGCTGCAGTGTCAACGCCGCACGCAGTAAGAAGTGGGATGATCTTGTCGGAATCACAAGCTTCGCTTATGCGTTCAAGGAGCAGACACTCTTCCTCAAGGGAGATCGATGGAGAAGGAGGCGTCTCCCAGACGACTGCATCGGCATACTTCGTCAGTTCGGCAATGACTGCGGGAGCGTTTTCAAAACCGGCATTTACGTGTAAAAAGAGAGCCCTGTTAAAGCTTCTCAGATCCTCGCGTAAGCGCTTGATGGCGGCACTGTCGACGTCGCCCGACGGCGGGACGGATACCTCAAGACCGTGCCATCCGTCCCGTACGATCACCGAAAGCGTTTCCGCAGTTAACGGAACCAACGCATCGTAGGGAAGCCTTATAAACTCATGCACGCCGTATTCCTTGCAAAGTGACCGTATTCTTTCCGCACGCTGTGGGATCGTAAGTCCGCGCTCGGGTGATATAAAAGCACCGAGATAACATAGGTTGGATAAATAAGGTAAGAGAGAACAAAGCTCGTCATCGGACTCGCCACCCGTTGCATAGGCGTGCGTCAAAAGCGTGCCACCCCTTGGCGATTGTAGCCGTATTGATAGGTTCTGCCCGGGATAAAGCTTCGTTTTTCCGACAAGTGAGGGGTTGTTGCGCAAAAGGCTTCCAAGACTTACTCCAAATCTTGCGGCGATGCGTGCAAGCGTGTCGCCGCCACCCACCGTATAGATCTGCGTTGGCTGTGAGATAAGAATACAGTCGCCCTCTGCAAGATGCTCAGGGGTCAGAATGCGGTTGTCCTCCATCAGCTTGACGGCGGAAACGCCAAACGTGCGGGCAATTCTGAAAATGGAATCACCGCTTTTTACGTGATATAAGATCATTACTATGCTTCCTTTACGTAGTCATTTCTTTTTCATTATATGTATCCTTCACGCTTTTTGAAAGAAACAAAAAGTATGATATGTGAGAGGATTGAGAATAATACCAAGGAAACAAGCATGGAGGTGTAGCAATGCGAAAAATACAAATTGTAAAAGCCGCCGCGCGACAGATCCTTGATTCGCGCGGAAATCCTACCGTTGAGGCAACGGTAACTCTGAGCGACGGAACGGTGGGGATCGCAGGGGTTCCATCGGGTGCGTCAACGGGAAGCTACGAGGCGCATGAGCTGAGAGATAAGGATGCTGCGCACTACGGTGGGAAGGCTGTCACCCAGGCGGTTTACAACGTGAATAAGCTTATTTCCCCGGCAATATCGGGGATCAGCGCATTCGAGCAGTACGAGATCGACAGCACGATGATAAAGCTCGACGGTACGAAAAACAAAAGCCGTCTCGGTGCCAACGCGATCCTTGGTGTATCCCTTGCCGCGGCGCGTGCCGCCGCAAATTCACTTGAGATCCCGCTTTTCAGGTATATTGGCGGAGTCGGTGCAACGCGTCTGCCGATCCCTATGATGAATATTCTCAACGGTGGCGCGCACGCGGCAAACAATCTGGATATCCAGGAGTTTATGATCCTCCCCGTAGGGGCGGAGTCCTTTGCTGAGGCAATGGAGATCGGTAGCGGCGTTTATCACGCGCTTGGTCGTATTTTACGGGAAAAGGGGTACGCTACAACGGTCGGGGATGAAGGCGGCTTTGCGCCCGACCTTTCGGGGGCAGAGGAGGCGATCGAGCTGATCCTTTCCGCCATCCGTAAGGCAGGATACGACGAAAGCACCGTGAAGCTTGCACTTGATGCAGCGGCAAGTGAATGGCAAAGCGGGGAAGGCTACAAGCTACCGAAGGCAAAAACAGAATACACCGCTGAAGGGTTGATCTCTTATTGGAAGGAGCTGTGTGCGGCGTATCCGATCATTTCGATCGAGGACGGACTTTCCGAAAACGATTTTGAGCATTGGCGCGTATTGAATCAGGAGATCGGAGATCGCGTAATGCTCGTCGGCGACGATCTGTTCGTTACCAATACGGAAAGACTCATCGAGGGGGCACGGCAGAGTGCCGGCAACGCGATCCTGATCAAGCCGAACCAGATCGGTACGCTGAGCGAGACGCTCGACGTCATTGCACTTGCGGTTCACACGGGATACGAGTTTATCGTTTCACACCGCTCGGGCGAGACGGACGATACCACGATCGCCGATCTTGCAATCGGTACGTCCTCTGGGTTTATCAAAACGGGGGCACCTTGTCGAAGTGAGCGAGTGGCGAAATACAATCGGCTTTTAAAGATCGAGGCGGCACTTGGAGCGGCATCGGTATACGGCTAAAAAAATAAAAAATTCCAAAATAATGCTTGACAAACATCCTGCCGTGTGATAATATATAAGGGTGCTGTAAATGCCCCTGTAGCTCAGACGGTAGAGCACTTGACTTTTAATCAAGGTGTCCGGAGTTCGAGTCTCCGCAGGAGCACCAACCGAAAGACACCCGCACAGGGTGTCTTTTGTTTTTTTGAGTACGTAAGACGAAAGGAAGAAAAAATGACGAAAATTGATATTTTTTCGGGATTTCTCGGTGCGGGAAAGACCACGCTGATCAAAAAGCTGCTGAGTGGGGCGTACGCCGGTGAAAAGGTCGTTCTGATCGAAAACGAATTCGGCGAGATCGGCATTGACGGCGGATTTCTGAAGGAGGCGGGGATCGAGATCACCGAGATGAACTCGGGCTGTATCTGCTGCTCGCTCGTCGGCGATTTTTCCGAGGCGCTTCAAAAGGTTCTGGCAGAGTATTCCCCCGACCGAATCCTGATCGAGCCCCCGGGCGTTGGCAAGCTGAGCGACGTTATGCGCGCGGTACACGGCGCGATCGGTGAGGGGGCTTCCGCCGTTGGCCTCACGACGGTGGTCGATGCCAATAAATGCAAAATGTATATGAAGAATTTCGGTGAATTCTTCAACGATCAGATCGAGCACGCAAAGACCGTCATCCTCAGCCACACGGAACGCGCTTCCGCGGCTAAGATCGACGAGGCGGTCGCGCTTTTGCGCGAACGCAATCCGAAGGCTACGATCGTCACAACACCGCTTGATAAGCTCACGGGCGCACAGCTCCTTGCTGCGATCGAGCAGAAAAATACGCTGCACGCAGAGCTTGAACAGATGGAGCAGGAGCATCACCATCATCATAAGCATCATCATCACGACCACGACGAGGATTGCGACTGCGGATGCCACGACCACGATCACAAGCATCACCACCACGACCACGATGAGGATTGTGATTGCGGATGCCACGGTCATCATCACCATCATGCGGACGAGGTGTTCACCAGCTGGGGATGCGAGACCGCGCGCAGCTTTACGGAGGATGAGATCCGTACGATCCTCGATCGCTTTGACGAGGACGACTCCTTCGGTATGATCCTGCGTGCCAAGGGAATTCTCCCTGCCGCTGATGGCGAATGGATCCATTTCGACTACATTCCGGGTGAGTCGGATATCCGTCGCGGTGCTGCCGATATTACGGGCAGACTTTGCGTGATCGGCTCTAAAATTGATAAGGAAGCACTGTCCGTGCTGTTTATGGTAAAATGAACAATCAACCGCAAGTAGAAATGCCCGTTTATCTCTTCACGGGATTTTTGGAGGCAGGAAAGACGACCGTCATTCGCAACACGCTCAGCGATCCCGAGTTCAATGCGGGCGAAAAGACGCTCTTACTGCTTTGCGAAGAGGGGATAGAGGAATACGATCCCTACGATTTTCCGAAGGGGACCGTTGAGATCGTGCGCGTTGAGGACGTCGCAGAGCTGACACCGTCATTTTTGAAGGATCTGCAGGCGAAGCATCAAATGCAGCGTCTTATGGTCGAATACAACGGTATGTGGACGCTCGATTCCTTTTACAACGCACTGCCTGAGGGGTGGTTCGTTTATCAGGAGCTGTTTTTTGCCGATTCCGCAACCTTCCAAAGCTATAACGCAAATATGCGCAGTCTTGTCGTTGATAAGCTCCAGAGCTGCGAAATGGTTATTTTCAACCGCCCTGAGAACGCTGATCGCGAAAGCTTCCACAAGATCGTGCGCGGTGTATCGCGCAAGGCAATGATCGCGTACGAATACGAGGACGGCAGAGTGGAATACGATGAGATCGAGGATCCGCTCCCCTTCGATATCGAGGCGCCGATCATCGAGATCAAGGATACCGATTACGCCATCTGGTACCGCGATATGACCGAGGATTTCAGTAAATACGTGGGAAAGACGATTCGCTTCAAGGGGATCGTCGCAAGAGACGGCAAGCTCCCGGATACCATGTTTGTGATCGGACGCCATATTATGGTCTGCTGTGAGGCGGATACGGCATACCGCGGCGTCATTTGCCGCGCCAAGGACAGAAAGACCTACCGCACGCGCGACTGGCTCGTTCTGACGGCAAAATTCGTGGTGGATTATAACAAGCTCTACGGAGGAAAGGGACCGATCCTTGAATTCATTTCGGCTGAGGCGGCTACCGCTCCCGATCCTGAAATTGCCACCTTCTATTGATGAAAGGAAGGGTGCCGCTTTACGGCACCCTTTGAAATTATGAGATCAGGTTTTATGAAACGAATGCTCTCGCTTTTGTTCCCGCCGCGCTGTGCGATCTGTGACGAGCTGCTTGGAAATGACGATTCGATCTTCTGCGAGCGATGTGAAATGATCTATCTTGCGGCAACGCACGTGCCCTGTACTGCTTGCGGACAAAGATTTTCGCGTTGTAATTGCTCTACGGAAAGGCTTCGCGATTTTCACGTGAAAAAGCTGTTCAAGCTCTTCCGCTACGTGCGTGAGGACAGAGATGAGGCGGAGCATTCGACCAATCACATCGTACATTTGATGAAAGAGAAGCGCGACGTGCTGTGTCGGGATTTTCTCGCACAGGAGCTTGTCGCCTCAATCAGGCGTTCGCTTCCCGATGCGTTTGAAAATCCAGATTACGTTCTTACCTTTGCACCGCGAAGCCGTTCACGCAAATTGGAATACGGCTTTGATCAAAGTCAGTACCTCGCCAAAAGAATCGCAAAGCTGCTTTCCATCAGATGTTACAGCACTTTGATCCGTCGGAAAAATGCAGGCGTTCAAAAGAAAAAAGAAAGAGACGCACGCTTTGAAAATATGAAGGATGCGTACTCTGTCAAAAGGAACCTCTCACTGCGTGGAAAGCGGATTTTTCTCGTAGATGACGTGACGACTACGGGCGCATCTCTCGGGAATGCGGCAAAGCAGCTCTACAAAGCGGGTGCCAAGGAGGTCATCGGGGTCACGATTGCCGTCTGCGAATGATCTTTTTTGTCCTAAAATGAATTTTTTTGAAAAACATATTGCATTTTGCAGACCATTAGTGTTATAATATATATTAATTGATGCAAATATGAGGTAGAACTATGCAATATCCCATTGGAAATGATGCAAATTTAAATAACGTTTCGGAGATTGCGGACGCATTCGATCTTTTGCTCTCAGAGGCAAAGGAGGCGTATACGATTCCGAAGAACGCTTTTGACAACCATCGCGTGAAACGCGGTCTGCGTGAGGCGGACGGCTCCGGCGTTATGGCGGGTGTAACGCGTATCGGTAACGCACACGGCTACGTGGTTTATGAGGGCGAAAAAATGCCCGATGAGGGTGCTCTCCATTATCGCGGCTACGACGTGCGTGACCTTGTCCGCGCGTGCGCGGAGGAGGATCGCTACGGCTATGAGGAATGCGCCTACCTTTTGTTTTTCGGACATTTGCCGACGCAGGAGCAGTTGGATGCCTTTAATAAGGTTTTGGCGGCATACCGTCGCCTGCCCTCGCGTTTTACCGAGGACGTTCTCTTAAAAGCCCCCTCACGCTCGATCATGAATAAAATGGCTCAGGGTGTTCTGGCACTGTATTCGTATGATGAAAACCCCGACGATACCTCGCTTGAGAATATGCTTCGTCAAAGCATGGAGCTTTTGGCGCGTCTGCCCGTGATCGCGGCACATTCCTATGCGGTTTTCAAAAACGTTTTTCAGGACCGCAGCCTTAATCTGCACAATCCCCACGACAATCTCGGAACCGCGCAGAATTTTTTGCGCATCATGCGCTCCAGCAAGAGCTATACGGAGGACGAGGCAAAGCTTCTTGATGCGTGTCTGATCATCCATGCGGAGCATGGCGGCGGTAACAACTCGACCTTCGCCTGCCGCGTGCTTTCTTCCTCGGGAACCGATACGTACAGCGCGATCGGCGCGGCGATCGGTGCCTTGAAGGGACCGCGCCACGGCGGCGCGAACATCAAGGTGCAGGAGATGTTTGACGATATCAAGGCAAACGTCGATAATTTCCGCAACGAGGACGAGCTTGCTTCGTATCTGTTGAAGATCCTGAACGGAAAAGCGTACGACGGCAGCGGACTTATCTACGGTATGGGACACGCCATCTACACCAAGTCGGATCCGCGCGCCGTGCTTTTGAAGGAGTGCGCACGTAAGCTTGCATATGAAAAGGGCTACGGAGACGATTTCGAGCTGCTTGAGGAGATCGAGCGCCTGACTCCCGAGATCTTCTGTAATTACAAGGGCGTCACCAACCGCATGTGTGCGAACGTGGACCTGTATTCGGGTCTCGTTTACCGTATGCTTGACATCCCCGTGGATATGTATACCCCCTTGTTTGCGATGGCACGCGTTTCGGGCTGGTGCGCACACCGTATGGAGGAATACTGCACCGCAAAGAAGATCATCCGTCCCGGTTACAAATGCATTGCGAAAAACAAAACCTACGTTGAGATCGGAAAAAGATAAAGAGAAGGGCTGTTGCAAAACAGCCCTTTTAAAAAAACACAGGATCAGGGTCCTGTGTTTTTTTATGTAGAAATCAGAAGTTTTTGTTTCTCGAACGGTTGAGGATCTCCATAATATCCTCAAAATCGCCGTCGGAGATCTGGGTGTTCTCGGCTTTCTTGGGTGCCTGGGGCGTTACGACGTCGGGAACAACGGGATCGGTAGCCTCCGTGATCGGGGTCGCCACGGGCTGCGTGACCGTGCTTTCAACTGCCTGCGGCTTCTTGCCCGAATCAAAGCCCGTTGCAATGATCACGACGCGCATCTCATCCTCCATTTCGGGATCAAATGCGGCACCCCAAATGATATTTGCATCGGGATGCGCCTCCTCGGTGATCATAGTCGAGGCAAGCTCTACGTCCTCAAGCCCGATGTCGGGCGATCCGACGATACTGATAAGAATACCGGTCGCGCCTGCGATCGAGGTCTCAAGCAGAGGAGAGGAGATCGCCTGCATTGCGGCAAGATGCGCCTTATCGGGACCCTTTGCGGAGCCGACGCCCATATGTGCATATCCTGCGTCCTTCATGACCGAGGTCACGTCGGCAAAGTCGAGGTTTACAAACTGATGAACGTTGATCAGCTCCGCAACACTCTGAACACCGCGGCGCAGAACGTCGTCGGCGATCTCAAATGCGTTTGCGAGCGTGATCGGCGTATCGGATACCTGCTTCAGTCTTTCGTTCGGAATTACGATCAGGGAGTCAACGTACTGCTTCAGCTCCTCAATACCTTCCTCGGCGTGCTTCATTCTCTTACGCCCCTCAAAGGTGAAGGGCTTGGTTACGATACCGACGGTCAGAATACCCATTTCATGCGCCGCCTTTGCTACGACGGGCGCAGCACCGGTACCTGTACCGCCACCCATACCCGTGGTGACGAAGACCATCTCAGAGCCCTCGAGAATGCGGCGGATATCATCGATGCTTTCCTCGGCAGAGCGCTTGCCAATGTCGGGGTTTGCACCCGCACCGAAGCCGCGCGTCATCTTCTCACCGATCACCAGCTTCTGTGATGCGCTGGAGTTGTTCAGTGCCATACTGTCCGTATTGATCGCGATAAATTCAACACCGCGGATGTTCGTGGAGATCATGCGATTGACCGCGTTTCCGCCGCCACCGCCGACACCGATGACCTTGATATTCACACCACTGCTATACAAATCGTCCACTTCGAACTGCATAAAAAATACCTCCGTAATTTTAAAATTCCTATCGCTGTTCTTCGCTTTCGGAAAAGCAAAGAAACGGATGACAAATATTATATATAAATATCTACTTATATAATAACTTGAAACTCTTTTTTTTGCAATAGGTAATTTTAAAATTCATAGATTGTTAACAATTTTTTAGCACTTCAAAATGTTTTGAATGACAAAAACCGATCAATAATTCAGGGCAGAACATTCAACACCCAAGCAATTCCATCAAGGAATTGAAAATGATGCGATCGCTTTTCGGTACGAAAAAACGGTGCGCGGCAGCCCCCGCGGTACGGCGGAGCTCGGGTGCTTCATAGTAGGGGAGGATCGCATCCTCGAGCGTCGCCGCGGAAAGCTCGCGCTCCTCAAGCAGAGTCGCGGCTTTTTCGTTTGCAAAGAGCAGTGCGTTTTTCTTCTGGTGATCGTCCGCCACGTTTGGCGACGGGATCAGGATCGACGGCTTTGAAAGTGCGGAAAGCTCTGCGAGAGTGACCGCACCGCAGCGGCAGATCACGAGGTCGGCGGCCGCCATTTGCAAATGCATATCGTCGATATATTTGATGATCTGCAAACGCTCCTTACTGTTAACGAGTCGCGTATAGTGCAGATAGCATTCCACGAAATTGCTACGGTAGCTTCCCGCGGCGTGCAGATGGTAGAGATTTTGCTTTTTCTCGCCGTATCTTGCCATCCATTCCACTACCGTACGGTTGACCGTCTCAGCTCCGAGGCTTCCTCCAAAGGATAGAACATAGAAAGCATCCTTCGGGACGCCCAACCTTTTTCTTGCTTCCTTATACGAATGCATTCCAAAGCTTGCGCGTAAGGGAATTCCCGTTTGCAACGTTTTTTCGGGATGCTTTAAAAGGGCGGCGCTCTCCTTGAAATTCAGCATAACTAGGTCTGCATGCCTTTCAAGTCGTCTTACGGCAAGTCCCGGGAGTGCGTTTGATTCATGGATCGCAACGGGCACGCCCTCGTGCGCGGCGGCACGCAGAATCGGCCAACAAACGTAGCCCCCCGTCCCAACGGCAAGGTCGGGGCGAAAATCGCGGATGATGCGTCGCGCCTCGATCGGAGAGAGAACGGCCCGCACGGCGGCGACGGCATTTTTGATGGTAGGACGGCGCGAAAAGCCGTAGGAACGAATGGCGTAATACGGACACGAAAGAACCGCCGTCAGATCCCGCTCAAGACCGTTTGGCGTGCCCGCATAAGCGATCTTTACGTTTGGTAGATTCCGTTTCAAAAGCTCTGCGATGGCAATCGCGGGATTGATATGTCCCGCCGTGCCGCCACCCGTTAAAAGAATTTTCAAAAAATCACCTTCCGGTATTTGAAATTTTCGAAATTGCAAGGAGGATGCCCATCTCTGTAAAGAGCATCACCAAGGAGGAACCGCCGTAGCTGAAGAAGGGGAGCGAGATGCCGGTATTCGGGATCGTGTTCGTGACGACCGCGATGTTTAAAAGAACCTGTAAAGCCACCTTGCAGCCGAGCCCGAGCCCGACGATCTTCGCAAAGGGATCGTTTACGTTGAGCGCGAGCTTAGAGGCACGTGCCACGAAAAGTGTGAACAAAAGGATTACCGAGAGTGCGCCGAGAAATCCAAGCTCCTCGCAGGTGATCGTGAAGATGAAATCGTTTTGAGGCTCCGACACGTAACTGAATTTCAATCTGCTGTTTCCAAAGCCGAGTCCGAAAAAACCGCCCGATCCGATCGCCATCATCCCCTGAAGCGTCTGCCAGCCGCCGTCGAGCGGATAAAGCTCGGGATTCAGCCAGATCAGAATGCGTCGCTTCGTATAGTCGGTAAAGAGCGCGAGCGCGCTGACTGCAGCAACGCCCATTAGAGCCAACGACCCGAGGATCTTTGGATTCGTTCCGGCGAGAAACATGACGAGTATACCGATGGCACCGAGTATGATCAACCCCGAAAGATGCTTTTGCAGCATAACGAGACCGCATACGGCTCCGATCAATGCAAAGGGGATCAGGGCTCCGTATGTAATGCTTTCCCGCGGCTTGTCGTAAGCGAGGATCTTCTCGCGCTTTCGCTCAAAATAATACGCAAGCATCAGGATCAAGGTCATTTTGGCAAACTCCGACGGCTGAAAGCTAAGACCGCCGATTGAGATCCAGCGTCGGGCGCCGCCCGCCGTCGTTCCAATGATCGGAACAAGGATCAGGGAAACGACGGTGAAAAGGTAGGCAAAGGGGGCGGCTTTTTTCAGTGTGGCAATTGAGAGCCGCGAGGTCAAAAACATAGCGACAAGCCCGACGAACAGCCAAAGGATCTGCCGTTTTATAAAATAAAAGCTGTCACCGTAACGTCGCTCGGCATAGGCGTAGCTTGCACTAAAGACCATCAGTGAGCCAAATGCCGAAAGGATAAGGATCAGAATAAGCAGGGACGGGTCACACCTGTTCTTTTTTTGAGCGTCTTGCGTGTGTTTTTTGAAAAAGAGAGGCTTTTTTCTTTCAATCAATGACATATGACCTCCTAAAGCGCAAAATAAGCGCCCACGCAACCGATCAAGGTCAAAATCGAAAAAATGCCGAGTATTTTGACCTCACTCCAGCCGCATTTTTCAAAATGGTGGTGAAGCGGCGCCATTCGAAAAAGACGTTTACCCGTCAAACGGAAGACGGTGACCTGTAAAATAACCGAGACGCCCTCAAGGATATACAAAACGCCAACCAAAAGAATGAGCAAAGGAGAGCCGAGTTGAAAGGCACAGCCCGCCAAAAGCGCCCCCAAAAACAAAGAGCCCGTATCACCCATAAATATTCTGGCAGGGTGAAAGTTATAGATCAGAAAGCCAAGACAGCTCCCAAGCGTAGCTCCGCCGAGAATGATCACGGAGGTCTCGCCGCGCAGGATTCCCATAACACCGAAGAATGCTCCGATGATGAATGCCGTCGTCGTCGCAAGACCGTCGATCCCGTCGGTCAGATTGGCACAGTTGACCACACCGACGAGAAGGATCGCCGCAAAAAAATAAAACCCGAGTCCGAAGTCGATCCAGATGTTCAAAAAGGGGAGCGGCATACTGCTCGAGACAAAACCGAAGATTCTTAAAAGTGCAAGGTAAGAGATTGAGAATACCGTTTGCAGCAAAACCTTCTGCCTTGGAGTAAGCCCCTCGTTTTGCTTCTTTTTAAACTTGGTCAGATCGTCAAGAAAGCCGACGGCAGCGTTCGAGAGCGCATATAGCAGAGTCAGGATCAAGAAACGGAGCTCGCCTTTTTGGACACCCTTCAATAAAAGAAAACCGAATAAAAGCGAAAGTAAAAGGATCGGGATCAGAAAGCCGAGCCCGCCCATCGTTGGCGTGCCTTCCTTGTTTTTGTGCCATCGTGGGCCGATCTCAAGGATCCTTTGCCCCATTTTTTTATATCGTAGATAAGGAATCAGAGCCTTTGTCAACAAAACCGTTGAGAAAAAGCTAAGTACGGAGATCAGAATATAAGAAACGAAGGACGACATTTTTGCACCTCCTTCATAGTTCCCGATTCTTCAAGAAAAACGGCAGAATGCGCTCCGCCCTTTCCGCACGCGATGCTTTGATCAGCAAGAAGTCCCCCTCGTGCATCCGCGTCATTACGGCTTCGGCACACGCAGCATCGGGTGCTTCAAATTGCAGGATGCGATCCTTTGGCATTCCTGCTTCAATTGCTCCTTTTGCATAGTCCTCGCAATACTCTCCAAAGACGAAAAGATACCCGATCCCCGCGCGCGCCGCTTCCTTTCCGACTGTATAATGTGCCTTCTTTGCGGATTCTCCAAGCTCCCCGATCGTGCCAAGCAGTGCTGCGGCCTCGCGCCCCTCGCTTCCCGCTATTTGCACCGAAAGCGTAATGCTCGTACAGGTTGCGGATGGAGATGCGTTATAGCAGTCGAGGATCAGAAAAAATCCGGGATCGGTGCGTATCAGCTCCTGCCGCATCGGCGGCGGGCTGAATTCCATCAGCCCCCTTCGGATCGCTTCCTCAGGGACCCCCACTTCCATTCCGTATGCGACCGCAAAGGCGGCGGAGAGTGCCGTATGCGCTCCGTAAGAGGGAATCTGTAATGCACACAGCTCGCCGTGCGGCGTGTGCAGATCATATAGCGTCCCATCACGCTTGAGTCGGATCGCGTGCGCTCGGTAATCGGCAGAGGCATTCGTACCTACGGATACAAACGTGTGGGGAAGATCAAGTCCTTGCAAGAGGGGGGAATCTTTTTCGATAAAGACCCGCGCGTCACTTGACACTGATTCAAGTATTTCCAACTTTGCGTCGCGCAATTCTTCGGGCGTTCTGAAATTACCGGCGTGCGCGTCCTTGACGTTTGTGATCATAACGTCATCGGGGCGGATCGCCTCGGATAGTCGGCGCAGCTCTCCCCTGTGATTCATTCCTGTCTCCAGAACCAGAAATTCGGTGTCCCGAGAGAGAGAAAAAAGTGTATAGGCAACGCCGATGTAATTGTTGAAATTTCCATGGCTTTTTTGCGTTTTATAAACAGGGGATAAAACCGCGTGTGTATATTCCTTGACCGTCGTTTTTCCAACGCTGCCCGTGATTGCGAGCTTGCGACATGAAAAGGAGCGGCTGTAAACCGAGGCAAGGGTTAAAAAAGCATCGACGGCATCGGGGACGAACAGGGTTTTCGCCTGCCACGGCGCGTCAATCGCGTAGGGACAAACCAAAAGCGCGGCGAGTCTTGACGCCTCCTTTTGATGGAAAACGTCGCCGATCAGATCAACGAAAAGATCTCCTTGACGAAGCTCACGTGAGTCGGTGCAAACGGCGTGAATATAGGGGGGAGAAAGAGGTGGCGACGGTAGTGCAAGCGTGTCGCTGATCTCTTGCCCCGAAAAAGGGACGGATAATTCAATTCTCAAAAACAGTATCTCCCCTTTTCCTCTTTTCAAGCAAAGATTTGACGATTTTTCGTTCGTCAAACCGATGCATTCCGTTTTTGTCGATCTCATAGGACTCGTGACCCTTGCCGACCAACAGCAGAATATCGTTCTCGGAAAGCTCGCCGATCGCTTGGCGGATCGCCTCGTATCGCGATAGAACGACGCGGCATTTGCTTTTGTCGGAAATACCCTCAAGGATATCCTTGACGATGGCGGCAGGATCTTCGCTGCGGCTGTTGTCAGAGGTCACGTAGATAAGATCGGCGTATTCTTCAGCGATCCTTCCCATCCTTGCACGCTTGCTTTTGTCGCGGTCGCCGCCACATCCGAACAATAGCAGAATGCGCCCGCCGGGGTTACGAAATCGCCGTGCCTCCTTCAATAGAGAAAGAAGTGCGTGCGGCGTGTGCGCGTAATCAATGAGGATGGAAAATGGAGCGCTTTTATCGGTTATCCGCTCCATCCGCCCCGTGATGCCCGATACGCGCGTGAGAGCGGCTTGAACGACCGATGGGCAGATGCCGAGCTTCAAGGCGCAAACGGCGGCAAGGAGTGAGTTATAAACCGTGAAGCTGCCGGGAATCGGCACGAAGATCGGCAATTCGGTCTCCCGATCGAGTAAAATATAACTGACACCGTCGGCATTTTCTATCTTGATTTCGGTTGCCGCAATCTCTGCGGCATTGACAGCTCCGCAAAGATAGCTTTTATATTTACACAGGGGTGCAAGCACGCTTGCCGCCGCATCGTCGGCGTTCAGGATGCCGATTTGCGAAGTAGAGAACAGACGGGATTTTGCTTCCAGGTATGCGTCCATGCTTTTATGAAAGTCCAGATGCTCGGGGGTCAGATTGGTGAAGATCCCTGCAAGAAAGGAGATGGGTGCCACCTTTTCGAGGGCCAACGCGTGGGAGGAAACCTCCATAACGACGTATTCCGCGCCGTCATCCGCCATTTGCCGCAGGATCGGATAGAGCAGATCGGGATCGGGGGTCGTCATTGTGGAAAGACGATCCTCATCCGCATCACACGGGGCGTGATAGCTCTTGTTACAAAGACTGCACCCGAGCGTTCCGATGTATGCCGTTTTATATCCACCTTCGGAGAATATCTCGGTCAGCATTTTTGCAGTCGATGTTTTTCCGTTCGTGCCCGTGACGCCGATGATGCGCACGCGCCGCTCAGGCTTTCCCTCGTGGCGGCTCCAAAGATATGCATACGTGACTCTCGGGTTCTTCACCTTGAAGATCGGTATGGGGAAATCGCTCGTAGCAACGTCGATCTCACCGACGATTGCGGCAGACGCGCCGTTTTCGCACGCTTGGTCGAGTAGCGCGATGCATTCGTCCCTTGATTCCTTCAAACACACGTATAACGCATTCCTGCGAACGGCATACGCGTTACACGTAATCTCATCTATTTCAACGGTGTCAGGGCGCGTCCCTATGCTGTATTCGTCCTCGTAAAGTAAATGTGATAATTTCATGCTTTCTCCTAATCCGTATCGTCCGTATGTAAAACGGTAATTGTGATGACTGTTCCGCGTGGGACCGTCGTTTCGGGGATGTGCGACTGCGAGAGCACCTTGGCGGTGCTTCCCGTCGTATAGTTGGCAGCGCCGCGGATCTCAATATTAAGGCCGCAGGAGATCAGCTTTTTATTTGCTTCGGCGGCGCTTTCTCCAACGACGTTTGGAACGCTTACGCTCTGTTCTTCCGCATCAAGCGTGTACAGGATCACGTTGCCCGATGCCTTCTGAACCGTGCTTCCGCTCGGCGGCATTTGTCTTAACACCGTTTTTCCGTTTCCGACGACTTCCACCTGCTCGGCAGTGAACCCAAGTGCATAAAGCTTTTGTCTTGCCGTGGCGGCGGATAACCCCGTGTAGTCGGATACCGTCACGCTTTCGGTCCTTTTGTCAGCCTCGCTGTAAGATGGCTCGTGGTCGAGATAGGGAAGTGCGTTTGAAAAAAATGCGGAAAGATAGGGTGCGGCAACGTAGCTTCCGTAATAGAGCGTCGAGGAGGGCTCGTCAACGATGATCAGGACTGCGATCTCGGGATCGTCAGCGGGTGCAAAGCCAATACAAGAGCCTACGTATAAATAGGGGCGGCCGTTTGCATCCAGCTGTTCAAATTTTTGACTGGTTCCCGTCTTTGCGGCGATCTTGTAGCCGGGAACGTAGGCATTTTTTGCACCGCCGTCTCCCGATACACCCTCCTCAAGGATCGTTGCTAGGGTTTTGGAGGTCGCCTCTGATATTACGCGTTCTTTTTCCTCGGTCACGTATTCGTAAACGGTATTGCCGTCACTGTCTATAAGCCGATCGATCAAGTGCGGTGTAACGGGTATGCCGCCGTTTGCGACCGCCGCCACGGCTTGGATCTGCTGTAGCGGATTGATCTTGAATCTTTGACCGAACGCAGCAGTCGCAAGCTCCGTTGTACCAATGGCATCGGGGTCGTGAAAAAGTCCGAGTGCTTCGCTTGGAAGGTCAATGCCGGTTTTTGTAAGATATCCGAAGTCGGAGAAGTAGGAATAGAATTTCTGCGCACCGACGCGCGCCGCCACCTGCATAAGTACGGGGTTGCAGGATTGCTGTAGCCCGTAGGAAAAGGTAAAGCCGTGCCCGTGTCCGGTTTTTTTATGGCAGGAGATGCGATAGCCGCCGATCTGCAAATAGCCCTTGCAATCAAATCTGTCGTTCGGCGTGACCGCCTTTTCCTCAAGTGCCATCGCGGAGGTGATGATCTTGAAGGTAGAGCCTGGCTCGTAGATCTCGCTGATCGCCTTGTTGTTCCACATCGTGTAGAGCAATTGACTTTTTAAGCTCTTATATGCGGAATCGTCCGCAGAAAGGCCCGTGCTCTCGAGCTTTTCCAAAGATGCCGCATCCAGCGTATACGGATCGTTCAGGTCGAAGGAGGGGGCGGTTGCCATTGCAAGGATCGCTCCCGTCTTGACGTTCATCACGATTCCCGTTGCACGGTTGCGTGCGCCCGATTCCATAAGCGCGTTTTGCAGCTGAAGCTCAAGCTCGCGCTGTAAATATGCATCGAGCGTCGTGATCATCGTCAGCCCATCGGTCGGTGGGATGTAAGAGGAGTATTCGTCCGGAAGCTCTCCGCCGTAGGCATCCACTGCGGTAACGTACTTGCCGTCAACTCCCGTCAGCTTCCCGTCGTAAGTGTATTCAAGACCGAAAAGACCCTGATTGTCGCTTCCCGTGAAGCCTATCACGTGTGACGCGAGCGTGCCGTTCGGGTAGTATCGGGCAACTCCCGCCTCCGCATGCACCATCGCGGCAAGACCGTTTTCCGCTATGAACGCGAGCACGCGGTCCTTCGTTTCCTCGTTTGCTCCCCGCATAAGGGTCATATCCAGCGTCGACGACCTTTGCGTCTTTTTATAGATCTCCTCCGCATCAATGCCGAGGATCTCTGAAAGACCGTCAGAAATTATTCTGCCGTAATTTATGTCACTGCTTCTTTGCAAATTTGCAATGACGGAGGGCGAGATCCAGATCCGCCAGACCGTTTTGTTCGTGGCGAGAAGGTTGCCGTTTCGGTCATAGATCTCACCGCGCTTTGCGCTGAGGGCGGAGCCGACGGTGATCTGGTCAAGAACCTTCTTCTGGTATTTTTCATATCCGAACAGCTGCATATGAAAGAGCGTTGCCAAAAGGTAAAGTGCGGCAAGCGTGAAGATGAGCAAGAGGACTGTGGATCTGCGCCTGACCGATCCGTTTTGATCGAGCACGCCTCTTTTGAATTTTCTTTTGATAAGGACCACCTCGGCAAAAAAGAATAGCGATGGTAAAAACCATCGCTATAAGAATATTTACTTGTTACCGTATTTATGACACCGAGGTGTCCGAGCTCTCTGAAAGCATGTCGACGGTTGCGACCTCTGCATCGGTGTTTTTCTCGGCAATCGTTTCGATACCGGGGGTGAAGGGTGTGATGTCCGTATCAGCGGTGCCGAAGGTATAGCCGAGGTAGGAGAGCGAAAGAAGAAGGAGCGCTCCCATGATCACCATCAGGATCACGCTGAGGGGCGCTGTGCGCTTGCCCGACAGGGTAGAGCCGTGATGCGCGTTGGACGGCACGTAGGGCACGCGGCAGACTTGACTTTTTGCCTTGATCTGCGTGACGGAATCGTCGCCGTAGCCCTGGCGGATCGCCTTTTCGAGCATGACCTCGCCAATGGTGCGGTTGTCCTCGCAGGCGAAACGGTCCTTCAACTTCTCAAAAAGCGGGTTTTGCGTACCGGTGCTTTGATTCATCATAGAAACGTTCATATTTTGAACTCCTTGTTTATCAGATTTTTTCCGAGATCCGCAGCTTCGCGCTTCTTGCGCGGGGATTTACCTCAAGCTCCTCTGCGGACGGCAGAATCGGTTTTTTTGTCAGAATTTCAATCGTCGGCTTTTTGTTACAGACGCAAACGGGGAAGTCGCGTGGGCATTCACAGCCGGCGGCAAGATTTGCATAAGCCTGCTTCACGATCCGATCTTCAAGCGAATGAAAGGAAATGATAACGATACGTCCTGACGGCGCCATATGCCGTGCGGCAGCGTTGATCGTCGGCGTGATCGCGTCAAGCTCGCCGTTGACCTCGATCCGAATTGCCTGAAACGTGCGCTTTGCGGGATGCGGACCGTCGGCCCTTGCCGATTTCGGGATAACACCGCAGATCAGATCCGAAAGCTCGGTCGTCGTAGTGATCGGAGCGTCGGTACGGCGACGGAGGATCGCCGCGGCGATCTTGCCTGCGAACCGTTCCTCTCCGTAATCGTAGATGATACGGCGAAGATCTGCCTCACTGTAATGATTAACGACCTCGTAGGCATCCAGCGCGGCGTCCTGCGACATTCTCATATCAAGACGGGCTTCGTGCATGTAGGAAAAGCCACGCTCGGGGGCATCAAATTGAAAGGAGGAGCAACCGAGATCCATCAGAACACCGCCAAGAGGCGGAAGCTTCGTCTGCGTGAGGACCGAGTCAAGCTCCGAGTAGTTTTCGTTGACGAAAACGATACGATCGAGAAAAGGGGAAAGCCGCTCTTTTGCGGCGGCGATTGCATCCTTGTCTCTGTCAAAGCAGAGAAGCCTGTCCTCTCTGCCAAGGCGCTTGGCGATCTCGTAAGAGTGTCCGCCGCCGCCCGTCGTACAGTCAACGTAGGTATATCCTTTGCGGATGTTGAGACCGTCGATGCATTCGTCCAAGAGCACCGACGTGTGAGAGAATACCGTTTTTTCTCCCATGGCTTAAAGTCCGAACTGTACCAGAAGGTCTTGGATCTTTTGCATTTCCTCCTGATCGTTTTGCGTCCAGTTTTCTTTTGCCCAGATCTGTGCGTAATCCCCCATTCCCGTGATCATAACGTCCTTCGTGATCTCCGCATGTGCCAAAAGATCAGTATTCAGGACGATTCGACCCTGTGCATCCGGCGACACCTTAATGGTCTTGGGGAAGATGAATTTTTTGATGGGGTATGAAACCGAGTCGGGAAGCGCGTTTAAGCGATCCTTGAACTTCGTCCATTCCCCTTCCGAATAAATGTTAAGACACTTTTCCATTTTTCGGGAAACATAGAAGGATTCGCCAAGCTGTGCACGGAAGCCTGCCGGAATGAAGAGTCTGTTTTTGGCGTCGATCGTATGTGAAAACTCGCCGAACAGATCCATAACGGTGACCTCCTTTTGCTTTTTCTTGCCAAATTCGCTTCTAAAAGGGACAATTGTGGGAATTATATTCACCTTTCCCCACTTCGCCCCACTTGCCACCATTATATACCATTGGAGGGGCTTTTTCAATACTTTTTTCAAAACTTTTTTCAAAAAAATAAATTTTGTAAAAATTGCACAAAAACGGATCCTTGATTTTGACGCTTTTGACGGCGTTTTTTGATAATATATATAAATATTATAGAAAAAATGTAAAATATTAATTTCCCTATTTCTTTTTTCAACTTCTTGTGTTATAATGAAATGAAAACGATGCAGATAAACGGTGGGGCGTAGCCTCACGGTAGTCTTTATTCGATTCGGTGGGGCGTTTTCCCACACACGGTATCAAGAGCTTGGAGGCACGCGGTATGTTCGGTTTGTTCGGTAAAGGGAAAAGGGCTTCCTCCCCACAAAAGCAGATCGCAAGGCTACACGGCATGGCGATCAAATACGTGACCGAGCGGAAGGGCGAGATCGAAGAGGTCGTCGGAAAGGGCGGCTCACTCAGTATCAGAGACGGAGAGCTTTTGGTTTTTTCCTCGGGCGATATCGTGATGCGCGCCAACACGTCGGAGCTACAGGTCAGCGAGCTGCTCAGCGGCGACGGTGTGATCCTGACTGCTCCCGATCTTGCGCACGGCGGACAGATGCGCTCCGTCATTGCACATTACGTCTATTATCGGAAATGAGGTAATTATGCGATTCAGAACGAAGGTCAACTCCTTGCTCCGTCTTCTCACGCTGACACGCCGTCCGAGAACCGCCGCGGTGATCCTTGCGGGTGGGGTGGGATCGCGTATGCAGAGCAAGGACCATACCACGAAGCAGCTTTTGACGCTCGGCGGCATTCCCGTCGTGATCCGCTCACTGACTGCGTTTGATCAAAGTCCGTATATCGACGAGCTTGTCCTCGTCATCCGTAAAGAGGAAAAGGAGACGATCAAGGCACTCCTTGAAGTTTACAAGATCAAAAAGCCGTTGCGCCTGGTGGCGGGCGGCGAAACACGTCAGCATTCCGCAATCGCGGGCTTTCTCGCAATATCGCAGAAGGCAAAATTCGTAGCGATCCACGATGCGGCGCGCTGTCTTGTGACGGAGGATATGATCGCGAAGGTCGTTTCGGCGGCATACGCCGACGGCGCCGCAAGCGCCGCCGCACCCGTTCACGACACGGGAAAGCAGGGGGGCAAGGATCGGGAGGGTACCAAGACGCTTGACAGGG
>JAZSGY010000066.1:0-13673 GCA_045532985.1 Eubacteriales bacterium | reverse complement strand
AAATTTCTGTTGTTCAATTTTCAAAGACCGTTTTTCGCCGCGCGTTACTCGCTTCCCGCAAGTCGGCGACTCTCTTATTATACACAAGCGTTAAAGCTTTGTCAATACCTTTTGCAAAAGTTTTTTCAATTCTTTTTCGCTTGTATATTCGGCACCCCACAGAGGTTGTCCTCTTTGAGCGTGCTTGGTTATTATAACAGACATATTCGGGTTTGTCAAGCATATTTTTTATTTTTTTGAAAATTTTTTTACATACGGTTTATTTTTTTCTTCTCCTATGATATAATATACTTCAGCCGTACAAAAATACGGGCGTTGCATATACTAAATCTGAACATACAAGGAAAATACTATGGCAAAAGAACAGAGGTCCTGCCCGCGGCTTGGCAAGGTTGGCGGTCAGGCGGTTATCGAAGGCATTATGATGAAGGCGGGCGACAACTGCCCGACCGCGGTACGCCTTTCGGGCGGAAGCATCGCGGTTTACGAGAATACCTTCGTTTCGGTAAGGAAAAAGCATAAGATCCTGAATCTTCCGCTTTTGCGCGGGATCGTCAATTTCGTCGAGTCGATGAAGCTATCCTTCAAGACGCTCTCGATCTCTGCGGAGGCGATGGGTGCTGAGGAGGAGGAGACGCGCTTTGAAAAGTGGCTGAAGTCGAAGTTCGGCGTGAATATCTACAACGTCATCACGGTCATTGCGGCGGTGCTGGGCGTCGTACTTGCCATCGGGATGTTTATGTATCTGCCGCGGCTTGCGACCGACGGGCTTTCGCGCCTTTTCCGCACGGATTTCGGCGTTTGGGGTGCCGCGATCGAGGGCGGTATGAAGGTTGTGATCTTCATATTATATCTGCTTCTCGTTTCGATGATGAAGGATATCCGACGCACCTTTGAGTATCACGGTGCGGAGCATAAGTCGATCGCCTGCTTTGAGGCGGGGGAGGAGCTGACCCCCGAAAACGCGAAGAAGCACACGCGCTTCCACCCGCGCTGTGGCACGAGCTTTATGTTCTTTATGATCCTGCTCGGCGTGCTGATCGGCTTTGGTCTGCGCTTCGTTTTGCCCGATTGGTTCATCGCGAACCGCTGGCTTTATACCGCCGTGCGCCTGCTTCTGCTCCCCTTGGTCGTGGGGCTTGGATACGAGTTTATTATGCTCGCGGGCAAGCACCCGAATTTCCTGACGCGACTTTTGTCGGCGCCCGGACTCTGGATGCAACGCATCACGACGCGCGAGCCCGATGAAAAACAGCTGGAGGTTGCGATCGTTGCGCTGAAGTACGCGCTGGTCGAGGATTTTCCCGATTTTGACCGCGCCGCCTACGCGCCGCCGAAGCAGGAGGACGATAAGACGACCGACGGCGAGGACGGCAATGCGACTGTCTGAGGCGCGGGAACGGCTTTCCGCGGCGGGAATTGAAAACGCCGCGCACGAGGCACGTGAGCTGTTTATGCATTTCGGCGGCTTCAAGGCGGCGGAGCTTTTTGCATCCGATCCCTGCTGTGACGCGCCGACGCTCCCCCCCGCACTCGAGCGACGCGTGCGCCGCGAGCCGTTACAATATATAATAGGAAGAGTTTTTTTCTTTAACGAGGTCTATCGGGTGTCGCCCGACTGTCTGATTCCGCGCCCCGATACCGAGCTTCTCGTGGAGCTGGCGATCAAAAGGCTACCCGCGGGCGCGCATTTTGCCGATTTCTGCACGGGGAGCGGCTGTATCGCGATCTCAACGCTCGCGCACAGAGCCGACGCGACGGCGCTTGCCGTGGATATCTCCCGCGCGGCGCTCTCGCTTGCCGAGGAGAATGCGCGTGCAAACGGCGTAGAAAAACGCATCACCCTTTGCACCGCCGATCTTTTAAAAGAGACGGTTGACGGCGAATTTGACGCGATCCTTTGCAATCCGCCCTACATCCGCACCGACGTGATGGATCGCCTCGCGCCCGAGCTTTCGCACGAGCCGCGCATTGCGCTTTGCGGGGGCGAGGACGGACTGATCTTTTACAGACGGGTGCTTGACGCCTACAAGGACCGTCTGCGGGCGGGCGGCTTTTTCCTCTTTGAGATCGGGTACGATCAAGCGGATGCGCTGTGCGCGCTCGCGCGTGAGCATCACCGTGAAATTGAAATTTTTAAGGATCTTGGCGGCAACGACCGCGTTGCGCTGATCAGATAAGGGACGTAGCAAGCAATCTTTTCCGAAAGGATGAATGCTTGTGACGCTGACCGTTTTATTTGGGGGACGGGGTGAGGAATACGCCGTTTCCCTGCGCTCTGCCGCCGCCGTTTTGCGTGCGGCGACGCTCCCCTGCCGCGCCGTCGGTATTACGCGGGACGGCAGATTTTTAGAGACAGATCCCGACGCGTACGCCATTTCGCGCGACGCGTGGCAGGATACCGCGACCCCGTGGTCGCCTGCGTCGCTTGACGCGGACGACGTCGTTTTCCCGCTCTTACACGGGCGGCACGGGGAGGATGGCGAGCTGCAAGGGTATCTTTCGACGCTTGGCATTCCCTATATCGGCTGTACCGCCTTTGCGGGGGCGGTCGGTATGGACAAATACACGGCAAAGGTGTTGGCGAACGCCATTGGTATTCCGACACTTTTGCAAACTTTGGTTTACAAAAACGAGCTTTCCGACCCCACGCTTTGTGAGCGGATCGAGGCGGCGCTTCCCTATCCGATCTTCGTGAAGCCGTCGGACGGCGGCAGCTCGATCGGGGCGGGGATCGCGCGTAACCGTGCGGAGCTTCGTCTCCGTTTGATGCAGGCGGGCGCCGCGCGCATTCTGCTGGAGCCCTATCAGCCCGCGCGGGAGATCGAGGTCGCGATCCTTGAGGAGCGCGGGGTGCTGACCCTGCCGCCGCCGGGAGAGATCGGGCATACGGCGGCATTTTACGATTACGACACCAAATACGGCGCACACACGCCGCCGCTTTCGATCCCCGCCGCACTGCCGCAGGCGACGGCGGAGCTTGTGACCGACTACGCGAAAAGGATCTTCCTTCTGCTTGGCTGTCGGCATCTTGCACGGGTCGATTTCTTCGTTTCCGAGCGCGGCGTATTCTTCAATGAGATCAATACGATGCCGGGGTTCACGGGCGGCAGTATGTATCCGCGCCTGTTTGAGGCGATCGGCATCCCGATGGATGCGCTGATCCTGCGGCTGTGCGCCGCGGCGCGCGCTTGATCGGCATTTTTGACAGCGGGGTTGGCGGACTTTCCGCTCTGCGGGCAGCGCTGGAGCTTTTGCCGACGCGCGACTTCCTCTATTTCGGCGACACCGCGCACGTGCCGTACGGCAACCGCTCACCCGACGCGATCCTGCGCCACACGCGCACGTCGCTCCGATTTCTTTGCGAGGCGGGGGTCGAGGCGATCCTCGTTGCCTGCGGCACGGCAAGCTCGACGGCGTTGCCGCAGATCTGCGACGAGCTACCGATCCCGATCTTTGGGATCATCGAGCCGACGGTTGAGGCGGCGCTTTCAGCGACGAAAAACTACCGCATTGCGATCGCGGCGACGAAGCGGACGGTTGAAAGCGGTGCGTTTTCATCGGCACTTACCCGCCGTGAGGGACGCGTAATCTCGCACGGGTTTGCCTGCCCGCTGTTCGTTCCGCTCGTCGAAAACGGCGTGCTTGACAAGGACGATCCGCTGCTGCATCTGGCGATCTGCCGACATCTGGCGCCTCTCCGGAGCTTTGGCGCTGACGTGCTGATCCTCGGATGCACGCATTTCCCCCTGCTTGCCGATGCGATCGGCGAGATCTTTCGGGGCGTGACGCTGATCGACAGCGGGCGCGCCGCCGCAACGCAGCTTTTGTCTCTTCCGCCGCGGGTCGAGCGTGGAGAGTGCCGTTTTTACGTGAGCGACGACCCACGTTCCTTTGAAAACACAGCGGAGCTGTTTCTCGGACACGCGATCCGTGCCGAGCGGGTCACACCCCGTTGCTCCGAATTCTAAAACTACAGGAGAACGATATGGCAAATTACAGACGTGGAAGAATCAACGACGCGGTCGCAAAGGAGCTGGCGATCGCCCTGCGTGACGTGCGCGACCCGCGCATTGCGGGCAATTTCGTGAGCATTACGCGCGCGGAGGTCGCACCCGACCTCAAGATCGCAAAGATCTATTTCTCTGCGATGGGTGACAAAAAGGAGGCGCAGACCGCGCTGACGCATGCGGCGGGGCTGTTCCGCCGTCATCTGGCGATGACGCTGAATCTGCGGATCACGCCCGAGCTTGTGTTCCATGCCGACGGCTCGATCGAGCACGGCGCGCATATTGCGAAGCTCCTCTCTGAGATCAAGGAAAGCGAGAAGAAAAACGATGACGGTGCTGACGCTTGACGCACTCTGCGACCGCCTGCTCGCGGCGAAGGATCCGCTGATCTTGACGCACAGGAATCCCGACGGAGACACCGTCGGCTCTGCGGCGGCGCTTTACCGCATACTGAAGCGGCTGGGAAAGTCGCCCGCCGTTTTGGCTGAGCGGAAGTTTCACGCACGCTACGCCTTTCTGCTTGAGGGTATTCCGACCGAGGTCACCGAGGGTGAGCATACCGTGATCGCGGTGGACGTTGCGTCCCCACAGCAGCTCGGGAGCTTTGCCGAGCAGTTCACGCCCGATTTACAGATCGACCACCACGAATTCGGCACCCCCTTTGCCGACCACTACGTCGTGCCGAGCGCGGCGGCGTGCGGCGAGGTCGTGCTTGCGATCGCGAAGCGGCTTGCTTTGCGCGGTGCCCTCTCGATCGATACGGAGATCGCGTCGCCGATCTACGCGGCGATCAGCTCGGATACGGGCTGCTTCTGCTTTTCAAACGTGACGCCCGACACGCATCTGTGCGCAGCGGAGCTTTTGTCGATCGGCGTGCGCGCCGACGAGATCAACCATCTTTTGTTCAACAGCAAGTCAAAGGAGCAGCTGGCGGCGGAGGCGTACGTGCTGTCGCATATGTCGACCGCCTTTGCGGGGCGGGTCGGCTGCTTCGTTTTAACGCTTGCCGAGCGTGAGCGGCTCGGGCTTCCCGAGGAGGTATTCGATACCGCGATCGATATGGTCCGCTCGCTTGCGGGCGTCAGGGTAGCCGTAACCGTCAAGGAGAAGGCGAAGGGACAGCACAGGGTCTCCCTGCGCAGCACCGACGTATCGATCACGCCGATCGCTACGCACTTCGGCGGGGGCGGACATGCCCGTGCGGCGGGCTGTACCGTTTTGGCAGAGGATGCGGAGAGCGCACTCGCTTCGGTGCTGGATGCGCTGAAAAGTGTACTTACCGATTGACTTTTTTCAAAAACGCGTATATAATATGGATTGACCTTTATTTTCACAAGGAGTTTTTACTATGGCACAGTTACTTTCCGAGAAGGACAAGCGCACCTGCTACTGCGCAGAGCTTTCTGCTAAAAATATAGGAGAGCACGTCACCGTGATGGGCTGGGTGCAGCGTCAGCGCGACCTCGGCTCGCTGATCTTCATTGATCTGCGCGACCGCACGGGTGTCGTTCAGCTCGCCTTTGACGACACGACCGAAAAGGAGATCTTTGACACCGCGTTTACCATTCGCGGTGAGTTCGTGCTTTGCGCGAAGGGCGTCGTCCGCTCCCGCGGTGAGGCGGCGATCAACAAAAACATTCCGACGGGCGAGATCGAGATCTATGTGGACGAGCTGAAGGTGCTTTCCGCCGCCGCGACCCCGCCCTTTGAGATCGTGGAGAACAGCCCCGTCCGTCCCGAGGTGCGTCTGAAGCACCGCTATCTTGACCTGCGCCGTCCCGATATGCAAAGAAATATTCTCGCACGCTCGCGCATTACGAAGCTCGCGCGCGACTACTACGCCGAAAACGGCTTCGTTGATATTGAGACGCCGAGCCTTTGCAAGCCGACACCCGAGGGCGCGCGCGACTATCTCGTACCGAGCCGCGTGCATCCCGGTAAGTTCTACGCGCTTCCCCAGTCGCCCCAGCTTTACAAGCAGCTGCTGATGGTTTCGGGCTTTGACCGCTACTTCCAGATCGCGCGTTGCTTCCGTGACGAGGACCTGCGCGCCGACCGCCAGCCCGAGTTTACGCAGATCGACACCGAGATGTCCTTCGTCACCGCGGACGACGTTATGAAAATGCACGAGGGCTTTTTGAAGTTTCTGTTCCGTGAATTCCACGGCATCGACTTCAAGGAGGACTTTATCCGTATGCCGTACGCCGAGGCGATGGATCGCTTTGGCTCGGACAAGCCCGATATCCGCTTTGGCTTTGAGCTGAAGAATCTTTCCGACATCGTGAAGGATTCCGAGTTCAAGGTCTTCTCGGGCACGGTTGCCGCAGGCGGCTCCGTGCGCGGTATCAATATCAAGGGCGGTGCGAAATTCTCCCGCAAGGAGATCGACGCGCTGACCGAGTACGCGAAGACCTATAAGGCGAAGGGGCTTGCCTACCTGAAGTGGCCCGAGACGGGGGATATCACCTCCTCTTACGCAAAATTCCTCTCGGATGCCGAGAACGAGGCGATCAAGGCACGCCTTGAGGCAGAGGCGGGCGACCTGCTTCTGATCGTTGCCGACCGCGACGCCGTCGTGTTTGATTCGCTCGGCGCCCTGCGCTGTCACTGTGCCGATAAGCTCGGACTCCTTGACCCGATGGATTTCCGCTTCCTGTGGGTGACCGAGTTCCCGCTCCTTGAATACGATGAGGAGGATGGACGCTTCTATGCCAAGCACCATCCCTTCACGAGCCCGATGGACGAGGATCTGCAGTATCTTGACAGCGATCCCGCCCGCGTGCGTGCCAAGGCGTACGATATCGTTTTGAACGGCACCGAGCTTGGCGGCGGCTCGATCCGTATCCACAACAGCGAGATCCAGTCGAAGATGTTCTCGGTTTTGGGTCTTTCCCCCGAGGAGGCACAGAACAAGTTCGGCTATCTGCTCGACGCGTTCCGCTACGGTGTACCGCCGCACGGCGGACTTGCCTTCGGTCTTGACCGATTGGTCGCGCTGACGCTGGGTCTGACCGACATCCGCGACGTGATGGCGTTCCCGAAGGTGCAGAACGCATCCGAGCTGATGACGCAGTGCCCGTCCGAGGCGGATCCCGCGGCGCTCACCGAGCTTTGCATTGCGGTGACCGAGACGGAGGATGCGGAATGACGCGGCGCGCTCTTGCCCTTCTTCTGGCGATCCTTTCGCTTCTGACGCTGACCTTCTGCAAGGATGAAAAGAAGGAAAAGGCCGATATGTTCAAGACCGATCCCTCCGAGGGATATTTTGAGGAGGCGCTTTTCGGCTTTTCCGAGGAGCAGGTCTGCTCCAACCCCGCGCGCGGCTATGGCGAGACCGATACCGAGGGCGTGATCTGTGCGCCCGAGGTGACCGACTGCTCACTCGTCGGAAATCGCAAGTGTAATATTTTTTACACCTTCGTTGACGGAAAGCTGACCGAGGTGACGGTCTACGTGACCCCGAACAGCGGCGAGAGCAATCAGGACGCCGCCGCCGCGATCGAGAAGATCCTGTCGGGGCATTACGGAAAGTCGATCTCGATCGGCAGTGCCTCTGCGGTGCGCCGTTACTACTCCTGGACTACGGAAAACAGCCGCGTGACGCTTTCGGGCACGAACGAGGGGGTTACCCTTCACTACGTACAGCCGAATGCGGATAACGACGGTAACATTACTATTGGATAAAAAGGTGCGGTCTCAAACGCAAATTGAGACCGCCTTTTCTTTTTTACGCAAAAAAGATTTTCTTGACTATTGCGGAAAGATATATTATAATAATATAATAGAGATAGAATGGATAAGAATACGCATCTTGGGTCGGCGATGCTTTTTTCGCCGAAATCATACGAAAAAAACGAAAGAAGAGGAAAAACAATGAAAAATCAGAAGATTCGCCGCGCGATCATTCCCGCCGCGGGACTTGGTACCCGCATGCTCCCCATTTCGAGAGCCGTGCCGAAGGAGATGCTCCCGATCGTAGATATGCCCGCCATCTCGCATCTCGTGAAGGAGGCAGTCGACAGCGGGATCGAGGAGATCCTCATCATTACCAACCGTGAGAAGGGCGCGATCGAGGACTTTTTCGACTACTCGCCCGAATACGACGCACGCCTCACGGCGGGCGGCAAGGATGCGATCGTATCGCAGCTGCACGGCATCTGCGATCAGGCAAACGTATACTTCCTGCGTCAGAAGGAGGCAAAGGGGCTCGGGCACGCCATTGGCCGTGCGCGGAGCTTCGTCGGGGACGAGCCGTTCGTCGTTTTGTACGGTGACGACATCATTTTCTCGAAGGTCCCCGTTTGCCGCCAGCTGATCGACACCTATGAAAAATACGGTCGCCCCGTGGTCGGTGTCAAGCCCGTACCGATGGAGCAGGTCCGCAAATATTGCTCCCTCAAGGTCGAGCATATTGAAAACAACGCATATTTCTGCGACGATATGATCGAGAAGCCCGCGAAAGGACAAGAGTTTTCTAACCTTTCGATCCTCGGCCGCGTACTGCTCGAGCCCTCGATCTTCGATCTGATCGACAATCTCGCCCCCGGTGCGGGCGGTGAGATCCAGCTGACCGACGCGATGGCAATGGTTGCCCGTCAGAGCGGCGTGACCGCGCTGGAGTTTGAGGGCACGCGCTACGATCTCGGCTCAAAGCTCGGATTTTTGATGGCGAACGTCGTGAAGGGGATCGACCACCCCGAGGTAGGCGAGGAGTTCCGCGCGTACCTCAAGGAGTTCGTGAAGGAGCTCTGATGGCAAGCCTGACCGATATCGCACCCGTACTGCAGAAAACCGAGGAGGGAGAAAAGCTCCATCGCGTGCTGTTCGTTTGTACGGGCAATACCTGCCGCTCGCCGATGGCGGCGGCGGCTTACAATCATAAAAACCGCGGAAGCCACCGTCGCGCGTACAGCGCGGGGCTTGCCGCGCTTGCGGGCGATCCGATCTCGCAAAACGCAATTCTCGCGCTTGAGGCGGCGGGGATCCCGTCGACACCCGACAACGATTACAAGGCGCACGTGGCGACGCCAGTGACGCTGACGATGCTTGGTGAGATGGACGAGATCGTGGCGATCAGCCCCTCACACGCGATGGCACTGCTTACCGCCGCGCCGCAGTATGCCGCGCGCATCCGCACGCTTGGCGACATTGCCGACCCCTACGGCGGCGATCTTGCCACCTATTCTGCTGCTCTTGCCGATATTCTGTCGGCGTTGGAGGGCGAAAATGCAAACTGAAGTTTACATTGCAACGCAAAAGGACGCCGAGATCCTCGCAGAGATCGAGGCGGCGGTCTTTTCCGACGCGTGGAGTCTTGCCGCGATGAAGGGTCATCTTGACGGCACGTGCTCGGTCGCACTTTTGCTGACTGCCGACGGCGTACCCGTGGGGTCGCTGACGGGGTCACTCCTTGCCCCTGAGGGGGAGGTCTACCGCGTTGCCGTTTTGCCCGCATATCGCCGCCGCGGCCTTGCGCGCGCTCTGCTCTCTGCATTTTTAAAAGCCGCACGCGCGGAAAACGTCGGGGAGCTTTTCATCGAGGTGCGTGCCTCAAATTCTGCCGCGCAGGGGCTTTACCGTTCCTTCGGCTTTACCGAATACGGCGTGCGGCACAACTACTACAAGGCACCGAACGAGGATGCCATTCTGATGAAGCTGACACTCGGGGAGGATTGAGTATGCGACTTCTTGCCATCGAAAGCTCCTGCGATGAGACCGCCGCCGCCGTTGTTTCGGCTGACGGGACGGACGTTCGGATCTTATCGAATATCGTTGCCTCGCAGGTCGACGTGCACCGTCTTTACGGCGGCGTCGTGCCCGAGATCGCAAGCCGCGCACACGTCGAGGCGCTCTCGCGCATTACCTACGCCGCGCTTGACGCGGCGGGCGTATCGCTCGCCGAGCTTGACGGGGTTGCCGTGACCGACCATCCCGGGCTGATCGGGGCGCTTTTGTGCGGTGTGAATTTTGCGAAATCGCTCGCGGTAAACGCACGTCTTCCGATCATACCCGTTGACCACATCAAGGGACATATTGCCGCCGCGTATCTTGCGCGTGACGGATATACGCCACCGAAGCCGCCCTTTGTCGCGCTCGTCGTTTCGGGCGGACATACCTCGATCTATCACGTGAAAAGCTATACCGAGCATACGCTCATCGGCTCGACGCGTGACGATGCGATGGGGGAGGCGTTTGACAAGATCGGCAGGCTGATCGGCATTCCCTACCCTGCGGGGGCGGGCTTTGACGCACTCGCGCACGAGGGCTTTACCGAGACGGTCGGCGACACCGAGCAATATTTTGCGGCGTACGCCAAGAGCGCGGCGCGGCGCGACCCACAGCTGAAGCTGCCCTCGCCCGCCCTCTCGGACGGCTCCTACGATTTTTCCTTCTCGGGACTCAAGACCGCGGCGATCAATCTTCTCCACCGCTTTGAGCAGAGCGATACCCCTCTGCCGCGCGCCGCGTTTGCCGCGCGCTATACCTTTGAGGCGGTCGAGGCGGTCGCAACGCAGCTGTCTTCCGTACTGGCTGCGTATCCCGACTGCGATCTTGTGCTGTGCGGCGGCGTTGCCGCCAACTCACACCTGCGCCACCGTCTTTCGGTTCTGACCGAAAAGCTCCGTCGCGGCTTCTTCGTGCCCCCGCCGTCGCTTTGCGGTGACAACGCCGCAATGATCGCCGCCGCGGGTTATTTTGCCGCCCTGAAGGGCGCGTTCGGCGACAGCAGTCTCAATGCGTCTGCCGCTGATTTTTAATCCACATCCTTTTCCACAGGACGGAAAAAGATGTGGAAAACTCGTGTTGAAACGGTGGAAAACCGTGTGGAACAGTGTTCATAACTGTGGAAAAGTCTGATTTATCGCGATATATAAGGGGATTACTGTTTTGAAAAAAGACCTGAAAAACCAACAAATTTCGACAAGTGAAAAGTCCGCGGCGGAGCTTTCCGTGCCTGCCGCCGTCATTCGCCGCTTGCCGCATTATCACCGCTATCTCGGTGAGCTTCTGGCACAGGGGACGAGCCGCATCAGCTCGCTGGCGCTTGCCTCTATGATGGGCGTGACCGCATCGCAGATCCGTCAGGATCTGAACTGCTTCGGCTCCTTCGGTCAGCAGGGCTACGGCTACAACGTTGAGTATCTTTACACGCAGATCAGCGAGCTGCTCGGCGTGAACGAGGGCTATCAGGCGATCATCGTGGGCGCGGGCAATCTCGGACGCGCGCTCGTTTCGAGCCATATGTTCGAGCGTCGCGGCGTGACGCGTCTTGCGATGTTTGACGTGGCAGAGGAGCTGGTCGGACAGTCCTTCTCGGGCGTGCCCGTGTACCATATCGACACCCTTGAGGAATTTTGTAAAAGCAACCGCGTGGAGATCGGCGTTCTGACGACGCCGAAGGATGCCGCGGAGGAGGTCGCGCACCGACTTGCCGCGGCAGGTGTGCACGGCATCTGGAATTTCTCGAATATGGCACTTAAGAGCGACGATCCCGACGTTATCATTGAAAATATGCATATGGGCGATTCCCTGCTCGCGCTGTGCTACGCACTTTCCTCGAAAAGCAATGAAAAACGCAAGCTTTAAGTTTAAAAAAGAGGTCTCGCTCGCCGGGCTTCCCGCATTCGCGGAGGCAGAGGCACCCGAGCTGCGCTTGCTTTGCGCCGCGCTTCTGTCGGATACTCCCCGCACGGCGGCGGAGCTTTCTGCGGCGGCGGGTCTTTCGACTGACGAGGCGGCATCGGCGATCGCCTATTGGCGCGGCGCGGGCGTTCTTCTGAGCGAAAGATCTGCGGCGACGCAGCGTGATACCGATCTGCCGAAGCCGAAGGCACCCGAGCCCGTCGATCCCTATCGCAGCTCGGAGTATCTTGCACAGCGGATTGAGGACGGCAATCTGCGCGCCCTTTTATCCGAATGCGCGCGCATTTACGGACAGATGCCAAACAAGGTCGAGATCGAGACGGTGCTTTATCTGCTCGACGCCTGCGGGCTGGAGGCGGATTTCATTCTGACGCTCTTTTCCTACTGCTACGCGATGGGGAAAAAGTCCTACCGCTATGCCGAGCGGGTCGCAAAGACGCTCACCGATAACGGCATCCATACCGTGTCGGCACTCGATGCTTACATACAAAGACAGAATCTCTTTCACTCGGCGGAGGGGAAGATCCGCCGCCTGTTCGGGCTTGGTGAGCGCACGCTGACCGCGAAGGAGAGCGAGCACGTGACCGCGTGGGTCGCCGACTTCGGGTTTGATGAGGACGTCATCGGGCTTGCCTACGATATCACCGTTAACAATTCGGGGAAGGCGTCGATCCATTACGCGCATAAGATCCTTGCCGATTGGCACGCCGCGGGTGTCCGCTCGCTTTCCGAGGCAGAGGCGCACCTGGAGCGTGAGCGTGAAAGCAAGGCGCAGAAATACAAAAAGCCCGCGGCGGCGAAGCAAAACGATGCGCCGCGGATGGGTAACTTTGACACCGACGACTTTTTCAACCGCGCCGTACAGCGCAGCTATGAAAAGTTCAAGAAAAAGGAAGAGGAGCAAAAGGGATGAGCTTTAACAGTGAAAACTACCGCCGCGTGCGGGAGGCGTTTGACGCAAAGCGCAAGCGTGCGCTTGACCTTGCCGCCGCACATACCGAGCAGCTGCATCTGAAGTGCCCTGAGGCGGCAGAGATCGACCGTGCGCTTTCCCGTACGGGGCTGAGCCTTTTCCGCATCGCCTGCGAGGGCGGCGAGAACGTCAGCGAGCGTCTTGCCGCGGCAGAGGCGGAAAACCTTGAGCTGCAGGCAATGCGTGCCGAGCTTCTCAAGAAGCTGGGACTGCCCGCGGATTATACCGAGCCCGCCTACGAATGCAAGCTCTGCAAGGATACGGGCGTGATCGAGACCCGCCTTTGCGACTGTATGCGCCGCGCGCTCGTGCTGGAGGGCTTCCGCACCTCGGGGCTCGGCAGTCTGATCGAGCGGCAGTCCTTCGAGAATTTCTCGCTTGATTACTATCGGGAAAATACCGCCGATTACGAAAGAATGCGTGCCACCTACGGCAGGGCGCGTGATTTTGCCGAGAATTTCCCGAACGGAACGGGCAACCTTCTGCTCGTCGGTACGACGGGGCTCGGAAAAACGCATCTGTCTACCGCCATCGCGCGCCGCGTGATCGAGCGCGGCTTCGACGTGCTTTACGAGAGCGCGCCGAATATTCTCTCGGATTTCGAGTACGATCGCTTCAAAAGCGGCAGAAATGAGACGGAGTCGCTCTCGGATAAGTATTTCGATTGCGAGCTTCTCATCATCGACGATCTCGGTACCGAGCTTGTCAATCAGTTCTCGGTCTCGGTGCTCTATAATCTGCTCAATACGCGCATCAATCACCGCCGCGCCACCGTCATCAGCACCAATCTCACCGCGCAAGCCCTGCGCGAGATCTACGACGACCGCATCACCAGCCGCCTGTTCGGTGAGTTCGAGCCGCTTCCCTTCGTCGGTAAGGATAACCGCACCCGCTTCTGAGGAAAGTTTGCGGCGACGGGTTGCGCCGACGGGTTGCGACGACGGATTTGCGCCTTTTTGAAAAAAGGCGCCCGAAAAACTTTTGTGTGGGAAAAATTATGAAAGCCGAAGCGATAGCGTGATACTCTTAGCGGAGTATCACGCTAT
>JAZSGY010000081.1:0-29774 GCA_045532985.1 Eubacteriales bacterium | reverse complement strand
ATCACCAAGACGATGGCACCGCGTGACGAGGTAACGGTCGACACCTTCGAGTGGACGCGTCCCGTCTCCGACGTACACGACTTCTACCGCAACTTCACCGCCGCGATCGACGGCAAGGCAGAGATGCTGATCAAGCACGGCGAGATCCGCCGCGTGATGCAGGTGATGGAGGGTGCGTTTGAGTCGGCTGAAAAGAAGCAGGCTCTGTCGGTTTCGATCTGACGAAGTAAAAAAACGCTCGGCGTGTGCCGAGCGTTTTTTGTTTTACAAGAGCTTTTCAAGTGAGGCAAGCTTCACGGCGGTGGTAAAGACCTTCATCGCCTTAAAGAGGTCTGCGTCGGAGGGGAAGGTGGGGGCGAGGCGCAGGTTCTTGTCGCAGGGATCCTTGCCGTAGGGGAAGGTCGCGCCGACCGAGGTCAGGGTGACGCCTGCGTTTTTACAAAGCTCGTAGATGCGGGTCGCACAGCCGTCGAGCGCGTCGAAGCTGACGAAGTAGCCACCGACGGGACGCGTCCATTCCGCGATGCCGAGGCCGCCGAGGTCGGATGCAAGCGTGTCAAGGACGATCGAGAACTTGCGGCGCAGGATCTCTGCGTGGCGCATCATTTGCGCGTGCACGGCTTCCTTATCCGAGAGGAATTTGACGTGGCGGAGCTGATTGAGCTTATCGTGACCGATGGTCTGCACGTTGATGATCTTACGGATCTGCGCGAGATTCTTTTCCGAGGCGGCAAAGATGGCAACGCCCGCACCCGGGAAGGTGACCTTCGAGGTCGAGGTGAAGTAGTAAACGCGATCCTCGGTTCCGTATTTCTTGCTCGTTGCGAAGATGTCAAGAAGCGAGTCGCCCGCTTCGCCGAGATCGTGGACGATATAGGCGTTGTCCCAGAAAAGGCGGAAGTCGGGGGCGGCAGTCTTCATTTTTGCGAGGCGGTCGACCACGGCGTCGGAGTAGGTGATGCCCGTGGGGTTTGAGTATTTCGGTACGTTCCACATACCCTTGATCGAGGGGTCGGCGGCAACGAGTGCCTCAACCGCGTCCATATCGGGTCCGTCCGCGTTCATCGGGACGGTGATCATCTCGATCCCGAGCGATTCACAGATGCCGAAGTGGCGGTCGTATCCGGGAACGGGGCAAAGGAAGCGCACCTTCTCCTCTCTGATCCACGGACGGGGCGAATCGACCGTGCCGTAAAGCAGGGAGTAGACGATGGTATTATACATTAAATTGAGACTGGAGTTGCCACCGATGAGGATATTTTCGGCGGGCAGACCCGTGATCTCGGAGAATACGCGACGCATCTCGGGCACGCCGTCGGGCATGCCGTAGTTACGGCAGTCAAAGCCGTTTTCTGCAATGCAGTCCTCCTTCTCCATCGGCAGATTCAGCATCGGCATCGAAAGCGCAAGCTGCTCTGCCGAGGGCTTTCCGCGCGAAAGATCGAGCGCGAGTCCCTCTGCCTTATAGGCGTTATACTGTTCCGTGACGGCATTCTTCTGTCTTTGCAGCTCTGCCTTGTCCATCGCGGTGTATTGCATTTTCGTCTCCTTCGGGGGATTTTTGAATATTTAAGGTCTGAATATTGCATCCCGTTTTTTCGTTACCCCGTTATTATACCCTTTTTTGCAGCATTTTGCAAGGGCTTTTGCAAATTTTCTTCAAAAATCTTTCATTTTACAAAAAGAGAATCAAAAAAAGAAACGCTTGACATTTTTTCGGTTGTGATATATAATATTTAGGAATATTATTTTTGTGATTTCAGGAGAGAAAAATGGCAGAAAAGAAATTGGTCGAGCAAATTACCTCGATGGACGAGGATTTTGCGAAGTGGTACACCGACATTGTAAAGAAGGCCGATCTGATCGATTATTCGAGCGTGAAGGGGTGTATGATCATCCGCCCCTACGGTTATGCGATCTGGGAGAACATCCAGCGCTTGCTTGACGCACGCTTTAAGGCGACGGGGCACGAGAACGTCTATATGCCGATGTTCATCCCCGAGTCGCTTCTCAACAAGGAGAAGGATCACGTTGAGGGCTTTGCGCCCGAGGTGGCTTGGGTCACGCACGGCGGCTCCGAGCGACTGACCGAGCGCCTTTGCGTCCGTCCGACCTCCGAGACGCTCTTTTGCGAGCATTACGCAAATATCATCCGTTCCTACCGCGACCTGCCGAAGCTGTATAACCAGTGGTGCAGCGTCGTCCGTTGGGAGAAAACGACGCGCCCCTTCCTGCGCAGCCGTGAATTCCTCTGGCAGGAGGGTCACACGATGCACGCGACGGCAGAGGAGGCAGAGGCAGAGACCCTGCAGATGCTGAACGTGTACGCCGACTTCTTTGAGAAGGATCTCGGTATGCCCGTGCTGCGCGGCCGCAAGACCGACAAGGAAAAGTTCGCGGGCGCGAAGGCGACCTACACCGTTGAGGCTCTGATGCACGACGGTAAGGCACTTCAGGGCGGTACGTCGCACAACTTCGGCGACGGCTTTGCACGCGCGTTTGACATTCAGTATCTTGACCGCGACAACACGCTGAAGTATTGCCACCAGACCTCCTGGGGCGTATCGACCCGCATCATCGGCGGTATCATTATGACGCACGGCGATGACAGCGGTCTCGTTCTGCCGCCTGCGGTCGCACCGATCCAGGTCGTGATCGTTCCCGTGCAGCAGCACAAGGAGGGCGTGCTTGACGCCGCGTACGCGCTGCGTGACCGCCTTTCCAAGGTTGCCCGCGTGAAGGTGGACGACAGTGACAACAGCCCCGGATGGAAGTTTGCGGAGTACGAGATGAAGGGTGTTCCGCTACGCGTGGAGATCGGTCCGCGCGATCTTGCGAACAACTCCTGCGTGATCGTACGCCGTGATAACCGTGAAAAGCTTTTCGTCTCGCTTGACGACGTGGAAAAGACCGTCACCGAGCAGATGGAGGCACTGACCCTTGCCCTTTACGAGAAGGCGTCGAAGAACCGTGAGGAGCGCACCTATACCGCAACGACCCTTGACGAGCTGATCGGCATTGCCGCCGAGAAGAGCGGATACATCCGCGCGATGTGGTGCGGCGAGCTTGACTGCGAGCTGGCACTCAAGGAGAAGGCGGACGTGACCTCCCGCTGTATGCCCTTTGACGCAGAGCCCGTCGGCGACAAATGCGTCTGCTGCGGCAAGCCTGCCAAAGCACTCGTATACTGGGGGAAGGCATACTAATTCCCCTCGGAGGTATTATGAACGAGCAACAGATCCGCGAGAACGTGAAAACGATCAAAAGCCATCGCGGACACGTCATTACGATAGAGACGCTGAAGCCGAACGTTTGTACGGAGATTGCGATCCGCGAGCTTGCGCGGGAGGGCGTTCCCGAGCGTTATGCTACGGTGTCGCACACGGACCGTCGCAAAAGACGGACCCTCTCACACGTCAGAATGAACAAAAGCGGCGGCGTTTCGATCAGCGTGCTTTTGCGTCCCGTTCTGCACGCGGGGCGGTGCGGTCTTGTCACCTCAATGGCGGCACTTGCGATCACACGCGCGATCGAGCGTCATTCGGACGAGCGTGCCGAGATCCGCTGGATCAGCGACGTGATCTGCCGTCACCGATGCATCGGTGCGGCGAAGGCAGAGGGCTCTGTGCGCGGCAACGGATTTTTAGAGTATCTGATCCTGACGGTACATATCGCGCTTCCCTCCTCGATCTTCAAGACGCGTCTGTCCGACGCGCTGGAGGAGGTCTTCGGCGGAAAGCCCTTCTCGCTTGAGGAGTCGATCAGCGAGAGCTTTTTGCACGAGTTTTTCGACCTTTACGAGGAGCTGAACGGCCGTCACTCGCATCTTGAGGATTACCGCGACCGCTCTATGATCTTCGGTTGCACCGCACATATCAGGCGCGGGCGCAAGAGCGTTCCCGTCACGGTGATGGGGATCAACGAAAACGCACAGCTGATCGTCCTGCCGCGGGGTGAGGATACGCCGATCTTGCTCAGCTCTCCCTCCGAAATTATTTTATAATCGAAGGACTGTCTCAGACCGAGGCAGTCCTTTTGTCTTGTTTGCACAAATTGAACGTGTTTATTTGTGCAGTTTGACCATTTGATTTTTTGATCCAAAATGTGGTATAATATTGTTGGATAAGTATGCCCGAGAGCCGTAAACCCGCGGCGTACTTCCTTATCCTGTCGTTTAAGCCGTGCAGGCAAAATCCAGCGCAAGCGCACTTGTCTGTATGACGACCGGGAGAATAAGGAGAGAGATTTATGTTTCACATCGACGACCTGATCATTTACGGAACGAGTGGCGTATGCGTTGTGGCGGATATTTGTCCGTCGCCCTTTGACAAGACCGACGCGCGTACCTACTATAAGCTATGCCCTGCGGATGGGACTGCGGGCGGGGTGATCTATACCCCCGTTGAAAACGACAGAATACCGATGCGCCATCTGCTTTCAAGGGAGCAGGGTGAGGCACTTTTAAATAGCGTTGCCTCGTCCCCGTTTCTTGAGATCCCCGTGGAAAAGCAACGGAAGGATATTTACAAGCAGGCGCTGCTCAGCACGGAGCCTATGCGCTGGCTTGGTATTATGCGCTCGGTACGTCGCCGCGGGATCGCGCTTCTGGCACAGCGCAAGAATCTGCCAGATCTTGACCGCGAGTTTTCCGATCGCGCGCAAAAATATCTGACGAGCGAGCTTTCGATCGTCCTCGATCGGCCGCGTGAGGAGATCGCGGAGATCATTCTTGCAAATATCTGATTTTTCCTTCAAAAATTTATCCCGAAGAGTTGCAAAACGCCTCGGGATATGCTATACTTGGTATATTAACAGAAACGTTTTCGGGAGAAAATTATGAAAAAGCTAGCCTTTATCGGAATGGGCAATATGGCGAGCGCTCTGCTTCAGGGCTTTTTGAAGAGCGATAAGATCGCCGCTTTGGATATCTACGCCTACGATCCGTGTACCGAAAAGCTGAAGGGCGCGGCAGATGCCTTTGGGTTTACCGCTTGCTCCTCGCTCCTTGACGCCGTGAATGCCGCGGATACCGTGCTGATGGCGTGCAAGCCCCAGCACGTGGAGGGTGTGCTTGCAGAGATCAAGGACGCTCTGCGCGGCAAGGCTCTTCTTTCGATCGCACTCGGCTGGGATCATGCGCGTTACAGTGCGCTCCTTCCCGATGACATACGCATCCAATTCGTGATGCCGAACACCCCCGCACTCGTGTCCGAGGGCGTATTTCTGTTTGAGGAAACGAATTCACTCTCCAAGGACGAGAGTGAGGAAATCCGTGCGCTTTTCTCTACGATCGGCATGGTGACGGTGCTTCCCTCCCATCTGATGGGGATCGGCGGTGCGATCACGGGCTGCGGTCCTGCGTTTGCCGATCTCTTTATCGAGGCGTTTGGCGACGCCGCCGTGAAATACGGAATGCCGCGTGAGCTTTCCTATGCACTGATCTCGCAGATGCTGCTGGGCAGTGCGAAGCTGCAGGCGGTCACGGGGACGCATCCCGCCGTTTTGAAGGATGCGGTCTGCTCGCCCGCAGGATCGACCATTCGCGGTGTGACGGCGCTTGAGAAATCGGGCTTCCGTGCCGCGTGTCAGAACGCGATCGACGAAATTATGAAAAAATAAGAGGTCTACCTTGAAAAACTTTCAGATCCACACCGAAATATTTTTTGGGCAGGGAGCTCTTGACCGATTGAAGGATATTCCTTACCGTCAGGTCTTTCTGATCGCCGACCCCTTCACCGTGACGAGCGGACTTCTGAATCTCGTAACGGCACCGCTGTCTGCGGGGGGGACCTCCTATACGCTTTACTCCGACATCGTGCCCGATCCGCCGATCGACAACGTGATCGGGGGCGTTAAGGCGGCGCTTGCCGTGAAGGCACCCTGTATGATCGCCGTTGGCGGCGGCTCTGCCATTGATACGGCGAAGGCGATCCGCAAGTTTGCAACGCAGCTGGAGGAAAGCTATCGCCCGCAGCTGATCGCGATCCCGACCACAAGCGGTACGGGAAGCGAGGTCACGGCGTTTTCAGTCATCACCGACCCGACGGAGAATCGCAAGTATCCGCTGGCATCCCAGGACATGATCCCCGACGAGGCGATCCTTGACGAGGAGCTGGTCAAGAGCGTGCCCGCGACCATCACCGCAGATACGGGCATGGACGTACTGACGCACGCGATCGAGGCATACGTCAGCACGCAGAACAACGAGTTCTCGGGCGCGTTTGCCGAGAAGGCGGTCGAGATCTGCGGACAGTTCCTGATCCGCTCCTACAACGACAACACCGACTCGCACGCACGGCGCAAGATGCATATTGCCGCCTGCCTTGCGGGGCTTGCCTTCAATTCCGCGTCGCTCGGTCTGAATCACGGAATGGCGCACCAGCTGGGCGCAAACTTCCATATTCCGCACGGGCGTGCCAACTCGATCCTTCTGCCGTACATCATTGAGTATAACAGCGGGATCTCGCTGTTCTCACGCAGTAAGACCGACTATCCGCCCTGCGTGCGCCGCTACTGCAATATGGCGCGCATTCTGGGGCTCAACAACCTGAATGAAACGACGACGGTGCGCGGGCTGATCTCCTATTTGCAGTTCCTTGCCAAGGAGATGAACGTGCCGCTCTCGGTATCCGAGGCGGTCCACATCACGCGTGAGGAATACGAAAGCCGTATTGACGCGATGGCGGACGCGGCACTTGCCGACGCCTGCACTGCGACCAACCCCCGCATTCCCCAAAAAGAGGATATCATTCATATTTACAAATCTATTTTCTAAACAAAAAAAGCACCGAAAGGTGCTTTTTTTGTTTAGACAGGCGTCTTTTCCTTCTCGGGGATCGTTAACCCTTTTTCTTTTTGCGCCGCGACGTCGCGTGCGTTTGCGAGCATCAGCTTGATGCGGTTCTCTTGATTGATCTTCGACGCGCCCGAATCGTAGTCGATGGCGACGATGTTGACGTTTTTGTATTTTTCCTTCATCGGCTTCATCATACCCTTACCCGCAATGTGGTTCGGCAGACAGCCGAAGGGCTGTGCGCAGACGATGCTTTCAACGCCCGACTCGATCAGCTCGACCATCTCGGCGGTGAGCAGCCACCCCTCGCCCATCTTCATACCGTTGTCAAGGAAGCCCTGTGAGAGCGTGGCGGTATGGTCGAAGGGGGTCGGCGGCATATAGTCGCTCTCCTTTTTCATCATACGGATGATCTCCTTCTGACGCGAGAGCATCAGGCGGTAGACGATCCGATAGACGGCGGCGACGAGCGCGTTCGTGCCGTAGAGCTTACGGTCAACGAGGCTGTTGTAGACGCAGTAGAAGCAAAAATCGAAGAAGCCCGGCAATACGACCTCGGCACCCTCCTTGACGAGGAAGTCCTCAAGGTTGTTATTTCCAAGCGGCGAGAATTTGACGAAGATCTCACCAACGACGCCGACGCGGAGACGGCGTTTTTCACCCGTGCGGGGGATCGCGGAGAAATCGCGCAGAATGTCGCGGTAGTTCTGGCGCACGAGACGGCGCGAGATCTTGCCGCGGAGAAGCTCTGATTCAAGCTTCCCCATCCATTTTCCGATCACGGCGTCAAGCTGATTTGCGTCCTTTGCATAGGGGCGGGTCTGATTTTTGAGCGACATCAGAAGGTCGCCGTAAAGCACCGCCTGCATCATCTGGTAAAGGATCGAGGGGGTCATTTTGAACGCCGCGCCCTTTTCGATCGAGGAAAAGTTCAGCGAAATGACGGGGATATGACCGTAGCCCGCAGTAGCGAGCGCACGGCGCAGAAGATGGATGTAGTTGGATGCACGGCATCCGCCGCCCGTTTGCGTAATGAGAAGGGCGAGCTTGTCGGTATCGTACTCGCCGCTCTCGACCGCCTCCATCAGCTGTCCGATGACGAGCTGGGCGGGATAGCAGATATCGTTATGGACGTATTTGAGTCCGCGCTCGATCACGCCGCTACCCGAGTTTTCGAGCATTTTGGCGTTGTAGCCGTAGCGACGCATCACGGCGGTCAGAAGTCCGATCTGCAGGGGGATCATCGTGGGGACTAAAATGGTGTAGTCCTTTTTCATATCCTCCGTGAAGATCGGGTAGGACGGCTTTTCCTTATTCATGCTTTGCCTCCCTTTCCGCGAGTGCGCCGAGCAGACTGCGCAGACGAATTTTAACGGCACCGAGGTTCGTGATCTCGTCGATCTTGATCTGCGTGTAGAGCTTACCCGTACGCTGCAGGATGCCGTGTACGGCGTCGGTCGTGATGGCGTCGATGCCGCAACCGAAGGAGACGAGCTGTACAAGCTCGACGTCGGGATTCTCCGCGGCAAAGGCGGCGGCGTTGTAAAGCCGCGCGTGGTAGGTCCATTGATTCAGCACGCCGACCTTCCCTGCATGGCCGAGGTGGGCGACGCTGTCCTCACTGACGACGACGAAGCCGAGGGATGATGCAAGCTTGTCGATGCCGTGCCCGATCTCGGGATCGATATGGTAGGGACGGCCCGCAAGGATCATCACGCGCTTGCCCTGTGCGCGCGCCTCGGCGACGGCACGCTCGCCCTCACGGCGGATGCTTTCCATATGCGCGTGATATGCGGCGAAGCCCGCGGTGACGGCGGAGCGCATTTCGCCGACGGAGACCGCGATCCCCTTTTGGGAGAGTGCCCTACGGAGTCCGCGGGCAAGGATGCGGGGGTCGTTGATATTGAGGTAAGGGTAGAGGAATCGGTCGGGATCGAGTGAATCCATATTGGATTTGAGCAGCTCGGAGTAATAGGCGACGACAGGACAGTTGTAGTGGTTGTCCATCTCCCCTTCGATCACGTTGTAGGTCAGCGAGGGATAGAAGATGTAGTCGACGCCCCGATCGATCAGGGTCTCGATATGTCCGTGCATCAGCTTCGCAGGGTAGCAGGCGGTATCCGAGGGGATGCTGTACTGTCCCTTTGCATAAAGCTCACGGCTCGAAAAGCCCGAGGTCACGACCTCAAAGCCGAGCTTGGTGAACAGAGCGTGCCAAAGCGGCAACAGCTCGTACATCCCGAGGGCGAGCGGCAGTCCGATCCTTCCGCGCGTGCCGCTCTTTTGCGGCAGGGCGGCGAGCAGATCCCGCTTGTACTGATGCAGGTTGGGCAGCGCCTTGATCGCGTCCGCGGGGATACCCGCGCCGCGCTCACACTTGTTGCCCGATACGTATTTTTTGCCGCCGCCGAAGGAGTTGACGGTCAGCTGGCAGTGATTGGTGCATTTGTTACAGGTCACCGCCTGTGCGGTGTGAGTAAACGTCGAAAGCTCCTCGGGCGTGAGGATCGTGGAGACACCCTTGCTCTGACTCTGTGCGTAGAGTGCCGCACCGTACGCGCCCATCAGCCCCGCGATGGTCGGACGGGTCACGTTGCGGCCAAGCTCGCGCTCAAAGCTACGCAGTACGGCGTCGTTCAAGAAGGTGCCGCCCTGCACGACGACGTTTTTGCCGAGTGCCTCGGGCGAGGTGGCGCGAATGACCTTGTAGATGGCGTTTTTCACAACGCTCATGGAAAGCCCCGCGGAAATGTCGGATACGGGTGCGCCGTCCTTTTGTGCCTGCTTGACCGAGGAGTTCATAAAGACGGTACAGCGCGTGCCGAGGCTGACGGGTGCCTTTGCCAAGAGTGCAAGCCTTGCGAAGGTCGGGGTATCGTAGCCCATCGAGCGTGCGAAGGTCTCGATAAACGAGCCACAGCCCGAGGAGCATGCCTCGTTGAGCATAATGCTGTCGATCGCGCCGTCGGCGATCTTAAAGCATTTGATATCCTGTCCGCCGATGTCGAGAATGAAATCGACGTTGGGGTCAAAATAGCGTGCGGCGGTAAAGTGTGCCATCGTTTCGACGACGCCGTGATCCAGGCGAAAGGCGTGAAGGATCAGATCCTCGCCGTAGCCCGTCACGGTACTGCCGCAGATTTTGATGCGGTCGCCGCAGAGCGAATAGATCTGCTCTAACTGCTCCTTGACGATCTGCACGGGGTTGCCGCGGTTGGAGTTGTAGTAGGTATAGAGGATCTCACGCGAGTCGCTCATCAGAACGAGCTTCGTCGTGGTGCTTCCGCAGTCGATGCCAAGATAGGCGTTGCCGCTGTAATCCGCGATCTCTGCCGTTTTGACGGTGGCGCGGTTGTGGCGTTCGAGGAATGCCTCGTAATCCGCCTCGCTTTCAAACAGCGGGGGGATGGTCGATGCCTCCCGCTTGACGGCGCGTGCCGCGTCGAGCTGCTCAAGCAGCTCCTCGTAGATAAATTCCGCGCCCTGCGCTTCCGCATACATTGCCGCACCGATGGCGACGGCGTAAAGCCCGTAGGCTGGGAAGATCGCCTCCTCGGGCGACAGCTTCAGCGTCTTGACAAAGCGCTCACGCAGTCCGTAATTGTAATAAAGAGGACCGCCGAGGAACATTACCTTCCCTGCGATCTTACGTCCCTGCGCAAGTCCCGCGATGGTCTGGTTGACGACCGCCTGATAGATGGAGGCGGCAAGATCCTCCTTCCGCGCGCCCTGATTGAGGAGCGGCTGAATATCGGTCTTGGCAAACACGCCGCAACGCGACGCGATCGGATAAAGACGCTCGTGCTTCAGGCTGAGGCTATCCATTTCCTCGGGCGTCAGATCGAGCAGAGTCGCCATCTGGTCGATGAATGCGCCCGTACCGCCCGCGCAGGTGCCGTTCATACGCTCGTCGGTGCCGCCCTCAAAGAAGATGACCTTCGCATCCTCACCGCCAAGCTCAACGACGGCGGCAGTGTCGGGGGCAAGCCGCTTGACGGTCTCACCCGTCGCGTAGACCTCCTGCACGAAGGGGATGGAGAGAGTCTCTGCAAGCCCGAGACCCGCAGAGCCCGAAAAAGCAATTTTCAATCGCTTGCCCGCAAGATAAGGGGCGGCGTCACTGAGCAGCTCAAGACATTTCTGCCGTACCTGCGACAAATGCCGCTCGTATTTTTCATAAACGCGACAGCCGTCCTCGTAGATCACGAGCTTCGCCGTGGTGGAGCCAACGTCAACGCCGAGCGAGACGGTTTGCTGATGCATACAATTTCCCCCTTTCGATCGGGTCGTTCGATGCTTTTGATCATAACAAAATAATATTAATTATACCATAAACCTCCCTATATTGCAAGGTTTTTTTGCAAATTTGAACAAAGTGTAAACAGTTGGAAAAAGAGTAGAAAAACAGCGGTTTTTCTGTTACAATAGAATCGTTTGAACGTGAGGTTTTTCTATGAAATTCAATTTTCGACATACGACCGTCGCCTGCTATATCGGCTATATCACGCAGGCGATCGTGAATAATCTGTCGCCGCTTCTCTTTCTGACCTTCCAGCGTCAGCTCGGGATCTCGCTCGATAGAATCGCGCTTCTGATCACGGTGAATTTCTGCGTACAGATCGGCGTTGATTTTCTCAGCACCTTTTTTCTTGACAAAATCGGCTACCGCCGTGCCGTGGTGGCGGCGCATTTCTTCTCGGCGACGGGGCTTTTCTGCCTTGGAACGCTCCCCTTCCTTCTGCCCGATCCCTTCGTTGCCATTCTGATCTCCACCGTCACGATGGCGATCGGCGGCGGTATGATCGAGGTCATCATCAGCCCGATCATGGAGGCGATGCCAAACGAGGCAAAATCCTCGTCGATGGCACTGCTCCACTCCTTTTACTGCTGGGGGCAATGCGGCGTGGTCCTGCTTGCGACGCTCTATTTCGTTCTGTTTGACGTGACGGCGTGGCGGTATCTGCCGATCTTTATCGCTCTGCTTCCCTTCTTGAACGCCTTTGCCTTTTGTGCCGTACCGATCAATACGCTATCTGCCGCAGGCGAGGGAACGCCGCTTCGCTCGCTCTTTGGCTGTAAGCTCTTCTGGGTCTTTTTGCTTCTGATGCTTTGCGCGGGAGCATCCGAGCTTGGTGTTTCGCAGTGGTCGTCCTATTTTGCGGAGGCGGGGCTTCACGTCTCAAAGACCGTCGGGGACTTACTCGGTCCTTGTCTGTTTGCGGTGCTGATGGGCATCGGACGCGTGCTGTTCGGCATCTTCGGCGAGCGACTGAATCTTGCACTGTGCCTTTCGGTCTCGGGTCTTGGATGCGTGCTGTCCTACGTTCTGACCGTCTTTTCGCCGATTCCGTGGCTGTCACTCGTCGGATGTTCCCTCTCGGGCTTCTTCGTTGCGCTGATGTGGCCGGGGCTTTACAGCCTTGGCGCTGTGCATTTCCCGAAGGCGGGCACGGCGATGTTTGCGCTCTTTGCCTTTGCGGGCGACCTCGGATGTTCGTCGGGGCCTGCACTGATCGGCCTTCTGACCGACGGCTATCTTGACGGTAGATTCGGCTTTATGGAAGCACTCTTTTCGGGCGGAGCTGAGAGCATCGGGCTTCGCGGCGGCATTCTGTTTGCTGCGATCTTTCCACTTTTGATGTGTCTTGGCACGCTGCCGATCTACTTAAAAAGCAGAAAAAAAGAGAAAAAGAAATAGAAAAAACCTGCCTTACGGCAGGTTTTTTATTACAGAATGTGTAACAGCTCGTCGTAGGACTTGGGAGAAAGATAGGCGGGCGGAATATCAAAGACGGTTTTACAGCCCGTCACGCCCTCCTTTTGCAGGCGCGCCGTAGCGCGTGCGAAGGCGACGATGACCGAGGCGGTGAATTCGGGGTTGGAGTCGAGCTTCAGACTATATTCGATCACGTGGTTATGCTCGTGATCCTTTCCCGTTTTGCCACTGCGGATGACGACGCCGCCGTGAGGAATACCGCTGTGGTCGCGCTGTAATTCCTCTTTGGTGATGAAATGCACGGTGGTATCGTAGTCGGCGAAGTAGTTCGGCATTTCTCTGATCTCTTTTTCAATGCGCGAAAGATCGGCGCCATCCTTGGCGACGACGAAGCATTCGCGCGTGTGCTTCTCACGCGTGGTGAGGGTGGGGGCATCGCCGCGGCGCACCGCGTCGAGTGCGGCGGGCACGGGGATGGTGTACTGCTTTGCGTCCAGCACGCCGTCAATGCGGCGGATCGCGTCGGAGTGTCCCTGGCTGACGCCCTTGCCCCAGAAGGTGTAGTCGGCACCGTCGGGTAAAATTGCGCCCGCATAGAGGCGGTTGAGCGAGAACATACCGGGGTCCCAGCCGACCGAGATCATAGCGACGTTGCCGCCAGCCTTCGCGGCGGCGTCAACGTTTTTAAAATGCTCGGGGATCCTTGCGTGCGTGTCGAAGCTGTCGACGACCGAGAAGTGCCGCGCAAGGGCGGGGGTCTGCTCGGGCAGATCCGTGGCGGAGCCGCCGCAGATGAGCATCACGTCGAGCTTCTCGACGTAGTCGAGGACCTTTTCCGAGGAGACGACCGCGGCGGTTTCGGTGTGGATCCGCACGCTTGCGGGATCGCGGCGGGTAAAGACCGCAACGAGCTCCATATCGGGATTCTGGCGGATGGCGTTTTCAATGCCGCGACCGAGGTTCCCATAGCCGTAAATACCGATTCTGATAGACATAAAATTCCTTCTTTCAAGATGGATTGATTAGAAAACAAGCAGAATAAAAGGGATAGAAAAAGTGTGGGGAGTAGATTGAAATCAGTCTTTTTTGGAATGGCGGCGCAGATCGTGCCGCAGAAAGCCAATGACGATCGAGCACATAGCGAAGCTCTCGGTCAGGACACCGCCAATCGAGCCCTGCAGGGCGTTGTAGATGAGCCATGCCGGAGAGGCGGGAAAGGAGACCGCACGCGTCAGCTTGGCGTCGGTGATGTAAAAGCCGACGGTGGTACAGACCATACCGATGAAGGGCAAAAGCGTCCAAAGCCCCGCATCATTCCACGTATAGATACAGACGGCGAGCGACAAAAGCGAAAAAAACGGAATCCACAGCACCGAGTCGAAGAAGCGGTGCTTGCCGCGATTCTGAAAGATCACGGCGCGCAGAATACCGATGCCGTTAAAGAAAGCACCTGCAAGCGCGCCGAGCAGAAAAAAGTGAACGGTGAACAGGGTGGAGGAGATCATCTGCAGGGTGACGATCCACCTTTGCTTTTTCATTTGAAAGGAGCTGATCGCCACGATCGAACCGATAATACCGAGTATTTGTGCAAGAATATCCATTACGAAAGCTCCTCGATCACGGCGTTGATCAGATCGGTGGTGGAGACGCCCGCGTATTCGTAAATATCGCATGGGGCGGTGGGTGAGACGAAGCTGTCGCGGATGGCGAGGGTACGGAAGCGGAGTGCGCCGCCGTTTTTTGCGTCCATCGCACGCATTGCGTCAGTAAGGAGCATTGCCGCGCCGCCGTTGTAGATTCCCTCCTCTAAAAAGATCACCGTTTCTACGGTGGGGGGCAGAAGCGCGTACAGGCGTGCCGCAACGTCAGCGTATGGGGTCAGACGCTCAAGCAGCACCGTGCCGACCGAATAGTGGAGCGCCGTAAGATGCTCCTTCGCCGCGAGGACGCGCGATGCGGTCGTGCCGTAGGTCACGATCACGGCGTGCGGTGTGTCGGCGAGGGTAAAGTCGGCGCGTACGCCGTAGCTCTCATACTCCCCATTCGGGTAATAGGTCGATACGACGGCGTCGGATTCAGCCGCGTTCGGATAACGGACGGCAAGCGGTGTGCGGATAGCGAGGCTATCCTTCATCATCGCGCGCAGACTGCCGTAGGTGGCGGGGGTGAGGATCGTGAAATTCGGAATGTGCGAAAGGAAGGCGACGTCGAAGATACCGTGGTGCGTTGCACCGTCCGAGGGGGCAAGACCCGCGCGGTCGATGAAGATCGAAACGGGCAGATTTTGCAGTGCCACGTCGTGCAGAAGGCTATCGTAGGCACGCTGTAAGAAGGTGGAATAGATCGCGGCGTAGGGGCGCATTCCCGCCGCGGCAAGTCCTGCGGCGAAGGTGACGGCGTGTCCCTCCGCGATGCCGACGTCGAAGAAGCGGTCGGGGTATGCCGCAGAAAAGGGGACGAGCCCCGTGCCGTCCGCCATTGCGGCGGTGATGGCGCAGATATCCGTATGCTCCTTTGCCATTTCGGTCAGCGTTTCACCGAACACGGTGGGAAAGCGCACGCTCGCGCCGTGGGATGCCGCAACGTTATGGTATTCGGTCGGGCGGTTTTCTGCCGCCGCACATCCCTTCCCTTTTTGCGTTTTGATATGAATGACCGTCGAGCGTGCCTGCCGCTTCGCGGAGCAAAGAAGGCGTTCGACGAGGTTATAATCGTTTCCGTCAACGGGACCCATATAATGGAGTCCGAACTCCTCAAAGAGGTTACTGCCGTAAAGGGAATTCTTTACGCGGCGCTTGAAGCGGCGCAAAAGACGGTAAAGCGGCTTACCGAGCAGGGGCAGACGTAAAAGGAAGCGCTTCGTATTGCGCTTGGTGTCTCCGTAGCCGCCGCTGGCACGGATCCTTGCAAGATAGTTTGCGAATCTGCCGATGTTTTTCGAGATCGACATCTCGTTTTCGTTGAGAATGAGGATCAGGCGCATATCGGGGTCGCAGTTATTGAGCGCCTCGTGCACCATACCGCCCGTGAAGGCACCGTCACCGACGACGGCGACCGTGAAATTCTCACGCCCCGCGAGCCGATCCGCGGCGGCAAAGCCGAGTGCGGCAGAGAGTGCGGTGCTGCTATGCCCCGTGCCGAAGGCGTCGTATTCGCTCTCGCCTCTGCCCGGGAAGCCCGAAAGCCCGCCGACGGTGCGCAGGGATTCAAAGCGGTCGCGACGACCCGTGAGCATTTTGTGAACGTAGCTCTGATGACCGACGTCGAAAATGATGCGGTCGTTTGGCGTATCGAATACGCGGTGCAGAGCGACGGTCAGCTCGACGACACCGAGGTTTGAGGCAAGGTGACCGCCGTGCTCGCTGACCTTTTCCACGAGGAAGGAGCGGATCTCCCGATTGAGGGCAGGGATCGCCTTACGCGGCAAAGCACGCAGGTCTGCCGCAGAATTGATGCTGTCAAGATAGTTCGTCTGTTTCGGATCCATAGCTCCTCCTTATGAAGGATTTTAATCGTCAACGCGCTCAGCGAGGCGGTTCACGTTAGCGTGGTAAAATTCCTCAAAGCAATTTTCATCCATCGCTTTGCGGATACGTGCCATCAGCTCGTTGTAAAAATAGAGGTTATGCAATACGCACAGGCGCATTGCAAGCGCCTCCCGCGCCTTGAACAGATGGCGGATATAGGCACGGCTGTAATGACGGCAGGCAGGACAGCCACATCCCTCGTCGATCGGGCGGGCGTCTGCAAAATAGCGTTCGTTGTTGATGTTCATTTTGCCGTTCCAGGTAAAGAGGTTGCCGTGACGTGCGTTACGACTCGGCATCACGCAGTCGAAGAAATCGACGCCGCGATGCACTGCCTCGAGAATATTCTGCGGCGTGCCGACGCCCATCAGATAGCGCGGCTTATCCTTCGGCATATAGGGCTCGACGGTCTCGATGATATGGTACATCACGTCCGCCTCCTCACCGACGGCAAGACCGCCGATGGCGTAGCCCGCACAGTCGACCTCTGCGGTGCGACACATATTCTCAATGCGCAGATCCTCGTAGGTGCTGCCCTGATTGATACCGAACAGAAGCTGCTCCTTATTGATGGTCTCGGGCAGGGAGTTGAGTCTGTCAAGCTCGGCGCGACTGCGCTTGAGCCAACGGATGGTGCGCTCCGAGGACGCCTTTGCGTAGGCGTAGGTCGCGGGGTTTTCCACGCACTCGTCGAACGCCATTGCGATGGTCGAGGCGATGTGCGACTGGATGCGCATACTCTCCTCGGGTCCCATAAAGATGCGCTTGCCGTCCATATGCGAGTTGAAGGTCACGCCCTCCTCGGTGATCTTGCGGAGCTTTGCAAGCGAAAAGACCTGAAAACCGCCGCTGTCGGTGAGGATCGGCTTGTCCCAATTGAAAAACTTATGGAGTCCGCCCATTTGGTAGATGAGATCGTCACCCGGGCGAATGTGAAGGTGATAGGTGTTGGAAAGCTCGACCTGACAGCCAATCTCGCGCAGATCCATCGTGGAGATGCCGCCCTTGATCGCCGCGCTTGTGCCGACGTTCATAAAGACGGGGGTCTCGATGACTCCGTGGACGGTGTGCATCCGTCCGCGACGTGCCTTTCCTACGGTTTTGATGACTTCAAACATACTGTATCCTCAGATTCTTTCAAATTGACGGTCAAGCTCGCTTTTCGTCAGACGATACGCAACGGGTCGTCCGTGGGGACAGCAGGTCACGTCGGGCATACGAAGGAGCTTTTCCACAAGCCAGCGCAGAGTCTCCGTGCTATACACGCGGCCGCCCTTGATCGCGCCCTTGCAGGCGATCTGATAAAGCGCCCTTTCGCGACGCAGGGTCTCCGTGACGGCGGGATTGCCCGTGCCGCTTGCAAGCTCGTCTGTCATTTTGATAAAGAGCATTTCCGCATCGGCGGGCGTAATGGCGTCGGGCAGTGCCGAAAGCTCGGCATCCCCACCGTCAAGCGTGTAGAGAAAGCCGACCGACTCGATCTCGTTTTTGTATTCGATGGCGGCGGCGCACTCCTGCTCGCTCAATCTGACCCGAATGGGGAGAAGAAGCGATTGCGAGGCGATACGGCCGTCCTTTTGCATATTTTCCTTTAATTCCTCAAAGAGAATGCGCTCGTGCGCCGCGTGCTTGTCGATCAGGAGCAGCTCGCCGTCAAGCTCGACGATCACGTAGCAATCAAACGCCTCACCGATCAGGCGGTAAAGCGGTGGCGGCGTCTCGGGCTCCGTCGGCTTCTTTGTCTCGGTTTGCGTCGGCGACGGGCTCGGAAGCGGGGACGCGACCCTGACGGTCTCGGGCACGGCGGTTTTTGCCGCGACCTGCCCGATCTTTTCATATACACTCCGATAATCGGTGCGGTAAGAGGTCTCGGTCGCTTTCTTCTCTGCCGCGGCGGGGGGCGGCGTGACCTTGACGGTCTCGACGGGGCGCGACGTCGCACCCGGCACCTTCAGCCACGCGGAAAGATCGGTCTGCTCTGCCTTCGGTGCGCCGCCAACGGGCACGAATGCGCCGATCGCGGGGCGTTTTTCGGTTTTGATATGCATTTCGGGGCGTTCGGTGCTTTCCTCCAGCGCCGAGCGCACGGCGTAATAGACCGCCTCAAAGACGGGACGCTCGTCAGAGAACTTGACCTCCAGCTTCGCGGGGTGGACGTTGACGTCAACCGCGGCGGGGTCAAGCGTCAAAAACAGCACCGAGATCGGGAAACGCTCGGGCGCGATGAAGGAGGTAAACGCCTTTTCCACCGCCGCCATAACGGTCTTGCTCTTGACGTAACGCGAATTGATAAAGGTGTTCTGATAGTTGCGGTTGTTGCGCACGAAGTCGGGGCGTCCGATAAAGCCCGAAATGCGAATGCCGTCAAGCTCACCCGTAACGGGAAGCAGACGCGCAGCAAACTCACGCCCGAATAGAGCGTAGAGGGTGTTTTCAAGCTTGCCGTCCCCTGCGGTGGAAAAGCGCGTGTTTCCGTCACTGATGAGAGTAAGCGCGATATCGGGGCGCGACATTGCCACCTTTTCGACAACGGCGGATACCGCCATTGCCTCGGTGACGTCCTTTTTGAGAAATTTACGGCGTGCGGGGACGTTGCCGAACAGATTTTCGACCGTGACCGTCGTGCCGTCGGCACAGCCGATCTCGGTGATCTCGGTGACGCGGCCGCCATCGGATACGAGCATCATGCCCATATCACGCGCCTTTGGCTTCGTAATGATGTGCATCTGACAGACCGAGGCGATGGCGGCAAGCGCCTCCCCACGGAAGCCGAGGGTCATAATGGAAGCGAGGTCGTCTGCCTCCTTTATCTTGCTCGTAGCGTGTCGCTTAATGGCGACGGGCAGATCCTCCGGCTCAATGCCGCAGCCGTTGTCGGCAACGCGGATCATACTGACCCCGCCGTGACGGATCTCCACGGTGACGGCGGTAGCACCCGCGTCGATGGCGTTTTCAAGCAGCTCCTTTACGACGGATGCCGGGCGGTCGACCACCTCTCCGGCGGCGATCAGGTTGGCAACGTCAAAGGATAAAACGTTGATCTTTCCCATATTTACCTTTCCGTATTCAAAAGCTTTTTCAGCTCGAAAATAAAGTTCAGCGCCTCGATCGGCGTGAGCGTGTTGAGATCGAGCGCACGGATGCGGTCCGCAGCGGCGTTTGCCTCATCGGATGCCAAAACGCTGAGCATATCCGGCTCATTCGATTCGGTTTTGACAACCGTAGGTTTACAAAGCGTGCCATCCTCGATGCTTGCAAGGATCTCCCTTGCCCGCTTGACGACGCTGTTCGGAACGCCTGCGAGCTTTGCGACCTCGATGCCGTAGCTGTCGTCGGTGGCACCGCGGACGATCTTACGCAGGAAGGTGATGCTGTCCCCGCGTTTTTTGGCGGCGACGTTGTAGTTGACGACGCCCGAGAATTCCTCCTCCATCACCGTCAGCTCGTGATAGTGCGTGGCAAAAAGGGTCTTTGCGCCGATTCTTTCAAGCGTGAATTCCGCGACGGCACGCGCAATGCTCATACCGTCGAAGGTACTGGTACCGCGCCCGACCTCATCGTATACGATCAGCGAGCGGTCGGTGGCGGTGTCAAGGATATGCGCGACCTCGTTCATCTCCAGCATAAAGGTGGACTGGCCCGAGGCGAGGTCGTCGGACGCGCCCACACGGGTGAACACCTTATCGACGATGCCGAGGGACGCTTCCCTTGCGGGAACGAAGGAGCCGATCTGCGCCATTACGGAGATCAGCGCGACCTGACGCATATAGGTCGATTTACCCGCCATATTGGGGCCGGTGATGAGCATCAGTCGGTTAGCACCCGTATCAAGGGTGGTGTCGTTCGGCACGAAGTAGCGGTCGGTGACGAAGCGCTCGACCACGGGGTGCCGTCCGTCCTTGATCAGAATGCGGTGATCGGGCAGAATTTCGGGGCAGACGTAGTGATTCTTCACCGCGACGTCGGCAAGTGAAAGATAAACGTCAAGCTCCGCGATGCAAGAGGCGGTCGCCTGAATGCGTGCGCTCTGCTCTGCGATCTTCTGTCTGATCTCGTTGAAAAGAGTGTACTCGAGGGAGTTCAGCTTATCCTCGGCGCCGAGCACCGTGGTCTCCATATTCTTGAGCTCCTCGGTAATGTAACGCTCACAGCCCGTCAGGGTCTGCTTGCGGACGTAGCGGTCGGGAACCTGATCGATCAGCGACTTCGTCACCTCGATGTAGTAGCCGAACACCTTATTGAAATGAATGCGCAGGGTCTTGATGCCCGTTGCCTCGCGCTCACGCGCTTCGATCTGCTCGATCCAGCCCTTTCCGCTTTTCTGAATGTTGCGGAGCTGATCGACGTCGGCGTTGTAGCCGTCGCGGATGATGTTGCCGTCGCGCACCGAAAAGGGCGGCTCGTCAACGAGCGACGCCGAAAGGAGCGCGCAGATATCGCTCAGCGGGTCGGTACCGTCGCGGATCTCGGACAGGCGCGGCGCGTGGCAATCGGCAAGCAGACGGCAGATCTCGGGCAGAACCGAAATGCTCTGCAGGATCGCGTGCAGGTCCTTCGGGCTTGCGGTGCCGTAAACGGCGCGTGCGGTCAGTCGCTCAAGGTCGAGCACGCGCGCAAGGTTTGCACGCAGCTCCTCACGCAGAAGAAAGCTCTCGCAAAGCTCGCCGATGGCGCGCTGACGCCAGCCGATCGCTGCGGGGTCGAGCAACGGCTTCAAAACCCAAGAGCGCAGAAGGCGGGCACCCATTGCGGTCTCGGTCTTATCAAGCACCCACAAAAGCGAGCCACGCTTTTCCTTGGTGCGCATCGTCTCCACGAGCTCGAGGTTACGGCGCGTGTTGAGGTCGAGCTCCATAAACTGTCCGTCGGTGTAGACGTTGATCTCCTTGATGAAGGAGACGTTACACATCTGGGTCTCCTTGATATAGGCAAGGAGTGCGCCGACCGAGCGCAGAAGCGACACCGAGTCGTAGCGGCGGTCGGGTGTGATCTCTGCGATGGCGCGTGCCGCATCGTTTTCGTCAAACAGGATGGCGCGGCCGTCGGTGATGAGCGTGCCGAAGGTCTGTTCGGCAAAATCGGCGATCTCGTGCATTGCGGTGCGGGATACGTCAAGGAGCATCTCCTTCGGCGCGTAAGCGCCGATCTCGTTGCGAAGGCGTCCCCCTACGTCGTCGCCCGCGATCACGGTGGCGTAGATCTGCCCCGTCGATACGTCGGCGAAGGCAAGACCGATCTCCTTACCCGCATAGGAGAGCGCGGCAAGGAAATTGTTACAGCGATCGTTCAGAATCGAGCCGTCGGTGACGGTGCCCGGGGTGACGACGCGAATGACCTCACGCCGTACGAGTCCCTTTGCCTGCGACGGATCCTCGGTCTGTTCACAGACCGCGACCTTGTGACCGCGCTCAACGAGCTTTCCGATATAAAGATCCGCCTTATGGAAGGGGACGCCGCACATTGCGGCGCGGCGGCCGTTCCCGCAATCGCGAGCCGTTAAGGTCAGCTCAAGCTCACGGGATACCACGACCGCATCCTCAAAAAACATTTCGTAAAAATCCCCAAGACGATAGAGCAGCACGTAGTCCTTGTAGTCCTTCTTGACGTCAAGGTACTGCTGCATCATAGGGGTTACCTCGGTCAGCTCGGCGACCGATTCGACAACCTCAGCCATACTGCCTCCGTTTTACTTTTTAGAGCTGCAATCCGCGTGACAGGTCGAGCAATCGTGCGTGCAGGGACGTTCGCCGAACACGACGAAGCTGATCTCGGAATTTACCGACTTCATCAGCTCGTTGAATTTCGCCTGTGCCTCCATAAAGGCAAGATAGACGGGATGCTCGCTGACGTAGGTGTAGAGCTCGTCAACTCTTTTCTGGATCATTTCGATCATGATCTTGTCCTGCTTTTCAAGCTCCTTCGTGAATTCCTCACCAAGCGCCCTACGCTGTGCGTTGTATTCGACGAGAGAGCCCTGGATCTCCGCGTTTTCCTCGTACGCCTTCTTTGCCTCGTTGTAGGCGAGCATAACGGGATCCTTCTTGATCCCCTCGCCGAGTGCCTGTGCAAGTTCGATTACTGTCATTTTTATATCCTCACTTTTTTATGATTCTCTGATGATTTGTCCGTGCATCACGTAGCCGTCGGCGCGTTCGATGCGCACACGGCGAAACTGCCCGACGTCCTCGGGAGTTGCCGCAAAATGCACGAGCTTATTTTGGTCGGTGCGGCCGCTGTACATACCCGCCCCACCGTTTTTGCTTTCCCCGTCAACGAGAACGCGGAGCGTTTTGCCCTCGTAGGGCTTCGCCCTTGCAAGAGCGGCGGCGTCGGCGGTCTCAAGGAGACGGCGCATCCGCTCTCCCTTCACCCCGTCGCTGATCTGATCCTCCATCTCTGCGGCGGGCGTGCCCTTTCGCGGCGAATAAATGAAGGAGTAGACCATATCGAAGCCGACCGCATCGATCAGCGAGAGCGTGTCGGAGAACTCCTCCTCGGTCTCCCCGGGGAAGCCGACGATGATATCGCTCGTGATCGCGATATCGGGCATCGCGCGGCGCAGCTTCTCTACGGTCGCAAGATAATGCGCGCGGTCGTAGTGACGGTTCATCCGCGCAAGGATGCGGTCGTTTCCCGACTGCACGGGCAGATGAAAGTGCGGGGCAATATGCCGTCCGCCGGCGATCACCTCGATCAGGCGGGCGGAGACGTCCTTCGGGTGGCTCGTCATAAAGCGCAGAATAAAGTCGCCCTCCAGCGCGTCAAGACGGGACAGAAGCGTCGGAAAATCGCAATCCCCGCGGTAGGAGTTGACGTTTTGCCCAAGCAGGGTGATGTCGCGTGCGCCCTGCCCGATCAGCGTACGGACCTCGTTTACGATCTCGCCGCTGTCACGGCTACGCTCACGGTCACGCACGTAGGGCACGATGCAGTAGGAGCAGAAGTTGTTACAGCCGTACATAATGCTGACGTAGGCGCGGTGGCGCGCGCTACGGACGATCGGCATTCCTTCGACCGCCTCCGACACGCCCTCACCGAGCGAAAAGCGACGGCGATGCTCACGTCTGACCGAGGCGACCGCCTGCGGCAGAAGATGCATTGAGGATGGCTCCAGCGTGAAATCGACGTAGGGGTAGCTACGCTTCAACTGCTCGACGCGGCGCGCCTGCGCCGTCATACAACCGCAAACGCCAATGACCACGCTGCGGTCACGCTCCTTGATCTTTTTGCATCTGCCGATGACCGAAAGCGCGCGTAGCTCGGCGTGCTCACGGATCGCACAGGTGTTGATCACGATCAGCGACGCGTCCTCGGGCTCCTTCGCGGGAAGATAACCCATCTGCTCCGCCATACCGCGGATGCGCTCACTGTCCGCCTCATTCTGCTGACAGCCGAAGGTAATGACGTGATAACGCGGTACCGCACCACGCTGTGCGAGGATGCGGTTCTCCGCCTCTACCCAAGCGACGGCGGCGGTATACGCGGCATCGTTGTTGACCTGTATCATTGGAACTCCTTATGAGTATTTTGTAAAGTTTGATTTACCTAACGTCAGCGTACTGCCGTCAGCGCGGACCAGCACGGCTGAAAATTCATAGTCGGTGTTTTCATAAAAGGCGCGTGCTCGGTCCTCCCCCATCACGAAGATGGCGGTCGAGAGCGCATCGGCAAGCGCGCCGCTTTGCGCGACGACGGCAACCGATAAAAGCTCGCTTTCCGACGGGTAACCCGTGGCAGAGTCAAAGACGTGGTGGTAGGTCACACCGTCCACCGTCTTCTGCCGCTGATAGCCGCCCGAGACCGAGATGTAATGCTCACCCGTCAGGGTGAAGTAGCCGAGCGCATCTTTGCCGCGCGGATCCTCCAGCGCGATGCGGAAGGGCTCGCCGTCGGGCTTGTCCCCGAACACGGCGACGTTGCCGCCAAGCCAAAGGATGCCGTAGGGCACGTTTTCGGCGAGCAGGTCGTCAACGAGGCACTCCGCAATATACCCCTTGGCGATCGCACCGAGATCGAGCGTGACGCCGTTTGCGGCACAGTGACCGTTTTCGAGCGTGAGCTTTTGATAGCCGCACCGCTCACGGGCGGCGGCAACCTCAGACGCGGATGGGATCGGCGCCGATTCGTCCGTGATACGCCAAAGCTCAACGAGCGCGCCGAGGGTCGGATCAAACGCGCCGTCGGTTGCGGCGGCGATCTGTACGGCGAGCGTTAACAGTGCGTAAAGCTCTGCGGGCGGTGCCGTATCGCCGTGATTGAGGGCGTACAGCGCACCGTCGGGATCGGTGCGGGAGCAGAGTATCTCAAGCGCGCGCGTGCGCGTGCGCAGGGCTTTCAGGGTATCCTCATCCGCCTTCGGCGACAGGGTGACGTCGATGACGGTGTTCAGCGCGTAAAAGCTATCGGAAAGCGGTGTCGGCGCACATCCGAAAAACGCAAGCAGAAGACAAAGGGAGAGGAAGAAAGAGAAAATTTTTCGCACAAGCTACTCCTTAAACTCGCAAAAGTCGTTGCGTTCGTGTCTCAAGCAGAATCAAAAGCGATCCCGTCGCAATTCCAAGCGGAAGCGAAAGCACGAGCAAAAGCGGCAGATAGCCGAAAACGCCGAAGGTGCCGTAAAGGATCGCGGCGGCAAGAATCTGCCCCGTGCCGTGAAGTGCGGCGGAGGCGACCGATACGCCGATGCGCGACACGCGCGACCCCAGAAGGGAGAGGAAAAGAATCGTGAGATAAGAAAGCACAGCACCAAAGAGCGAAAAGAGAAACGACGAGAGACTGCCGAAAAGCACCGCCATCAAGCACACGCGCAAAAGCGAGATGCAGAGCGCGTCAAGGCGGCCGATGCGGAAGAACGCGTACATAATGCCGACGTTGGCAAGCCCGAGATGCACGCCCGGAAGAAAAAGGTAGGGCACGAGCAAATGCTCGATATAAGACAGAAGCAGTGCCGCCGATAGCAGCATTGCGTCAAGTGTCAGCCGTTTAACCGACGGACGCATCCAGCTCACCCCCATCCCTTGCGGCAACGCGCAAAAGCACGCCTGCGGGCGCGCACAGCACGGTCTCACCCGTACGGGAAATGCGTCCCCGCTTACGGCAGGTGGCGTCGTGGCAGGTCGACGTTACGACCCACGCGGCACCGTCCTCGATCCTGACGGTCAGCGTGTGACCGTCGGCGTTGATCTCAAGATTCTGATCGACGTCAAGGGAATATTCGGCACGTTCGCCGTTTGCAAAAACGACGAGAACGGCACCCGTATCCCCGAATGCGGTCAGAAGAAAGACAAAAAGTGCAAACAGAAGGACGAGAGCACAGATCACGATATCAAGCGGCTTGATATAACAGAGGATCTTTTTCACGGTGCGGCTCCCTTCTTTAACTGAATTATTTTACCATACAATAAAGACAAAGTCAATGAAAAACCGATGAAAAATGAAAAAAGCGCGAGGGTTTACGGGTTGGGCGAGGCTGCGTTCTGCCTTGCTCTGCGGTACTGAAGCGGCGTTTCGCCGACCGCCCTGCCAAAGGCGCGGATGAAGGTCGCGCTGTCGGAAAACCCGCAGGCGGCGGCAATGGCGGCGATGCTGTCGTTCGTCGTCTCTAAGCGGCGCTTTGCCGCCTCGACGCGGTAGCCCTCAATATACGCGTGGGGCGTCCTGCCCGTGCGCCGCTTGAACTCGCCCGAGAAATAGGTGCGCGAAAGATGGACGCGGTCTGCAAGCCCCTCCACGGTGATCGGCATCGCGTAGTGCTCAGAGAGGTAGGAGAGCGTCGTCTTCAGCCAATCGCCGTCGTTTTGCCCGTCCATAGCGAGGCGCATCAGGATGCGGTAGATGAGCGCGGAGGCGATCTCCTCCCCCTCGGCGTCGGCGACGGCGGTGCGGATCCTGTCGATGAGATCCTCGACATCCCGACCGACCTCAAAAACGCAGGTGTCCGCGCAGATCTTACGGTACAGCGCGTCTGAATTCGCGCCGTTGAAGTGAACGTATTTGAAGTCCCAACCGTCGTTTGTCGGGTAGTATTCGTGTGGGTAGCGGCAATCGATGAGGGCAACGCTCCGCGCCCCAAGCTGATAGGTGCGCCCCCCGTAGATCAGGGTTCCGCCCGCCTCACACGTGTAGAGGAGAAGGTAGCTTTCGATCCCGCTGCGGCGGATGTAAAAATCGGAGCGCGTAACGAAATGTCCCACCCACTGGACGTAATAATAGAGCGATTTTGCCGTGTCGGAGGCAAGGTGGAGCAGATTGATCCTTTTGTGACAGCTTTCTCTTTGTACGTACATATAACACCTTACAATTCGCAAATTTTACAAGACAGAATGCCATTGACAGACTCTCTATTAATTATTAAAATGAGTATAGCACAGAATGAACAAAAAGTCAATTGGAGAAACGAATATGGATATCAAAATGAGCTTCAAAAAGCATCCGATGAACCCGCTTTACGGCGACGCCGTTTTGGGAACAATGTTTGACGTTTATATAACGAAGGAGGACGGCCGATACCGTATGGACGTTTCCTGGCGGCGCGAGAGTGCGACCGCTGTTGCCGAAAGTGAGGACGGACTGCATTTCAGCGAACCGAGGATCACCCTCTCCCCCAATGCGAAAACGGGCTGGGAGGACAACATCAACCGCAACTGCGTTTTGAAGATCGACGGCGTATACAAAATGTGGTACACAGGACAGGCAAACGAGCATAGCTACATCGGTGTTGCCGAAAGCGCGGACGGCGTGCATTTTACGCGTCTGCAGGACACGCCGATACTTTCGCCGACGCTCCCGTGGGAGGGCGAATCGGTGATGAACCCCTGCGTTTTGTACGAAAACGGAATCTACCGTATGTGGTATTCGGCAGGTGAGACCTACGAGCCAAACGTCATCGGATACGCCGAAAGCACAGACGGCGTGCATTTCACGCGCTACGGCGATCAGCCGATCCTTGCCTGTGCGCCCGAGAATTTTTACGAGCGCGACCGCATCGGCGGCTGTCAGGTCGTGAGGACCGAGGATATGGGCTACCTTATTTTCTACATCGGATACAGCGATATCGATACCGCCTGCATCTGCTGTGCGCGCTCGGCGGACGGCATCAGCGGCTGGGAGCGCTCACCGCTCAATCCGCTCGTTTACCCCTCCCGCGGTGAGTGGGACGGGGATGCCTGCTATAAGCCGACCGTTTTGTTTGAAGACGGCATCTGGCGCATTTGGTACAACGGACGGCTTGGCACCAACGAGTATATCGGCCTTGCAGAATACAAGGGAAGGAACCTGTTCGTATGAGAGAGCTTTTGGGACGCTACGTAGCAGAGTTCAACGCAAACGACGAGGAGCTTTACCAAAACGACATTCCGAATAAGGATGCCGAGGAGTGGCTTGCCGCGCATATCCCGCTGTTTGAATGCCCCGACCGAATGATCGAAAAGACCTACTATTTTCGTTGGTGGACCTACCGCAAGCATATCAAAACGACGCCCGAGGGCTACGCCGTTACGGAATTTTTGCCAAAAGTGCCGTGGTCGGGTGCGTACAACGTGATCAACGCCCCTGCAGGGCATCACTTCTACGAGGGGCGGTGGCTACGCGATGCGGATGAGATCTTCTCGGACTATCTGCGGCACTTTCTTTCGCATTCCGACGATGCGCACGTATACAGCACGTGGCTGCTTGATGCGGCGCGCGCGTACGAGGCGGTTGGGGGTGATCTGTCGATCGGCAAGCGCGAGCTTGACGGAATGATCGCCTATTATGCCGAGTGGGAAAAAACGCACGGGCATCCGTCGGGAATGTTCTGGTCCTACGACAACTACGATGCAATGGAGTATTCGATCAGCGGTCACCGAAACGGTAACCAGGTCAAGGGCGTGCGTCCGACGCTCAACTCCTATATGTACGCCGACGCACTTGCGATCGCGCATTTTGCTGCACGCCTCGGCGAGGATGCGATCGCCACGGAATACACGAAAAAAGCAGAGCGACTGCGCGAGTTGATCAACACGCATCTGCTTTTCGACGGCTTTTACAAGGCGAAGCACGGCGAGTGTGATGACGAGATCGACGGCATCCTTGACGTGAACGGCGACACGGGCTCGCCGATGGAGCTGATCGGCTACGTGCCCTATATGTTCGGCATTCCCGAGGGGAATGAGGGCGCATTTTTTTACCTTGAGGACCCCGACGTTTTTCTCGCCACGACGGGTATGGCGACGGCAGACCGCCGACATCCCGACTATCTCAAGGAATACGATCACGAGTGCCTTTGGAACGGCTACGTGTGGCCCTATGCGACATCGCAGGTGCTGACGGGTCTGATCCGCACGGTAAACGCAGGGCATCCCGAGCTGAAGCCGCTGCTCATCAAGCATCTGTCGCTTTACGCGAACAGCCACAGAATCGAAAAGGACGGCAAGACGCTTCCGTGGATCGACGAGGTAATGCACCCCGACCGTTATGAGTGGACGGCGCGCAGTATTCTTGAAAAGATGGGCTGGCAGGAGTGGCTCGGCGGCAAGGAGCGTGGAAAGGATTATAACCATTCGACCTTCTGCGATCTTCTGATCACGGGAATCGTCGGCGTGCGCACCGACACGGAAACGCTGACGCTCGATCCCGCAATTCCGCCCGAATGGGAGTATCTCTGCCTCGCAGGGCTTCCCTACCGCGGCAAGCGCTATACCATTCTCTACGATAAAACGGGAAAGCGGTACGGCAAGGGCGAAGGCTGGCAGATCCTTCCCGAATAAGAAAACGGTACGCCGAATGGCGTACCGTTTTCTTATTCGGAGCGATCGACCGTCAGCTCCTTGAAGTCGGGCAGGACGAGCGTATCGCTTTTTTTCTTGATCGGGTGCGTAATACCGTCGGCGCAAACGACGCTGTCGGTCAGATTCTTGACGGTCAGCGCAACGCACCTGCTGTCGGCGGCGGGACGAAATTGAAAGTCGTGGAAAGCGAGGCCGCTTGCGTGGCTTTCGAGCAAAATGGCGCTGATCGGCTGCGCGGGCGAGCTGCCGAAGCCCTCGGGCACGCGGTCAACGGGATAGCAAACGAAGTGATCGAAGCTGACGTTTTCGATGCATCCGACACCCGTCGGATGATCGGCATCGTTAAAGAGCGGCGTGCGGCAGTATCTTGCCGCATCTGCATTCATGGCGTTACAGCGGAAGCCGCCGTAGACGTTTTTGAATCGGATATTGCGGATGGGTGCGGTCACGCTCAGCATTCTGACGATCGTGTGGCAGTTTTCGGCGAAGATGTTTTCAACGGTGATATTTTCGATCGCATCGCGCACAAGATCGAGATTCTCAACGCGCTCGACCGAGTCGTCGGCGTTCATTGCGATCAGGTCGTCGTTCGTCTGCCCGTAGGAGAGCGCGCGGATATCGCGGATCACGCCGTCCCTGACGGCACCGCCGAGGTGAACGCCGTCCTGATTGACACCGAAGCGGTCGGAAACAAAGTCAATATGGCGGATCAAAAAGTCGCGCACGCGGCACAGACGCAGATTATAGGTCACCGAATTGGCAAGCACCATATCCTCGAGCGCCAATCCCTCGACATTGAAGAAGTTGAGCACCGAGCCCGAATAGCCCGTTTGATCAAAAATATCAGGCTTTTGGTTCTCGGCGGCTTGATTGTTGCCATCCCAGATCCCACCCGTGATTCGGATATTGCGGTTCCCGCCCTCAAGATCGCGGTTGGAAAGCAAAAAGTCGCCGCGGCGACGGCGCGTGGT
>JAZSGY010000082.1:0-3701 GCA_045532985.1 Eubacteriales bacterium | reverse complement strand
GTTTGATGAAGGGCTCGGCAGATTTAGCGGAAAATTCGTCGTTCTTCGGGACGTGAGGCGTACTTGGTACGTCGAGTCCCGAAAACGGCGAAAGAAAATGGCATTCAATATTTGGAGAAATTCGTCAGAATTTCAACCTTATAATTCTTCAAACGATTACAAAGCGTAATAGAGTCAATTACCCTTTGCTCTTTTTGCCATTTTCGGTTTTACCTAAATGTGACAGCCCTTTGGTTTAGTGCTTCAGCTTTGCCGACTGCTTCGTGATCGGCTCGGAGGTCGTGAGGATCCCGAGCTGCTTGTAGGTCTTTTCATCCGCCGCCGAGAGGATGACGGTGAAGTGCGCGCGCGTGCCGCGCAGGGTGTCGAGCGCCGCGAGTGCCTTTGCCGCGAGGGGATTCTCGGTCGCGCTGACCGTCAGGGCGATCAGCACCTCATCCGAGTGCAGACGCGGGTTGTGGTGCTTCAGATATTTCGTTTTCAGCTCGCAGATCGGCTCGAGTGCCGCAGGGCTGATGATCTTTTCCTCGTCGGGGATGCCCGCGGTCGCCTTCAGCGCGTTGAGCAAGAGTGCCGCCGCCGCGCCGAGCAGTGGCGAGGTCTTACCCGTCACGATCGCGCCCGAAGGAAGCACGGTCGCACCCGCGGGTGCGGCAGTTTCCGCATCCTTCGCCTTCGCCGCGGCGATCGCGGGGAAGAAGTCGGGGGATACGCGCGCGCGGTTCATCAGAAGCCGCATCTTTTCAACGGTATGACCGTCTCCGCCCTTGAGCTTGTCCTCCTTGAGCGCGGTGTAGTAGCGATAAAGGATCTCCAGACGCGACGCCGTACGGCACGCCTCGTCGTCAAAGATGGCGAAGCCCGCCATATTCACGCCCATATCGGTCGGTGACTTGTAGGGGCAGGTGCCGCCCATCCGCTCAAACATTGCACGCACGACGGGGAAGATCTCAACGTCGCGGTTGTAATTGACCGTCGTCTTGCCGTATGCCTCAAGGTGGAAGGGGTCGATCATATTCATATCGTCAAGGTCGGCCGTCGCCGCCTCGTACGCGATGTTCACGGGGTGTGCCAAGGGTAGATTCCAGACGGGGAAGGTCTCAAACTTCGCATAGCCCGCTTTGTTGCCGCGCAGATTCTCGTGATAGAGCTGAGAGAGGCAGACCGCCATCTTGCCGCTGCCGGGTCCCGGTGCGGTCACGACGACCAGCGGCTTTTCGGTCGGCACGAACTCGTTTTTGCCGTACCCCTCGTCGGAGACGATACGCTCCACGTCCGCAGGGTAGCCGGGAATCGAGTAATGCACGAAGGAGGGAACGCCCGCCGCATCAAAACGGCGACGGAAGGCGTCAGCCCCCGCCTGCGCCGCGTAGCGCGTGATCACCACACCGCCGACTTTGAAGCCGAGCCCCTTGAAGATGCCGCAAAGGCGCAGCACGTCCTCGTCGTAGGTGATGCCGAGGTCGCCGCGCACCTTATTTTTTTCAATATCCGATGCGTTGATGGTGATGATGATCTCCGCGTCCGCAGAAAGGCTCTGCAGCATACGGATCTTACTGTCGGGCTCAAACCCCGGCAGCACGCGCGAGGCGTGATAGTCGTCGAACAGCTTGCCCCCGAACTCAAGATACAGCTTGCCCCCGAACATACCGATGCGCTCGCGGATATGCTGGCTCTGCAGCTCAATATACCGCTCGTTGTCAAACCCCTTTTGCATAAGACACACCACCCTTACACGGAAAATTATTCACGCATACAAGTATACCACGGATCACGAAAAAAAGCAACAAGAATTTCCCCGATTTTTGACGATATTTTCGCGCGGTGCGGGGAAATTTGTAAAACGAGATTGACAAACGCCAAAAATCTCGTTATAATAGGGATAGCATTTTCCTATTTTTGAGAAAAAGAGAGGATTTTTTATGAAACGCAATACCCTGGTGAAGCTGATCACCTTCGCGGTCCTGCTCGTCCTCGTCGTCGTTCTGGCGTGTGTGCTGAAGACCGACGTCCCGGGCGCTGACAGCCGCTACTTCGGCACCTTTATGGCGCTGATCCCCCCTGTGATCGCGATCGTTTGCGCTCTTGTGACGAAGGAGGTATACAGCTCGCTGTTCATCGGTATTCTGGCAGGCGGTCTGTTCGCCGCAGAGTTCAATCCCGTAGGTACCTTTGACGCGGTCGTCATCGACGGCCTCATCGCCGCGGTCTCGGATACCGCAGGTATCTTTTTGTTCCTCGTACTGCTTGGCGGTATGGTCGCCCTGCTCAACTCGGCAGGCGGCAGCCGTGCCTTCGGTCACTGGGCACAGAAGCACGTCAAGACCCGCGTCGGCGCACTGCTTGCGACCGTCGTGCTTGGCGTTCTGATCTTCGTTGACGACTACTTCAACTGTCTGACCGTCGGCAGCGTGATGCGTCCCGTCACCGACCTGCACAAGGTCTCCCGCACGAAGCTCGCGTACGTCATCGACGCGACCGCCGCCCCCGTTTGTATGATCGCGCCGATCTCCTCGTGGGCTGCCGCCGTGACCGACTACGTGCCCGACAATCAGGGTCTTGCTTACTTTATCAAGGCGATCCCCTTCAACTTCTACTCGCTGATGACCCTTCTGTTCGTCGTGCTGATCACCCTGCTCGGCTACGACTACGGCAAGATGGCAGAGTTTGAGCTGCGCGCGAGAAACGGTGAGGAGGACAACACCGCCGAGATGGTGGAGAAGGGACGCTCCCGCGTCATCGACCTCGTTATTCCGATCGCCGTGCTGATCGTTTCCTGCGTGCTTTCGCTGGTCTACGTCGGCGGCTTCTTCGACAAGGACAGTGGCTGCTACCACAGCATCATCAATTCCTTCGGCGCGACCGATGCGACCGTAGGACTTCCGTTCGGCGCCGTCATTGCGCTTCTGTTCACGGTCATTTATATGATCGCACGCCGTCTGCTCTCCTTTGAGGGCGCGATGAAGTGCATCCCGCAGGGCTTTATCGCAATGGTGCCCGCCATTACGATCCTGACGCTTGCCACCTCGCTCAAGAACATCACCGCCCTGCTCGGCTCGGATATCTTCGTTGACAACCTGCTCGCGGATGCGGAGGTGCTGAAGGGCTTCCTGCCCGCGATCGTATTCCTGATCGCTTGCTTCATCTCCTTCTCGACGGGTACGTCGTGGGGTACCTTCGGTATCCTCATCCCGATCGTGCTGACCGTCTTTGACGTCACCACGCCGATCGGCACGATCGCCATGTCCGCCTGCCTTGCAGGCTCGGTCGTTGGCGACCACTGCTCGCCGATCTCGGATACCACCATTATGGCAAGCGCGGGCGCTGAGTGCAACCACGTGGACCACGTCTCCACGCAGATGCCCTACGTGCTGACCGTTGCCACGATCTCCTTCATCGGCTACCTGCTCGCCGCCGTCCCCGTCTTCCGTCATTGGTACGTCCTTCTGCCGATCGAGATCATCCTCACCGTCGGCACCGTCCTCGTCCTTCGCAAGCTCCACCCGATGAAGAAGGCAGAGAGCAAATAATTGCAAATTCAAAAAGCTCCTCGGCACTTGTGAACTGCCCCAAATTGTGCGGACAGCACAAAAAGCCCCTTGAGGGTAGGATATTAAATAATTAAGCAACGAACTGACATCGCTTTTCGAGTGGTGTCAGTTTTGTTTTGAGTTGGATACGATCATTGTTGTAGAAGTGGA
>JAZSGY010000101.1:0-9974 GCA_045532985.1 Eubacteriales bacterium | reverse complement strand
ACGGCACCCGTGCCGTCGGCGCCGACCTCACGCAGCTCACCCTGTGCGATCAGCTCACTCGTGATGGTGGTGACCGTCGCCTTCGACAGCCCCGACGCCTTCGCGATCTCCGCACGCGTATCGATACCGCGCAAAAGACAGTCGTAGATCAGGGCGGTATTGTTCGCTTTTATGCTTTTGGTATCGGATTTTTTCATAGTCATTCCTTTGCTGTTTTTATTCTTTGCTTATATCCTACCATTTTTTTCGGGAAATGTCAAATAAAGTATTGACTTTTTTCTTAATATTTGGTACAATTCAATTAGTTTAATAGTTGAACTAATCTGGAGGCATCCATGCAGATCAAGATCTTCGAAAAGGGCTTCAATTTCTCGCAGGACGGCCCCGGCAATCGGCTGGTGTATCATCTGCAGGGGTGCAATCTCGTCTGCCCTTGGTGCTCCAATCCCGAGGGGATGGAAAAAAACGAAGCCGCACGCACGCTGTCGCTTGAGGAGACGGTAAGCGAGATCCTTTCCTGCCGACCGATGTACTTCGGGGACGGTGGCGTAACCTTTACGGGGGGCGAATGCTCCTTACAGAGTGCGGCGCTTTTGTCGGTGATCGGGCGCGTGCGTGACGCGGGCGTCTCGGTTGCGATCGAATCGAACGCCGCGACCGACGGCTTTTTACCGCTTGCGCGTGCGGCGGACTACGTCATACTTGATTACAAGTCGCCAAGCGCCGAGAGGCTGAAAAATACGGTTGGCGGTACGCTTTCAAAAATCGAGGAGAACATCCGCGCGATCTTAAAGGAAAAGGCGGTGCATATCCGTATTCCTCTGATCCACGGCTTCAACGATGCCGACGGGGATTTCGAAGGGTTTGCCGCATTTTTCTCCTCGCTCTCGGGCGACTTTGACGTGGAGATCCTTCCCTATCACGAATACGGGCGCGAGAAGTGGAAAAAATGCGGGCGCGAATACACGGTGACGGACGGACAGGTTCCGCGTGAGCGCGTGGAGCATCTGCAAAAGCTGCTGAACGCACGGGGCGTCAAAACAATAAAGACCTGAAAAGGAGAAGCATATGAACATCGGAAACGCATCACAGATCACGAGCCTTGCAAAGGAGCTGTTCCGCGAGGAGCGCGCGCTTTGCCGTCTTGACGGCTGGTTTCTCATCAAGGAGATCCGCCGCGACTCCGACGCCGCCACGTCGCACCTTCCGAGGGTGGAAAAGGCAGGCGAGCAATTAAAGATCATCGCAGAGAAGCTGCCGATCTCGATCAGCCGCTACGCGATCTTCGCAGGCACGCAGCGCGACGCGTTCGCGCGCAGCTACGCGCTGATCAATCCCTCGTTCAAGGTCGAGGGCTTTTCGGGCTACTGCGACCCCACCGCGGTCTACGGCGACATTGAACCGAATGCGGAATTTACCGCTGAGCGCATTGAAAAAATGCGTGAATACGATAAAAGCACCGATTTCGTGCGCGACCTCTCGCGGGTATACGACGGCTGCTCGGAATTCACCGACGAGGTCGAATTCTTCGTGGAGCAGGTCACAGGGCACGTGATCCCCGATTTTCGCCCCGCACTCCGCCACGGCGTGCTGGCGATCAAAAGGACGATCGAGGAAAGACTGGCGACCGACAGCGATAAGCAGAGATCGCACCACAAGGGGATGCTTGCCGCCATTGACGCGGTGCTGATCCTTGCCGAGCGTTACCGTGCGCTTGCCCTTTCGCTTGCCGAGGATGCCGAGGGCGAGGAGAGGGTGCGCTACGGGAATATTGCCGACGCCCTCTCGAGAGTTCCCGCGACGGGTGCTACGAATCTGTTTGAGGCGATCCAGAGCTTTATGCTTTTGTGGCAGGTGATGTGCCTTGAGCAGGCACCGAACCCGTTTGCCTTCTCGGTCGGTAACGCCGATCGCATCTTTGAGCCCTACCGTGCGATGGAGGATCTTTCGCGCGAGGATACTGCGGCGCTCTTCAAGCATCTGCTCGTCTTTTATAACGTGGCGGACCGCAGCTGGGCGATCTCGCAGAATCTGATCGTCGGCGGTCGCGATGCCGACGGCAACGATCTGACCGTGCCCGCATCCTACGCACTCTTTGACGCGTACTACGATATGAATCTTCCCCAGCCGATCCTCTCGGTGAAGCTGCATAAGGGATCCCCCGACGAGATCTACCGCGAGATGGGACGCTTCTTCTTTACCCCCGGCTGTCTGACGCCCTCGCTGTTCAACGACGACGCGATGTTTGAGGTGCTGACGCGTGCGGGTGTGAAGCGTACGGATCTTGCCGACTACTCGATCGCGGGCTGTCAGGAGCCCCTGATCATGGGTAAGGACAGCGGCAACACGACCAACAGCTGGCTGAACCTCGGTAAGGTTCTGGAGCTGACGCTCTCGGGTGGCGTTTCCACCGTTACGGGTAAGGAGATCGGCAAAACCGAAGCTCCTTCCGCTACGGAGCTTCTTCAGAATATCCGCACGCATTTCTACGCACGGCTTGAAAAGACGGTGGCGCGTATGACCGATGCGGCAAACGGCGCATCCCGTGCGCTCTCGCACCTTGCCGTTCCCTTCCTTTCCGCATTTATGGGTGGCGTGGAAAGCGGCTACGATATGCGTGACGCGGAGGATCAGGGCACGCCCTACCACGGCAGCGGCTGTCTGATCCACGGCAGTGCGGTGGTCTCCGACAGCTTCGTTGCCATCGACCGCTATCTTGCGGCGCATCCCGATGGAGCGGAGCGACTGCTCTCTGCCCTGCAGAACAACTTTGAGGGTGAGGAGGAGCTGAGAGCAGAGCTTCTCTCCTACCCGAAATTCGGTAACAATAACGACGTTGCGGACAACGAGTGCGTAGCACTTTGCGAGAGGGTCGCGGATACGGTGCGCGCGCGCAAGAATTACCTTGGCAATCCCTTCCGCCCCGATTTCAGCACGCCGTCGACGCACCTGCTTTACGGCTATTGGGTCGGCGCGCTTCCCGACGGCCGCCGTTCGCGCGAGATGCTGAATTACGGCATCGACCCGCTGCACGGCGACGCGAACCTCGGGCTTGGCTTCCGCACGCTTTCGACGATGAAGCTGCCCTACGGCAAAATGTGCGGCGGCGTTGCCTCGCACCTCGGGATCGACCCGAAGTATTTTTCGGGTGCGACCTACGAGGAAAAGGGCTTGCAGTTCAAGACGACGGTGATGGAGCCGCTCTTCTTCAATCCCGCGGTCACCGACGTTGCGCCCTTCTACGTTTATCTGAATATCACGACCCCCGAAATGCTCCGTAAGGTGCTGGCAAACCCGAAAAAGTACGCGCCGAGCGGCGTGTATATTATGAGGATCCACGGCACGTTCGTCAACTTCCTCGATCTGTCGCCCGCAATCCAGCAGGATATCATCACGCGGCTCGATCCCGCGTCCACCGAGGTTTCCTATGGCTGTTAGTATCGGGATCGACATTGGGACGACGACGCTGTCGGTCATTGCCGTGAGCTCCGACGACGGAAGGGTCGTGAGGAGCGACACCGTCGCAAACGGCAGCTTTCTGAAAACGGCAAATGCCTATGAAAAAATACAGGATCCCGAGGCGATCCTCACGGCGGTGACCGAGCTTTTGTCGGCGTATACCGACAGCTTTGAGGTGATCGAGGCGATCGGCATCACGGGGCAGATGCACGGCATCGTTTACCTTGACGAAGGCGGCAAAACGTTAAGTCCGCTTTACATCTGGCAGGACGGGCGCGGCAACCTGCCAAGCGAGCGCGGCACCTACGCCGAGGAGTTTTCCGCGCTGACGGGCTATCCGTCGGCAAGCGGCTTCGGACTTGTGACACACTACTACAATCTGAAAAACGGCTGTGTGCCCGCGGGGGCTGTCAGGATCTCGACGATCCACGATCTGCTGGCGATGCGTCTTACGGGTCGCACGGCACCCCTGACGCACGCCAGCGATGCGGCAAGCCTTGGCTGCTTTGACCTTACTCGCCGTGATTTTGACCGTGCGGCGCTCGCACGGGCGGGGATCGACGCCGGCATTCTGCCCGAGGTAACGAGCGACTTTGAGCGCATCGGCAGCTATCAGGGGATCCCCGTGGCGGTTGCCATCGGTGACAACCAAGCGAGCTTTATCGGCTCGGTGCGCGAGGAAAACACCCTGCTTTTCAACGTCGGCACGGGCAGTCAGGTGTCGCTTTACGCGCGCGCGACCGACGCGCCGCGCGGCTGTGAGGCGCGACCGCTTTACGGCGACGCGCATATTCTCGTCGGCTCGTCGCTCTGCGGCGGTCGCGCATACGCGATCCTCGAGTCGTTCTTCCGCACCGCTGGGCGCGAGATCTTCGGGGTGGATAACGGGGCGGTCTACGATGCGATGGACCGACTTGCAGAATCGGCCGACGACGCAGATGCTCTCTCTGTCAACACCGCCTTCAGCGGCACGCGTGAGGATCCGACGCTGCGCGGCTCGGTCACGAATATCGGCATTGACAACCTGACGCCTGCCGCACTCGTGCGCGGAACGCTTCACGGAATGTCAAGTGAGCTTTACAATATGTACGAGAAGATGCTGCCGTTTGCCAAGGCGACGCCCGACACGCTCGTGGCATCGGGTAACGGCGTGCGGCTCAACCGACCCCTGCGCCGCATTATGGAAACGACCTTCGGCATGCGTCCGCTCATCCCCCTGCACCGTGAGGAGGCGGCGTTTGGCGCGGTGCTGTCGGCATTGGTCGCGGCAAAGAAATACGAAAGCGTGACGGCAGCGGCAAGGAGCCTTGTCCGTTACGAGGAGGAAATGCGATGAATTTTAAACAACCGATTTTTTTCAAACCAAACCGCGTACGCCGTATCTATACGGGCGGCAAGCTCTTTTCCGACTTTTTCGGAGATGCGAGCGAGGACGGCTTTTATCCCGAGGAGTGGGTCGCGTCAAGCACGCACGCGCTCAATCTCGGCAGCACCGACCCCTACGAGGGGATCTCCTTGACCGAGGACGGCGTATATTTCAGCGATCTTTTGGAGACGAACAGATCCGAGCTGATCGGTGAGCGCGACGAGATGGGTCTGCTCGTCAAGATGCTGGACAGTGCCATTCGCCTGCCCGTGCAGACGCACCCCGATATTCCCTTCGCGCAGAAGTATTTTCACAGCAACCACGGGAAGGCTGAGTCCTGGGTCATTCTTGCAACGCGCGAGAATGCCTGCATCTACCTCGGCTTCAAGGAAAGAATCGACGTTTCGACCTTCCGCGCGGCGCTTGACGCGGGGGAGGAGGCGCTCGTGCCCCTGCTCAACCGTATTCCCGTAAAGCCCGGGGACGTCTTCTTTATCCCTACGCGTGCGGTGCATGCGATCGGTCCCGGGTGCCTTTTGCTCGAGACGCAGGAGCCGACCGACTTCACGATTCATCCCGAGGCGACCTGCGCCGATTACGTGCTGACCGATTACGAAAAGTATCTTGGGCTAGATCCCGAGATCGCCTTCACCTGCTTTGACATGGATTTTCTCGCCGAGCAGGCAGAGCGTCGCTGTCGCAAGACGCCGATCGCCGTTGACGGCAAGGAGGCGCTGATCACGCAGGAGGATACGCCCTGCTTTGCGGTCAACCGCATCACGGTAAAGGAGGGTGCGAGCGCACCGCTTTCGACCTGTGCGGTCTACGTGGTGACCGAGGGCGAGGGACGCGTCACGGGCGCGGGATACGCGCGCGATCTGAAGAAGGGCGACTATTTCTTCCTGCCCCATATCGCTGACGGCATTTCGGTAGAAAGTAATACGAAAATGGCAGTCGTTCAGTGTCTGCCGCCCGAGATCTAAAGGAGAAAAAAGACCGCAATGCGGTCTTTTTTCTTAATTTTTCAAAAACCCCTTTACGAAGCGACAAAAAAATTGTATAATAGAGAAGATATTTCAAGACAGCTTTGCAGAAAAAGGAGTTTTTATGAACGAACAGAAAAAACGCGCGCAGTGGGGCAGTAAGCTTGGCTTCATCCTCGCGGCGGCAGGCTCGGCGGTCGGGCTCGGCAACATATGGAAATTCCCCGGGAAGGCGGTGCAGGGCGGCGGTGCGGCGTTTATCCTCATTTATTTCGGCATCGTGCTGTTCATCGGTCTTCCGCTTCTGATCTCGGAATTCTCGCTCGGGCGCGCGACGCAGAAAAACGCGGTCGACGCATTCGGCACGTACAGCCGCAAATATTCCTTCATCGGATATATCGGCGTTATCGTGTCCTTCATCATCGCGTGCTACTACGCGCACGTGGGCGGCTGGGTACTTCGCTACATCTTCTCTTACACCACCGAGGTGTCTGAGGTCTACGCCGACTCCACCTCGTACTTCTACGATATGCTGGGGCTTGACGCCACGACGGGTGCGACGCATTTTCCGTGGATCGCGCTTCTCTTTGCCTTCATTTTTATGACGGCGTGCTGTGTGATCATTATCCTCGGTGTCAACGGCGGGATCGAAAAGTTCAACAAGATCGGTATGCCCGCACTGTTTTTGCTTCTCATCGTCCTTCTGATCCGCTCGGTGACGATGGAGGGCGCGGGCGAGGGTCTGCGCTTTATGCTGACCCCCGATTTCAGCAAGGTCACCTTCCACACGGTGCTGATGGCACTCGGACAGGCGTTTTACTCGCTCAGTCTCGGTATGGCGATCATGATCACCTACGGCTCCTATCTGCCGAAGAAGGAAAACATCACGAAGAATACCGTCATTATCTGCGTGATGGATACCATCGTTGCGTCAATGGCAGGCTTTATTATCGTCCCCGCAGTCTTTGCCTCCGGCTCGCACGACGTTGGTATGGGCGGCGGCTTTGCCTTCGTTTCGCTGGCGACCGTCTTTCAGGCGATGCCCGGCGGCCGCTTCTTCGGTGCGCTCTTCTATCTGCTCCTTCTCTTCGCGGCGCTGACATCCTGCATCTCGATCATCGAGAGCGTGATCGCCTTCTTAACCGAGCGCTTCGGCTGGAATCGCAAGATCACGGCGGTCGTGCTTTGCTCGGTGATGTTTCTCATCGGATGCCTTTACACCCTCTCGCAGGCGGCGTACAGCATCAAGGGTGTCTGGTTCGATTTCAAGAATTATCTCTCAACGCCGGGATTCGGCGACTTTATGGAGCTTCTGACCGACCAGCTGATGATCCCGCTTTGCGCGCTTGGTACCTGTATCTTCATCGGTTGGATCTGGCGCCCGCGCCGTGACAAGCTTGCCGACGACGACAAGGCGCCGCTGACCTTCAAGCGCTTTTGGAAGAAGGTTTATAAGGTATTGACCGCACCGCCTGCTTGCGCGATCGCGGAGCTCGAGGCGGACGGCTCGAAATTCAAGATCGCAAGGGTCTACACCTATCTGATCAAATACGTCGCACCGATCGCGATCGCGGCGATCCTCGTCGGCGGATTCGTTTCGGGCGGTCCCCTGAGCTAATTAAAAAAGCTGTTGCAGAATTGCAACAGCTTTTTTAATTGAGCAACCGTCGGTTGCGGACCAAAAGTCCCATACGGAACAAAAGCATAAACAGCTCGGTCGCACCGCGCAAAAGGGCGATGTTGATGAGCGTGAACTGTCCGCATAGGATCAGAAGGAACAGTCCGATGACCTGAATGGCGGCGGTGGTGACGGTGGTGACGGTCACCTGCTTTTCGCGCCCGATGGCACCGAGGGTCGGCCAGCCGAAAAGCATCCCCGGGAAGGAGAAGAAAAGGATCGGCAAAAGGTAGCGGAAGATGGGGACAGCGGCAATATATTTCGCGCCGCCAACGATGAGAAGGATCCATTTTGCCGCAAAGAAGCAGAACAGACATCCCAGCAGAACGATAGGCATAAAGAGGAACAGAACGTTGCGGATCAGCTTCGCACTCTTTGAGCGGATCATTTGCGGGTAGATGCCGTTTATGATCGGTGCGTAGAGGTTTTGCACGGCAGTGATCAGCTGCATGGCGACGCCCCAGAAGGCGATCTGCTCGTTGTCGAGGATGAAAATGCCGATCAGGAAGGTGTTGAGCGCGCCGAAGGCGGTGGTGGCGATGTTGGAGGCAAAGTAGATGAAGGAGGTCCTGATCATCCGAAACGCCACGCGCAGGCTACAGATGCGGATCGGGATCTTGTACTGTGCGATGAAGACGAAGGAGACGAAAACGGCGGCAAGCACGCCGACGATCTCGAGGATCGGGATCCATAAGAGATCGCCGTCCCCGCGGACGAAGACGAAGGTCAGCGCCGTGGAGATACCGCGCATCGTCACGAACAGGACGGTGACGACGTGCATTTTTTCAATGCCGCGGAAGAGAAAATCGGCAAGCAGGGCGGTCAGCACCGCACCGACGACCGAGAGCATCGTATAGAGCTTATAGGCGCGGAGGATCGGTACGGCGTAGATCACGCCGAAGGAAATACCGAGCCAGGCAAGTCCGATCAGAAGCTTTGCAAGAATGACGTGCCCCGTGATATAGCCGATCTTCCTTTTATCGTCCCCCGCGCGGATGATATCCGACACAGCGGAGAGGATAAAGCCGAAGTCAACGAAGAGCTGAACGTAGGAGACGTAGGATTTGACGTAGGTCACAGCGCCGTAGGAGTCGGTCGTCAGCACGCGCGTCAGATACGGCAGAGTGAATAGCGGAAAGATCAGCTTGGCGATCGTCATCAGGTACAGAAGGAAGGTGTTTTTTGCCGCCTGCTTCGTGCCGTCTGCCGCGATTGTTTCATTTTTCTTTTTGAACATAGCTTCCCCTGGTGATAACGTATTTGAAAGGGATAGGGCGATCGGCGGAGCTTTCCCTACCGAGGCGTCCTTACTTATAGTACAACTATTATTATATACAATTTCTACCCATTTTGTCAATATTTACAGAATATTTTGTAAAACCCTCTTTACAAAACCCAAAAAATCTGCTATACTGTATCCATACCGAAAGGAGGATGAGTCTTATGAGTAAAGCAAGGCTCCTTCAATCCTTTCCCGTCACCGGTTTTCCCGCGTGACTTTTCATATAGGGGTGCCCCTCGGGGCGCCCTTTTCTTTTTGCAAGTTTTTCACAAGAATCTTGCAAAAATGCAAAAAAATCGGTAAAAAAATATTGACAAAATGCCGACTTGATGCTACAATAATTGTGATTTAGTAGCGAAAGTTCACTTTCGGAAATTTATTATTTTGGAGGCAATTATGCAATTCAAGAATCAAGCATTGACCGACCTGATGGAAGAGGTCATCGCACGCAACCCCGGTGAGTCGCTGTTCCACCAGACGGTTGAGGAGGTACTCAGCACCATCGAGCCCGTTATCGAGAAGCATCCCGAATACATCACGGCAGGCGTTATGGCGAGAATCGTTGAGCCTGAGCGCATCATCAAGTTCCGCGTTCCGTGGGTCGACGACAAGGGTGTCGTTCGCGTCAACCGCGGCTTCCGCATTCAGTTCAACAGCGCGATCGGTCCTTACAAGGGCGGTCTGCGCTTCCATCCTTCCGTAAAGGAGGATACCATCAAGTTCCTCGGCTTTGAGCAGACCTTCAAGAACTCCCTGACCTCGCTCCCCATGGGCGGCGGTAAGGGCGGTTCCGACTTCGACCCGCAGGGCAAGTCCGACGCTGAGGTTATGCGCTTCTGCCAGAGCTTTATGACCGAGCTTCAGAAGTACATCGGCGCAGATACCGACGTTCCCGCAGGTGATATCGGCGTCGGCGCAAGAGAGATCGGCTACCTCTTCGGTCAGTACAAGAGACTCCGCGACGAGTTCACGGGCGTTCTTACAGGTAAGGGACTTCCTTACGGCGGTTCTCTCATTCGTCCCGAAGCTACAGGTTACGGCGCAGTTTATTACACCGTAGAGCTTCTTAACTACTTCAAGGACGATATCAAGGGTAAGACCTTTGCGATCTCCGGCTTCGGTAACGTTGCTTGGGGAACCGTTATTAAGGTGAACGAGCTTGGTGGCAAGGTCGTTACCATTTCCGGTCCCGACGGTTACGTTTAT
>JAZSGY010000088.1:0-6466 GCA_045532985.1 Eubacteriales bacterium | reverse complement strand
ATGGTTTTGGCCCAAACGTCATCTAAAAGGCCGCTTTTCTGGGGAAAGGCATCTTTTCCGTCTTCTTGCGGAAACGGCGGCGTGCTCGTTGGTACGCCGCCGTCGCATATTAACGGTCGAGATAATCGGGATTGTCGATATCGGGATGATACCAGGTCTCGGATTCTGTCAGACATCTGTACCAGTAATCCTCGGGGTATTCGATCGGCGTGCCCTTGTATGCGCCGCCGTCGAGATCACATCCGCTCTCAGCAATGATTCCGTTCATCGTGTCCGAAAGACCCGATTTGTAGAACAGATCCCAGTTCGCCCAATCCTTGCTGACCTCGTGCGTCTTGCCGACCGACAGATAGGTGTCGTCAAACTCGTCGGGCGTCAGAAGCGTCAGCATGTGCGAGTTGCGCTCAATGACGTTCCAGTCACGGCGAACGCGGCGATAACCGAGCGTCAGATACTTCTGATACAGGTTGATGAAGTAGTTATCCTCAGCCAGAATGTTGTATGCCTGAGAACCGCCTGCCTCACCTGCCTGGATCGAGATGTAGTTGTAGTGACCGAGCGTCTCCTGATCGACCCACGTCACGTTGTTGTGCGTGTACCAGTGCGACGATCCGCCGTCGTGGTAGAGTGCCGTCGAGGTAACGGGGCAGTAAATGTGACCCGAGCGCGAGCCGCAGTAGGAGTAGTTGTGGTGCATCTCGTTGAGATAATCGTCATACTCCACGGGCGCGTTGCCACCGAGGGTGTAGATCGATCCGCCGTCGTACATCATGAACATGAAGTTCTCAATGTAGTTGTAAGCGATCTCGCAGTTGAAGATGTTGAAGTAGGTACCGACGGGTGCCTTGGTCTGCGACCAGCTCCAACCGACCGAAATGCCCGTGTAAGCACAGTCAATGATCGAGTTGTAAAGGATCTTACCGTTTTTCACGTTCGTGATCGTCATCGCGCAGTTGTTGTAGAAGATGATACCGACCTCGTGAACGTAATTGTTCCGAATGATAATGTTCGAGTTGTTGTCGGTCAGGCTGTATCCGCCCTTACCGAGCTGGATCGCACCGCCGCCAAGATAGGTGAAGGTGTTGTTTTCGATCGTGACCTTATTGACCACGCCGATAAAGTCGATACCGTGATAGTACAGCTCGTTGAACGCACAGTTTCTGACCGTGATGTTCTTCACGTTCTTACCGACGATCGCACCCTCGTGAATGAAGCTGCTGCCGTTGATGGAGCGCTTCTGCGAGCCTGCCTGACCGCCCGTGAAGCCGTAGGCGGGAATGTACTCGGTATCCGTACCCGTGAAGGTGATACCGTCAAAGGAGAGATTCTTCACACCGTCAAGGTAGATCAGATTTTCAAGCTGCGATGCACCGAAGGTGTATTCGGTGATCGACTTGCCCTCCTCGGGGATGTAGTAGAAGCAGCCGATGGTCTGGTCGTAGTAGAACTCGCCGGGCTCGTCAAGGAATGCCATGCTACCCGTCAGCTTGGTCTCATAGTCGTGACCCGAAAGCGTGCCGACCGACTTATGACTCTTGTTAAACACGGAACCGTGGTCTGCATAGAACTGCAGTGCAACGTAGCCTTCGGTGGGCAGATACTTCGGAATCGTCGGGGGAACAAAGCCCTCACCCTCGCGCCAGCCAAGGCAGGGAACCTGCGAGACGTTGTTCGAGCTCCAGATGTCAACAGACTCGATCACAAGATCGTAGTAGTACCACTGCATACGGGTTGCCCAACGCATCGAGTCGGGATGCTCGCCCGTCAGATAGTACTTGCCGTCTTCGTCTTTTTCAACGACGCCTGCCAAAAGCTCCGCAGGCACCCATACGGTAAATCGTCCGTCCTTGTTCGTGTACTCGTCGTGAATGGTTGTGAACCACTCGGTCTCGGCAAGCGTTGCCATCCTGCCGTCAACGTACATATTCTGGAACATCGGATACTTACCGTCCGCGTCCTTGAAGCTGTCGGGAAGCGAATAGATGTAAATGTTCTTATCGGGATCGTACAGCATGAAATCACGGCTATCCATCTCAAAGATACCCGAGATCGTCGGTGCCGCAGCGCCTGCCGCCTTTTCAAGCTTCAGACGGTAGAACTCGTTCGTGATCTGATCGGCGCTCAGCGTCAGCGTGTCCTCAAGCGTGTAGGTACCGCCTGCGATATGCACGCGTACCTCGGGCATCGAGAGCGAGTTGATCAGCTCGATCGCAAGCTCAAGCGCCTTTTCCAGCGTCTTGACGGGCGCACCCTTCTTGCCGCTGTTCGCGTCGTTGCCGCCGTTTACGTCAAGGTAGAGGTCGTAAATATTGAAGGACTTATTCATCGTCGAGATCAGCTTTTCGTTGTCGCTGTGAGCATCAAGCGTCGTCAGATAGTCGAGCGTCTTGAAGTGCGATACCTCGCTTCCGACGTTACTTGAGCTTGCGTCAAGATATGCGACCTGCGTTTCTTCGTCGCTCTTTAGCACGACGAAGCTACGGAAGCGGTAAAGTTTTCCGTAATCATCGGGTGATGTGTAGCGATCGTAGAAGACCGAAAGACCGAAGCGATTGGACTCCTCGCTCTCACTGATGAATACGGGCGTGACCTCGGTTCCGTCATCGTTCGAGAAGAGGAAGAAGACGCGAACCTTTTCGTTTTTGCTGTCGTATACGATATCCGTAATGTCAACGTCGGCGTCGGCAATGATACCGCCGTAGAACACCTTGTAGCCAATAGCGATCAGGGCGTCGATGCGTGCGTTGTTGACCGTGAAGATCGCCGCCAGCTCGTCGCCCGTGCCCTCGGTTCTGACCGAGAAGCCGTCAAAGCGGACGAGGGAAGCGAAGATCGCGGTGGTAAGCGCCTCCTGCGCCTGCGCCTGCGTCATGGAGAAGCCGAGCGGAAGCATTGCGTTGTAGACCTCCTGACGGTAAACCTCGGGAAGGATCGCCGTGTTGTAGAAGTCGGTAAGGTCGAGCTTGTAGTAAGCGCAAAGATCTGCAAAATGGTTCTGCGCGCGCTCAGCGTCGGTCAGCATACGGTCGTATACGCGGATCGCGTAGAGCGTACCGGGCGTTTCACGCATCAGCTTGAAGCTATCACCGCGCGTGTTGAGGGCGTCGAAGCTTGAAATATTGTGTCCAACGACGCGGTCGCCGACGAATACGCCGAAGCCGGTATCAACGCTGACGCTCGTGCCGTAGATCTTTTCCTCGCGGTAGACCGAGAGGTTAACGACGCCAAGCGTGTTCAGCTCCATGCCCGCGGTGCCGCTGCCGACCGTCTTCTTGTCGTTTGCGGTCCAAAGACCGTTTTGCTGATAAGCAATGTAGAAGGAGTCGTGCGGTGCGATCGTCAGCTCTGAATCTCTCGGAATCTGGTGCTTCGAGTAGATACCGAGGTTGCCGACCGTAACGATATAGCCCCAACGCTCTGCAACGCCGGAGTCGGAGCGGTAGCTCTCCTGACCGTCAAGATATGCGCCGTACGGGTCGAAGATCATTTCGACCGTGTGGCTGTTCGGCAGATTCTCAATGCCGAGATCCACGTAGTTGTTCAGTCCCTGCTGCAGCTGTCTTAAGGTCGCCTCGTAGCCGATACCCGCACCGTCAATGCGACGCCACGCGGTATCGCCCTCGTAGATCGAGCCGTCGGACGTCGTGTAGGCAAAGCTCTTGGTCGAGCCGACGATCGGGAACTTCGCGTAGGTTCCGTCGTCGCTTGCGATCTTGTTCATCCAGGTGCCCGCACCGCCAACCAGTGCAACGACCTGCTCACTGTGATCGTACGCGGTCAGAAGGATCTTAAGACCATTTTGCACGTAAAGCTCGTCGTACTGATTCAGCTCAGGCACGTAGGTTATGCCGGCGATCGTTGTATCGAGGATATCCTGTGCCTCATCCCGGCTCTTCGAGAAGTCGAGTGTGTTCATCTGCGCGTAGACCGCAGGACGCAGGCTCTCGTTCATTGCGGAGAATTCGGTCAGATCGAAATCATAATACTTTGCAAGGTCTGCAAAACGGTTCTGCGCCAGCTGATCTGCCGTCAGCGCAAAATCGTATACGCGGACTGCGTAAACCGTCTGTGAGAGGTTCTGCGCGGCGAAGAAGGAATCGCCCGAAAGTGCGTCGTTTGCAAAATAGGGACGGCTCGCACTCGTTTGGAAGGAGGCGATGCTCGTGCCCGACATGAAAACGTCGTACTGATACTCGCTGCCGACCTGATCCTTCGTCGCAGCGATGGTCGAGCCGTAGGTCAGGCCGCCCATCGTCGTCGCACTGTTGACAATACGGGTGGGCATTCCGTAATCGTGGCTCTGGCTGTACGAAATAACGACCTTTCCGATGCCGGCGGAAACGCCGTTCGACTTCGTCGAGGTTGCACGCGGAACGATCGTGAGTGCGCCGAGACGGAAGGACAGCGACCATTCGCCGTCGCCCTCCCAGGCGGTGTTCTTCGACATCGTACTCTTGAAATCGTCGGTATCAACGGCACCGACGATCGAGGATACGAGCTCAAAGGTCATCTCGCCCGAAGGGAGCTTTGCGTCGTCAAGCTGGATCGCGTGGCTATTCATACCGCTGACGTTTGAGTAGAAGAAGTCGGGCAGCATATAGCCGATACCGCCGTTCTCCCCCTTCGACCAGCCGCCCATCTCGTAGGTGGCAAGCGCGGGATCGGCGCTCCACTGACCCAGCTCATCCTTCGCCTCAACCGTCACGGTCGAGCGGCAGATAACGACCTTCACACCCTCGTCGGAGTCGAGAAGGAAGTTGCTGTACGCACTGCTGTTCGGATCAAGCGAGGGATCGGTGTAGGTCTTCAGCGTCACGCGCAGGACCTCAGTCGTGCCGTCGGCTGCGTAATGGATCTTCTGCGAGGTGTTCGCAACGGTGAGCAGCGACGCGTCAAAATCCTTAACGTGGTCGATGGAATAAGTGCCGACTATGTTTTTGATACCGCCGCTGAGCGTGACGGGTTCGCCGCTGACCGTGTCGATCCAGGCTGCGGTTCCGTCCTCGTTCACGGTGATCCCTTCTTCGCTCGCATAAGCGGAAAGAAAGATCGTAGCCCCGGGAACATAGATGTCCTCAGGCGTCAGCAGGTTCACGCTCGCGTTCCCGCCGCCCGTAGCGGCACCGCCACCTTCCGGCTCGTTTGCCAGCGCAAAGACCGTCATCGGCAGAAGCGTGCACAGCATTGCAAGCAAAAGAAGGAAGGAAATTGCAACTTTTTTCATAGTTTTATATCCTTTCGTTTATGATTCGGATGAAAAAATTACTCCTTGTATTCCAGCATATATTCTAACACATTTTCGCTCGTTCTGTCAATCGTTTTCGCTCCCGACGAAACAAAATCGTCAAAAACACCCAAATCGAACGAAAAGAATTTGTACAAAAGATACAAATATATTTTCCTTCCGTGCGCCCGTATCTCTCAAAAAAACAAACCGAGGCAAATTTGCATTTGCCTCGGTTCTTTATCAGCGGTCGAAATAATCGGGGTTGTCGATTTTGGGATCATACCAGGTTTCGGATTCGGTCAGGCATCTGTACCAGTAATCCTCGGGGTACTCAATGGGCGTGCCCTTGTAAGCGCCGCCGTTGAGATCACACCCGGTCTCTGCAATGATTCCGTTCATCGTGTCCGAAAGACCCGTTCTGTAGAAGGGATTCCAGTTTGCGGGATTCTTGCTGACCTCGTGAGTTTTACCGCACGATTTATAGGTGTCGTCAAATTCCTCGGGCGTCAGAAGCGTCAGAAGGTGCGAATTGCGCTCAATGATATTCCAGTCACGCCGTACGAGGCGATGACCGAGCGTCAGATACTTCTGATAGAGGTTGATGAAGTAGTTATCCTCACACAGAATGTTGTATGACTGTCTGTTTTCACCCGTCTGAAGACCGATGTAGTTGGAAATACTGAGCGTTTCCTGATCGACCCAGATCACGTTATCGTGCGTGTACCAGTGCGAGGAACTGCCGTCGTGATAGATCGTCGTCGAGGTTTTCGTGCCCGCAACGTGACCGTAGGTCGACCCGCAGTGGGAGTAGTTGTGGTGCAGCTCGTTGAGGTATTCCTCGTATTCCACGGGCGCGTTGCCGCCGAGCGTGTAGATCGAACCGCCGTCGTACATCATATACATAAAGTTCTCGATGTAGTTATAAGCGATCTCACAGTTGAAGACGTTGAAATAGGTACCAACGGGCGCCCTCGTAGGCTCCCAATTCCATCCGACCGAAATACCCGTGTAAGAGCAGTCGACGATCGAGTTGTAAAGGATCCTGCCGTTTCTTAGGTTCGTGATCGTCATTGCGCAGTTGTTGTAGAAGATGATGCCGATCTCGTGCAGGTAGTTGTTCTGAATGGTGATGTTCGAGTTGTTATCGGTCAGCGAGTAGCCGCTCTTACCGATTCGGATCGCGCTGCCGCCAAGGAAGGTAAAGACGCTGTCCTCAACCGTTACCTTGTTTACGACACC
>JAZSGY010000064.1:0-7577 GCA_045532985.1 Eubacteriales bacterium | reverse complement strand
TCCGCCGATGGCGGAAGAAACAACAGTGTCAAAGTAGGTTTTATAAAAACTTGACATATTTGCTAATGTGTGATATACTAACTATGCGACACAGTTGAATATTTTCGTCCGAAGTCTATGTTGGTAAAAACGTAGGCTTTGCTTGTCATATCTTCGGACGATGTGAACTGTGTCGCAACAGAAGCGAGCCGCGTTTTTCGGTGCGCGGTTTCGACTGCGCACCTTTTTGTTTCTTGGGGGGAAAGTAAGTGTATTCTGTCATTCTCAAAAAAATGAAAGCAGACACATATATTGCGCAAGCGATGAAGCGGAGAGATAAGAAAGAGCGCATCACGCTTGTTGTTTATGCGGCGGTTGTTTTATACATCGCTTTGGCGGTGTGCTTTTTGGCTGAACTTGAGTTTTGGGGGTGGATCATCACACTTCTTTCGTCCATCGCGCTTATTGTAATTCCGGTTATCTTTTTACGTTATAAAAGAAAAATAAAAATTTTTTACGGGAAGATCGAAAGAATTGAGGAAGATCGTAAGATCGTTCCTCAAAAGGGTACCGGAGCATTCGGAAGCCTCAACTCAAAAACAGCAGAGGTATATGAGCTGCTCATCGCCATCACGGACGAAAACCAGGCAACTCAGGTAATATTTTGTCCTTCCCAATATGAAAAGCTCCTCAAGGTCGGCGACGTGCTTTTGTGTCATTCTGCGCTCCCTTACCCCGCGCACCTATCTAACCCTACGAATTGCATTTGTATGCATTGCGGCACAATGCAAGCCTCGGGAAGCCTGACTTGTATTACGTGCGGAGCAAATATCTACAGCTTATATACATTGACAAAATAAGGAGAGATTTCAATGAAAAAATCAGTATGTTCCATTTTGTGTTTTCTTCTCTTGCTTCTGTGTATCGGTTGCAACACCGTCGAAAAACCCGACGATTCCAACTCCGTCGACTTACCAGACGCACCCACTTCATGGCGGCTTGCGAAACAGACTATGGTGCAAAACGGCAACACCACCGTGACGACCTTTGCATATAACGACTCGGGACGGCAGATATCGTATGAAATCAGTGCAAATGGCGTTATCAACTCCACAGTAGAGCTCGGATACGACGCTAACGGATACAAGAATTACGAAAAGAGCACTGCCGCTTCGGGCCTAATAACGGAATTCTTCTTCACGAACGATGATCAAGGCAGAATTGTATCGCAACGGACGGTTACAACCTTCAAAGGGAACTCTTCCGAGAGCGTTTCAGAATTTGAATACACGGACGAATACAGTTCTTTCGTGCAGACCTTTGTTTCGGGTGCATCCAATGGGAATACCGTCACGGTAACGAAAGACGAGCACGGCAACGAGCTTACACATATCACAAGCAACGGCACTTCTATGCGTTACGAAAACAAATATGAGGGGACCCTTTTGGTTGAAAAAATCACCACCCGTTCCACTTCGCTCGGTACAGTCGTTACCAAAACCGTGTATGAGTACGATGACAATGGAAACAACGTCAAAACGACATCGTATGACGAACTTGGAAACGTTTCTTTAACGTACTTATATGAATATACGGCATTCAACGATAGCCAATAATATTTACAAGGCTACGATACAATTTGCTTCGCGAATGCTTCATTTTACGGTTTTACGGATTTGACATTTCTTCTCTTTTCGGGTATAATAACAAAAAAGGCTTTTGCGAGGGAATATGAAACAAACGACCTACACCCTGCCGCGCGGACGGTTTGCACGGCCGACCCGCTTTGCGCTTGTTGCCGATCTGCACGGCGGCGATCCGACCGATGCGCTGATCGCACTGCGGGAAAGAAAACCCGATTACATTCTGATGCCCGGTGATATTTTCGAGTCTCTTGACGGTAAGGACTGCCGTGCGCGCGAGAATGCCCTTTCGCTCCTTCGCGGGGCGGCGGCGATCGCGCCGACCTTTTATTCCACGGGCAATCACGAGGACGGGGCGACGCATTCCTGGAGTCCGACCTGGCGATTTGAGATCAGAGAGCGGCGCTATGCCGAGCGCGATCTGCAGGCGATCGCGGATACGGGCGCCATCCTTTTACGTGACGAATTTCTTCTGAAGGACGGAATTGCGTTTGGCGGTCTTTCCTCGGGGCTGATCAATGAAAACAGAATGCCGTCGCTTGCCTGGCTTGCAGATCTTTGCGGCACGGATGCACCGCGCGTGCTTCTCTGCCATCATCCCGAGTATTATGAAACCTATCTGAAGAATCTGCCGCTTGATCTTGTCGTCAGCGGTCACGCACACGGCGGACAGTGGCGCGTCTTTGGGCGCGGCGTGTTCGCGCCCGGACAGGGACTTTTCCCGAAATACACGGCGGGGGTACACGACGAACGCCTCGTCGTCACGACGGGGCTGAAAAAAAGCAAAATCCCGCGTTTTTTCAACGAGCGGGAGATCGTATTCATAGAGATTCTATAAAAAGGAATTGCCCCGAGTGGGGCAATTCCTTTTTATATAAATTTCTCTTGATACGTCGGAAACAAGGAGGAGATATCCCGTTCGCTGACAACATAGTCGATATCCGAAAGGCTGCAAAGCGTGTTGATGCAGGGCTCGCCGAGCTTTTCGGAGTCGAGCAGCAGGACACTGCGGCGTGCGCGGGCGAGCATAATTTTACGGACGGCGTTTTCCGCGATCGCGTTGTCGGTCAGATCTCCGTCGGGGGTGAGGGTGCGGACCGAGAAAAAGCAGATATCGGCGTGAAAGCCGCGCAGAAATTCCTCGGCGTAGCTGCCGACGTAGGCGTAGGTGTTCGGTGCCAGCTCGCCGCCCGTGACGAGGATCTTCAGCTTCGTATCCGCGAGGATCAGCGGAGCCTTTGCACTGTTGGTGATCACGACGATCGACTTTTTCACGCCGATCTCCTGCAGAAGTGCCGCCGCGCTCGAGGAGCCGTCGACCATCACGGTGTCGCCGTCGTTGATGAGCGACAGGCACTTTTTGCCGATTGCCGTTTTTGCATCGGAATGCTCACGCTCGCGATAGGATTGCGGCAGGTTTTCCCACGGATCGTTGCGGTATGCCGCGCCGCCGTGGGTACGGATCAGCTTCCCCGCCGCGTTAAGGGTGGCGAGGTCGCGGCGCATCGTCGGCTCACTGACGAAAAGGGCGCGGCAAAGCTCGGACACGCTCGCCTCCTTATGCTCGTGCAGATATTCAAGAATTGCAAGCTCTCTTTCCTTTAAGGACATTTGATCCTCCGTTGATCGTTTGAGCCAAAAGCTCAAAGCTATTTATCATTATTTGAGCGTATCGATCAAGATTTCAGAATATATTGACTTTTTCGCTCAAAAAGATTATAACATAGATAGCAGACAAAATCAAGCAAAAGGAGAAAATTATGGCTAAGGTAATTTTGGACTGGAAAACGGCGGCAGATTTCGTGACCGATGCTTTCGTCGGTGCGGGCGTACCGCGTGAGGATGCAGAGATCTGCACGGACGTACTACTTGAGAGTGACAGACGCGGCATTGAGTCGCACGGCTGTAACCGCTTCAAGCCTGTATATATTGACCGCATCAAGGCAGGGATCCAGAATCCCGTGACGAATTTTGAGATCGTGAAGGAGACGCCCACCACGGCTGTGGTTGACGGTCATCACGGTATGGGTCAGGTCATCGGCTACCGCGCGATGAAGATGGCGATCGAGAAGGCAAAGAAATACGGTATGGGCATGGTTGCGGTACGCAACTCCTGCCACTACGGAATTGCGGGCTACTATGCAACGATGGCGGCAGAGGCAGGCTGTATCGGTATGACGGGTACGAACGCACGCCCCTCGGTTGCGCCGACCTTCGGCGTTGAGGGAATGTTCGGTACGAACCCCTTCACCGTCGGCATTCCGACCGATGAGGAATTCAACTTTATTTTCGACTGCGCGACCTCGATCACGCAAAACGGAAAGGTTGAGTATTACGAGCGCATTGGCGAGGACGTACACCCCGGAACGATCATTGACAGCGACGGAAAGCCCGTCGAGGGCGATGCGGGCGTAGCGCTCAAGAAGATCAGAAACGGCACGGCGGCGCTGACCACCCTTGGCGGTATCGGCGAGGCACTTGGCGGCTACAAGGGCTACGGCTTTGCTATGATCGTCGAGCTGCTTTCCGCGGCACTTCAGGACGGTATGTACGGCAAGGATCTTGACGGTAAGGATGAAAACGGAAATATCCGTCCCTACCATCTCGGTCACTTCTTTATCGCGATCGACACCGACCACTTCCTCGGCGAGGAGCTTTGCAGAAAGAAGGCGGGCGACATTATCCGCGCCGTTCGCGCATCGAAGAAGGCACCCGGTGCTGAGCGCATCTATACCGCGGGCGAAAAGGAATACGAGATCTGGCTGTCAAGAAAGGATTCGGGCGTACCGATCAACGAGTCGGTACAAGCCGAAATGATCAACGTTAGAAATGAGCTTGGGCTGACGCAATACGTCTTCCCGTGGGAGAAATAAGAATGAATTACGCAGAAGAATCGCTGAAAAAGCATTACGAGTGGCGCGGCAAGATCGAGGTCACGCCGAGAGTTGAGGTCAAGGATAAGGTCGATCTTTCCCTGGCTTACACCCCCGGCGTTGCGACGCCCTGTCTTGAGATCCAGAAGGACGAGAGCAAGTCCTACGATCTGACGCGCAGATGGAACACGGTTGCCGTCATTACCGACGGCACGGCGGTTTTGGGACTTGGTGATATCGGTCCTGTGGCAGGTATGCCCGTTATGGAGGGCAAGGCACTTCTCTTCAAGGCGTTCGGTGACGTGGATGCCATTCCGCTTTGCATCAAGAGCAAGGACGTGGATGAGCTTGTCCGTACTATTTATCTGATCTCGGGCAGCTTCGGCGGCATCAATCTGGAGGACATTTCCGCGCCCCGCTGCTTTGAGGTAGAAAGACGGCTGAAGGAGATCTGCGATATCCCCGTCTTTCACGACGACCAGCACGGCACGGCGATCGTGCTTGGCGCGGCGCTTCTCAACGCGCTGAAGGTCGTGAAGAAAGAGATCGGTGACGTACGCGTCGTCATCAACGGCGCAGGCTCTGCGGGCTGTGCGATCGCAACCTTCCTTTTGAATCTCGGCGTAAAGGATATGATCCTTTGTGACAAAGCAGGCACGCTTTACGACGGCAAGGACGGTATGACCTTCGCGCAGGCTGACCTTGCGAAACTGACGAACAAGGAGAGACTCGATGGCAATCTTGCCGACGCGATGCGCGGTGCTGACGTATTTATCGGCGTATCCGCACCCGGTATCGTCAGCGAACAGATGGTTGCCTCAATGAACAAGGGTGCGATCGTGTTCCCGATGGCGAACCCCGTGCCCGAGATCTCGCCCGAGCTTGCCCTGAAGGCAGGCGCCGCCGTGGTCGGCACGGGACGCAGTGACTTCAACAACCAGATCAACAACGTGCTTGCTTTCCCCGGTATCTTCCGCGGCGCGCTGGATGCACGTGCCTCGGCGATCACCGAAGAGATGAAGCTTGCGGCGGCATACGGCATCGCATCGCTTGTCAGCGACGAGGAGCTTTCCGCTGAGTACATTATTCCAAAGGCGTTTGATCCGCGCGTTGGGAAGACGGTTGCCAAGGCTGTTTACGACAGCGCTGTGGAAACCGGTGTTGCGAGAATCTGATCAAGGCTATAAAAAAAGAAGCGCATTGCGCTTCTTTTTTTATAGCTCGATCTTCGCACAAACGGCGCAGTGATCGGAGTAATACTGTCCGTTTACGGGGATATCCTCGATCAGATAGGCGTTTTTGCAGATGCCGTCGGTGAAGATGTAGTCGATCTTCTCCCACTTTTCACGCGGGTATCTACCGAAGTTGTGGAAGGTGCCGTCGATATCCTTCGTACATTCCACAGTACCGCGCTCGCTGAGCGCCGCGGTGATCAGCCCGATCTCGGGGCTATCGGGGAACGCGTTGAAATCGCCCGTGAGAACGAATTTCTCAGGATATGCGGAAATGGCTTGTACAAGCTGCATCGCGCCAAGGTAGCGCGCGTTTGCACCCATATGGTCAAGGTGCGTGTTGATAAAGCGGAAGGGATGCTCTACGTCCTTATGCTTCAAAAGGGCGGTGGTGTACATACGCGGACAGTGGCTTTGATCGCCGCCGTAGGTCGTACCGGGAATCTGCGGTGTTGATGAGAGCCAGACGTTATCGAGCGAGAGCAGCTCGATATCCTCGGTGCGGAAGCCGATGAGCATCGACTCGCCGTGATAATCGCGGTCACGTCCGCAACCGATGAAGGTGTAGCCGCGAATCTCGCGGCGGATGCGCGCACGCATCGCGTCCTTGACCTCTTGAAAGCCGATGACGTCGGGGGCTTCCTTCTCGATCACCTCAGCAACGCGCGGAAAGCGCTCAGTGAAGCAATTGATGCCGTCAACGGCGGTTTCGGTACGGATATTGAAGGACATAAACTTTAAGGTCGACATTTTGTATTGCTCCTTTATGAACAGGCGAATGCCTTTGTATCTTGAATTAAATAATCCCCTTCAGCGCCAAAATGAAAAGCACGCAGGTAACGATCACGGCGATTGAAACACCGATGAAAACGGGGTTGAAGCGGTTTTTGTGCGCGGTTTTGCTTTTGGGGAGTAGGGTCGTTTTGCGCAGAGCGGTGACGACGGGCTTATAAAGAAGGAAGGTGAATGCCGCGTTGAGCCCACCCTTTAAGAGGTTGAAGGGCAAAAATGCGGGAAGCAGCAGATCGACCACAGCCGCGCGCGGAACGCCCATATAAAGGGGTGTGACCGCATAGTTCCAAAGTAGCATCGCAGCGACCATGACGAGTGCGCCGCAAAGAAGCCCGATAGCAGCACCGTAGATCGATCGTTTTTTATGATAGATGATCGACGCGGTGCAAGCGAATGCACAGCTGGAAACGATATTCATTAAGCATCCGATGGGACCCGTTGTGCTGATCGTTGCCAATTCAAGCAAGGAGACGATCACGGACACGATCAAGGGGACGATCGGATTCATAGTGAGACCGCTGAGCGTGATGATCACGTCCTTCGGCTCGTAGCTCAAAAAGAGGACGACGGGGATCCTGATCAGCACCACGGTGACGTATGCCATCGCCGCATACATAGCGATCAGGACAAGAGTTTTCGTTTTAGTATTCATTGCGTCCACCTCCCGTACGGTTGACGCACTCAAAAGTAAAGATCAAAATAGCCTCCGTTTCACGGAGAAAACAAAGAGCCCCCTTGGAAAATTCCAAAGGGGCCCCGTGTGTTTCCACCGTATCTTTTCTCATCCGGACTTTACCGTCGGTGCAGGAATTGCGCCTGCTCTTGCTTTCGCTTGTGGACTATACCACCGGTATGGAATTTCACCAAACCCCAAAGATAACTTGGAATATTCAGTTTTTAATTAGTCGAGGATCTCGGAAACGACGCCGGAACCTACGGTTCTACCGCCCTCACGGATTGCGAAACGCAGACCCTTCTCGATAGCGATAGGAGTGATCAGCTCAACGGTCATGTTGACGTTGTCGCCGGGACGGCACATCCCAACGTCAGCAGGAAGG
>JAZSGY010000037.1:0-8978 GCA_045532985.1 Eubacteriales bacterium | reverse complement strand
CACCTACGACGCGGCATCCTACTGGGGCCGCCGATTCATCGGCGTGTTCGCGGATATGAAGGACGCGATCGAGGCGGCAAGCGCAGGCTACAAGGCAGTCCGCGCGATGAGCGTTGCGGAGCGTGAAAGGCTGATCACCCTGATCCGTCAGAAGATCAAAGAGGAAGCACACGTGATGGCGGCGCTCGGCGTTGCCGAAACGGGTATGGGACGCGTCGATCACAAGACGGCGAAGCATATTCTCGTTGCAGATAAGACCCCCGGTACGGAGGACATCACGCCCTCGGTGCGTACGGGTGACAACGGCTTGACGCTGACAGAAATGGCACCCTTCGGTGTCGTCGGAAGCATCACGCCCTCGACCAACCCCAGCGAGACCGTCCTTTGTAACAGCATCGGTATGATCGCCGCGGGTAACGGCGTTGTGTTCAACCCGCACCCGAACGCGATCGCGACCTCGAACTACGCCGTTGACCTCATCAACCGCGCATCCTTTGAATGCGGCGGCCCCCGCATTCTCGTCGCCTCGGTGGAAAAGCCCACGCTGGAATCCGCCGACGTGATGTATAAGCATCCCCTGATCCGTCTGCTCGTCTGCACGGGCGGCCCCGGCGTCGTACGCGCGGTGCTTGCCTCGGGCAAGAAGGCGATCGGTGCGGGTGCGGGCAATCCCCCCGTAATCGTCGACGATACCGCCGATATCGCAAAGGCGGCAAAGGATATCATCGACGGCTGTACCTTCGACAACAACCTCCCCTGCATCGCGGAGAAGGAGGTGTTCGCGTTTGCGAGCATCGCCGACGCGCTGATGGACGGTATGTGCAAAAACGGTGCCTACCGCATCAGCCGTGAACAGGCAGACGCGCTTGCAAAGGTCGTGCTGGTCGATAAGACCGACAAAAAGACGGGTGCGGTCAAAAAGATCGTCAACCGCGACTGCGTCGGCCGCGACGCCGCCGTTCTGCTCTCGAAGATCGGCGTGAAGGTCGGACCCGAGGTCCGCTGTATCATCTGTGAGACCGACTTCGATCATCTCTTCGTGCAAGAGGAGCTGATGATGCCGATCCTCCCGATCGTCAGAGTCCCCGATATCGACACCGCGATCGAGCTCGCCGTCAAGGCGGAGCACGGCAACCGCCACACCGCGCATATGCACAGTAAGAACATTGAGCATCTGACCCGCTTCGCGCGTGCGGTGGAGACCACCATTTTCGTGAAAAACGCGCCCTCGTACGCAGGCATCGGCTTTGGCGGAGAGGGACACGCGACCTTCACCATCGCAGGACCGACGGGTGAGGGACTGACCTCGGCAAGAAGCTTTACGCGCCAACGCCGTTGTGTGATGGCTGACAGCTTCCATATCATTTAAGAAAGGAAAGAACACAATGGATATCAGCGCAAATGAAGTCGAAAGCATCATTCGCCGTGTCCTCGGTGAGATGGGGAAGGCTCCCGCATCGGCTGACCTGCCGAAGACGGCAAAGGTCGCAATGCTGACCGCCCCGAAGAAGATCGAGGTCAAGGAATATCCCATTCCCGCCCTTGAGGATGACGACATCCTTATTAAGGTAGAAGGGTGTGGCGTTTGCGGCACCGACGTACACGAATGGAAGGGCGACCCCTTTGGCCTGATCCCCGTCGTCCTCGGTCACGAGGGTACGGGTGAGGTCATCGCACTCGGCAAAAACGTCAAGTGCGACACCGCGGGCAACCCCATCAAGATCGGCGATAAGCTGGTCACCTCGGTCATCAGCTGCGGCGAATGCCATATCTGCCGTATGCACCCCGCGAACACCAACCTCTGCGACAAGCAGGGCGTGTTCGGTCTGATCGGTCACAACGACGCACAGCCCTTGAACGGCTGGTTCGCAAGCCACCTGCTCATCAGAGCAAAGGGTGCGACCTACTTCGTCGTCAACGACCTCGACCTGAAGGAGCGTATGCTCCTCGAGCTTGCCTGCGTATGCGTGCACGCATACAACCGCGCATGCTCCACGGGTCTTATGAACTTCAACAGCAAGGTTCTGATCCAGGGTCTCGGCCCTGTCGGACTCGTGATGATCGCCGTGCTCCGTGCGGCGGGCATCAACCACATCATCGCCATCGACGGCACGCCGAAGCGCCTCGATATGGCAAGAAAGCTCGGCGCAAAGACCGTCATCAACTTCAAAGAGGCAACGACGCTCGAGCAGCGCGTCGCCATCGTTAAGGAGAACGCCAACGGCGTGGGTGCGGATTTCGCATTCCAGTGCACGGGCGCACCTGCGGCGGCAAAGGACATCTTCTCCTACATTCGCCGCGGCGGCGGACTCTGCGAGATGGGCTTCTTCGTCAACAACGGCGAGTACGACGTCAACCCGCACTTCGCAATGTGCAACAAGGAGATCAATCTCGTCGGCTCTTGGGATTACAGTGCCGAGGATTACCCGACGACGGTCGCCTTCCTGCGCCAGGCGCGTGAGATGAACATTCCGATCAAGGAGCTGATCACGCACTCCTTCCCGCTCGATCAGCTGAACGAGGCAATGGAGGTCAACGTCTCGCAGACCGGCATTAAGATCTGCTACATCGCAGAGTAAGGAGACCTGCCGTGGCACTTGGAATGTTAGAGGTATACGGCTTCACCACCGCGATCGTCGTCGCGGACGCCGGCGCAAAGGCGGCAGAGGTCGAGGTCGTTGCGATCGACAAGAATAAGCCCGCAAACGCCGACAAGGTCGAGGTGCCGCTGGTGATGGTCGTCAAATTCGAGGGCAGCGTTTCCGCCGTCGAATCTGCCGTCGCCGCAGGCAAAAAAGAGGCCGAGGCACGCGGTATGTTCATTGCCGAGCGTGTGATCTCCCGACAGAGTGAGGAGATCGAATGGTTCGCGCATTTAGACGCGACCGGTAAAGATAAGCTCAGAACCCCCAAACATAAATAATTAATTTTTAAGGAGAATAAAACAATGATGGAAGCACTTGGTATGGTAGAGACCCGCGGCTTGGTTGCCGCAATTGAGGCAGCAGATGCAATGGTAAAGGCGGCAAACGTCGTCCTGATCGGCTCCGAGAAGATCGGCTCCGGCTTGGTAAGCGTTATGGTCCGCGGCGACGTCGGTGCCGTTAAGGCAGCAGTTGAGGCAGGCGGTGCCGCAGCATCCTCGCTCGGTGAGGTCGTTGCAACGCACGTGATCCCGAGACCTCACGGCGACGTCGAAAAGCTTCTGCCCTCCATTCAGTAAGACGCCGATATGGAAAACGCGATCGCACTGCTTGAGGTGCAAGCAAACGTCGCCGCGATCGCAGGGCTGGATGCGATGGTGAAGGCAGCCAACGTGCGCCTGATCCACGTAGAGCGCCGCCTTGGCGGTCGTTTGGTCACAGTTGTCGTGGAGGGTAGCGTCTCCGACGTTACCGCCGCGGCAGAGGCGGGAAAAGCCGCCGCAGGGGAAGTGGGCAACGTGAAGCTGTGCGAGGTGATCGCACGCCCGCATCCCGAAATTATGAAGTTTCTGAAGTAAACACTTTGGAATCTTCGCTCCGCATTTTACTTACGTTCCCCCCGAGCATAGGCTCACAAAATAATTTTTGATTCTATTTTTCAAGGAGGATATTACAATGGAAGCACTTGGTATGGTAGAGACCCGCGGTCTTGTTGCCGCAATCGAGGCAGCAGATGCAATGGTGAAGGCAGCAAACGTCGTCCTGATCGGCTCTGAGAAGATCGGCTCCGGTTTGGTCAGCGTTATGGTTCGCGGCGACGTCGGTGCCGTTAAGGCAGCCGTCGAAGCAGGCGGTGCCGCAGCATCGTCCCTTGGCGAAGTCGTTGCAACCCACGTCATCCCGAGACCTCACGCAGACGTTGAAAAGCTTCTGCCCGCTATCAAATAAGATAGCCCAAAGAATCGAGCTATGTGCGGCGCCGTCGCCGCGCATAGCCCGCCCCTTCGGGGGAATCCGACGGCAAAACTAACGCTTGGAAACCATCCCGTTTTTTCGGGTTTTGAATAGAGAAAGAAGGAATCGCTATGGAGCTTTGTGAAAAACAGATCGCGGCACTCGTTGCCGAGGTGCTTGCCGAAATGAAGGGCAAGGGAAACGCCACGACCGTGCCCGTCGGCATCTCCAACCGCCACGTGCATCTTAGCACCGCGGATCTTGAGACGCTGTTCGGTAAGGGCTACGCGCTCACCCCCATCAAGGATCTCTCCCAGCCGGGTCAGTATGCGGCGAAGGAGACCGTCACGCTCGTCGGTCCCTCGATGCGCTGTATCGAGAACGTCCGCGTGCTCGGTCCTGTGCGCCGTGCGTCGCAGGTCGAGATCTCAAAGACCGATTCCTACACCCTGAAGGTGAAGCCCCCCGTGCGTGAGTCGGGAAAGATCGAGGGCTCCGCACCCGTCACCGTGATCGGCCCCTGCGGCGTGGTCACGCTGAAGGAGGGCTGTATCATCGCAAATCGTCACATCCATATGTCGCCTGAGGACGGCGAGGCGTTCGGTCTGTCCGACGGCGCGTACGTCACCGTTGACGTCAAAGAAGGCACCCGCCGTACCCGCTGGTACGACGTGCAGGTGCGTGTACATAAGGACTTCCGTCTGGAGATGCACGTCGACACCGACGACGCGAACGCGGTCGGCATCGGCAACGGAAGCACCGTTGAAATCGTGAAGGAGAACTGATATGCGTAAGGGAATCGTAATTGACAACGTCGTGTCCACGAGAAAGCAGGAGTCGCTCGTCGGCTCGAAGTTTCTTGAGGTCCAGCTGATCGAAAACGGAGTGAAGACCGATAAATTCGTCATCGCCGTCGACTCGGTCGGCGCAGGCATCGGCGAGACCGTCCTTCTGACCGAGGGCTCGTCGGCACGTCTTGCCCTGCGGAACACCTCCGCACCCGTCGACGCCGTCGTCGTCGGTATCGTGGACTGATTTTAATAATTTCTAAATAATTAAAGGAAAGCGTATGAACACATTGAAGCAAGCCATGCAGGATGCGGGCATCCTCGGCGCGGGCGGTGCGGGCTTTCCCTCTTATGCAAAGCTTGCAGAGGGGGCAGACCTGCTTGTCATCAACGGCGCGGAATGCGAGCCGCTTCTGTATACCGATTACTACATATTAAGAGAAGAGCTGCCGAAGGTGGTTGAGGGCGCATCGATCGTCCTTGAACGCACGGGTATGAAGAAGGCGCTCCTCTCGATCAAGCACCACACCGCAGAGCGTCTTGGTTTTACCGACGGCGAGGATCTCGGTATGGGCGTTTTCGTTCGCGTTCTGCCCGACGTCTACCCGATGGGAGACGAGATCAACCTCATCTACGAGGCAAGCGGCAGACTTGTGCCCCCGGGCGCACTCCCGATCGCGGTCGGCGTCATCGTCTATAACGTGGAGACGCTGCTCCACGTCAGGGAAGCGGTAAGGGAAGGCAAAAAACCGACCGAAAAATGGATCACCATCGGCGGTAATATCGAAAACCCCGTGGTCTGCCGTGCCGCCGTCGGCACCCGCACCTCAGAGCTTTTCAAGCTCCACGGCATCACCGTGCCGTCGGGGCACACCGTCCTTGACGGCGGTCCCGCGATGGGAAAGGTGGTCAATCCCGCCACCGCGTGTGTCACGCGCACGACGAAAAGCTATCTGATCCTGCCCGACGGCATTCCCGCGATCCGGAGCAAGCTCACGAACCTTGACCGTCAGGTCAAGCGTGCCTCGAGCGCCTGCTGTCAATGCACGCGCTGTACCGATCTCTGCCCGCGCGCTCTGCTCGGCTATCCGCTCGAGCCGCACAGAATGGTACGCACCTCGCTCTCGGTCGTTGAGGAGAACCCCGAGGCGTTTACCGAGGCAATGCTTTGCTGCGGCTGTGGCATCTGTGAGATCGCCGCGTGCTGTCAGTCGATCTCCCCGCGCATCGTGATCTCGAAGATGAAGGAGATCCTCGGTAAGCACCGTCTGCGCTTCAAGGCAGACCGCACCTACACCGTCGATCCCCAGCGTGCTTACCGTATGCTTCCGAGCGACCGCTGGATGGAAATGCTCGGTGTCAAAAAATTCGACAGACTGCCGCCGCTTTCGGACGGCGTCTACCGTCCGACGCGCGTCACGCTTACGATGGGCGGTCACATCGGTGCCCCTTCGATCCCTGCCGTCAAGGTGGGCGACAGCGTGAAGCTCGGCGATAAGATCGCCGATGCCGCCGGGGGACTCTCGCTTCCGCAGTTTGCGCCGATCTCGGGCAAGGTCAGCTTTGCCGACGGCGAAAAAATTATCATTGAGGAATGAAACAGATGGTTCAAGCAGTAGGTATTTTAGAGCTGAAAAGCATAGCAAAGGGTATTGAGGCGTGCGACGCCGCGCTCAAGAGCGCAGGCATCCGTCTGGTCTCCTCGCACCCTTCCTGCCCGGGTAAATACGAGATTGTTCTGACGGGTGCCATCGCCGACGTCACGGCGGCAGTGGAGCACGTCAGGGGACGCTTTGAGTCCTATCTCGTCGACTCTTCGATCATGGGTCGCATCGACCCCGCCGTCATCACCGCCCTCTTTGGCACGCAGGCAAGCGCGAAGAAGGGCGCCCTCGGCACCGTTGAGACCTATTCTGCCGCCAGCACGATCAAGGCGGCGGATATCGCCGTCAAGACCGCAAAGGTCGAGATCTTCGACCTGCGCGTCTCACGCGGAATGGGCGGCAAGGGCGTCGTCCTGATCACGGGCGACGTCGGCGACGTCACCGCCGCGGTTGCGGCAGGTGCCAATTACGCGAAGGAGCAGGGAATGCTCCACTCCGAGAGCGTGATCGCCGCCCCCCACCCCGAGCTCTGGGAGCAGCTTTAATTCGTAACGACAGGAGGTGGCAGTATGGAAAATCTGCCCTTTACCTTAGATAAAAGCCCGCGCATCGACCGCATACAGGCACATCTGTATGCAAAGCTGCCCGAGATCGAGGCAGACCGTGCCGAGCTTCTGACCGAAAGCTATCAGGCGACCGAGCATTTGCCGATCATCAAGCGCCGTTCTGCCGCCTTTTCGCACATTCTTAAGAATATTCCGATCACCATCCGTCCCGAGGAGCTGATCGTCGGCTCTGCCTCGATCGCGCCGCGCGGCTGTCAGGTGTTCCCCGAATATTCCTACAAATGGCTGATCGCGGAGTTCGACACCGTCGAGCATCGCGAGGCTGACCCCTTCTATATCTCCGAGGATACCAAGGCGCGCCTCACGAGGGCGTACGCCTATTGGGAAGGGAAGACCACGAGTGAGCTTGCCGAGCAGAATATGGATCCCCTCGCCTACGAGGTGTTCATGAACCACGGCGTCTTCACCGTCGGCAACTATTTCTACAACGGCGTCGGCCACATCTGCGTCGACTATCCGAAGGTGCTTTCACGCGGCTACGAGGGGATTATTGACGATGCCAAAGCGGCACTCGCCGCCCTTCACGTCGCCGACGGCGACTACGCACGCCGCCGTCACTTCCTTGAGGCGGTGATCGAATCCTGCGAGGCGGCGATCCTCTACGCGCGCCGCTATGCAAAGCTCGCTCTGGAACTTGCCGAACGGGAAAGCGATCCTGCGCGCCGTGACGAGCTGCGCCTGATCGCCTCGAACTGTGAGCACGTCCCTGCAAAGCCTGCACGCACCTTCTTTGAAGCCTGCCAATCCTTCTGGTTTATCCAGATGCTCCTTCAGACCGAATCGAGCGGCCACTCGATCTCCCCCGGCCGCTTTGACCAATATATGTACCCCTACTACAAGCGCGATCTTGACAAGGGGCTGATCACCCCCGCCGCCGCGCAGGAGCTGCTTGACTGCATCTGGCTCAAGCTCAACGACCTCAACAAGGTGCGCGACGCCGCATCGGCAGAGGGCTTCGCGGGCTACGGCCTGTTCCAGAACCTCATCGTCGGCGGTCAGGACGCCGCAGGGCGCGACGCGACCAACGACCTCTCCTTTATGTGTATCGAGGCGGCAATGCACGTCAGACTCCCCCAGCCCTCGCTCTCGATCCGCGTGCACAACGGCACGCCGCAGGATCTGATGCTGAAGGCGGCAGCCCTTACGCGCATTGGTACGGGACTCCCCGCCTACTATAACGATGAGATCATCATCCCCGCGCTGATGACGCGCGGACTTCCGCTTGAGCACGCGCGCGACTACTGCATCATCGGATGCGTGGAGCCGCAGAAGGCGGGCATGACCGACGGCTGGCACGACGCCGCATTCTTCAATATGTGCCGTCCGCTTGAGCTTGTGTTCTCAAACGGCGTGGACCGTGGCGTGCAGATCGGACCGCGCACGGGTGAGGTGACCTCGTTTACCACCTTCCGGCAGTTCTACGACGCGTATAAGGCGCAAGAGGCGGCAATGATCGCCCTGATGGTCAACGCCGACAACGCCGTTGACGCGGCGCACGCCGTCCGCTGTCCGCTCCCCTTCCAGTCCTCGATGGTCGACGACTGTATCGGCCGCGGTATGAGCGTTCAAGAGGGCGGTGCCGTCTATAACTTCACGGGTCCGCAGGGCTTCGGCATTGCAAATATGACCGACGCGCTCTCCGCCGTGCGCACCCTCGTTTACGAGGAAAAGAGCGTCACGATGGCAGAGCTGAAGGAGGCACTCGCCAAAAACTTCGGCCGTGGCTACCGCGGTAAAAAGGCGGCAGAGCTGACCGCCGAGATCGCAGGTGCGGTTGCCGCAACGGGTGTTACCCCGACCGAGTCGCTGATCGCGAAGATCTACGCCGAGGTGCAAAACGGCGGTGTCAGCGACGCCGAGCGCGCACGCTACGGCGCACTGCTATCAAAGATCGAGAGCCTGCCGAAGTACGGCAACGATATCGAAGAGATCGACCTCTTTGCGCGTGACGTGGCGTACACCTACACGCGTGAGGTGGAAAAATACAAGAATCCGCGCGGCGGCATCTATCAGGCAGGGCTTTACCCCGTCTCGGCAAACGTGCCGCTCGGCTACCAGACGGGCGCAACGCCCGACGGCCGT
>JAZSGY010000106.1:0-9513 GCA_045532985.1 Eubacteriales bacterium | reverse complement strand
TAAGGTTGAAATTCTGACGAATTTCTCCAAATATTGAATGCCATTTTCTTTCGCCGTTTTCGGGACTCGACGTACCAAGTACGCCTCACGTCCCGAAGAACGACGAATTTTCCGCTAAATCTGCCGAGCCCTTCATCAAACGAGGGGCTGTCTCAAATTTCACATTTGAGACAGCCCCTTTTCATTATTCCAAAACCGTCACGGCACCCGTTTGGTCAATGATCTCGATCAGAATTTTGTCGGCGTATTCGTCGTTCTCATAATGCTTGAAGTCCTTAAAAACGTCAAGAAGCATTTGCACCGTATTCCCGAACCTCTCCTGTCCTATTACCTCGAGTCCCTTAATCTGCATATGGATCGGCGATCCGGCAATGTCCGTTAGGCAGTCCCATAACGCATCCCAACTGCGCCCGTAGTAAAACGGCAAATCAAGTGCTTCGCTGATGACCGCGTGTATGTCGAAATAGTATTTTACATTGCTGAAATCCAGCACGCAGGGATCCTTATAGTCGTACATATCGTTCTCCCTTTATTCCAAAACGGTAATCTTGCCCGTTTTCGAGTCAATGATTTCAATAAGGATCGTATCGGCGTATTTATCGTTTCCGTAATGCTTGAAGTCCTTGAAAACGTCAAAAAGCAACTGAATCTCTTCGTCAAAATCCTTCTGTCGCAGTATCTCCAATCCTTTGATCTGCATATGGATCGGCGATCCGAGAATATCACGCATACAGTCCCATAATGCATCCCAATTGCGCCCGTAATATGACGGAAAATCGAGTGCTTCGCTGATGACCGCGTGTATGTCGAAATAGTATTTTACATTGCTGAAATCCAGCACGCAGGGATCCTTATAGTCGTACATATCGTTCTCCTTTATCCATCGAGGCTGTCACCTCTTACGTCTTTATCCGGCGAAATATTCATTTCATCACCCCTATTATACTCTTTTTCCCTTTGCTTGTCAAAGGCTTTTACAAGAGTATCATACCGCATTTTTTCTGCAAATGGGCACGTACCTGTTTATCGGGATGCACGCTACCGCGTGATGCCATACGCCTGCGGCGATTCCATACTCACCTACGGTGAGATTCCATACCAAGCCTGCGGCTTGGATAAAAAGGACAGGAAGTGTACTTCCTGTCCTTTTTATCGGACACCTTCTCTTGTAAAATAAGATCAGGAAAGAGAGGAAAACGAAATGGCACTTGGGTTTATGGGGTTCGGCAGAAAGTACAGAGAGGCAAACGGCTACGTCTATTACACCTACGCGAGCGAGCGGCGCGGCACGCACAGGGCAGGCTCGCGCTTCACCTGCGACGGACTCTTTTATATCAATGAAACGATGCTCGACGCCTCCGCCGCCGACCTCGGCACGCTGGCGCGGCAGGGCTTCAAGAATCGCGGCGCGGGGGTGCTGATCGAGCAAAAGCAGGCGGCAAGATCGAAAAAAGAGCCCGCCGACCTCGGCGCGCTCTGTCTCGTGTACGAGCTGCTCTCCTCCTACCGCCAGTACGGCGCGTTGCCCGATACCATTTCATTCTCCATATGAACATATTAAGGGGAACCTTTTGGCAAAAAGGTTCCCCTTTAACCCCTCTAAAACCGAATGCGGAATAAATAAGGAGAAAACGTCTTGCTTTTCGCATCAAAGTTTTTGGGGCGCCTTTTTTCAAAAAGGCGCAAAACCGCCGTCCTCTTTATATCAGCGCGGTGGCGCGTAGGATCAGCACGAAAAGGAAGATCGTAAAGACCGAGAAGACCGAGGTATAAACGACGTACTGTCCTGCGAGGGTGGCGTCGCTTTTCATCTCCCGCGCCATAATTGCCGAGGAGACGGCAACGGGCGAGCCGAACAGAGCGAGCAGAACGGCGTAGTCGGCGGCGTCAAAGGAAAGCACACCCGCGCGGCAGAGGAAATACGCACCGAGGATGGCAACCGTAGGCGCAAGAAGGATGCGCCAAAGCGTTCCGTAAAGGATCTGCGGCAGATACCCCTTCGCCGCGGAAAGCTGAAACGAGCCGCCCAGCACCAAAAGGGCGAGGGGGGAGGACATCTTCGCGAGTGAGGCGATCGCAGAATAGAGGAATTTGAGATCCCCCTGCAAGGAGAACACGGGCAGTCCGTCCGCCCCCACGGGGAGCAGAGCGCGTAGCCCGAGCGCGAGGAAGCCCGCAAGCACGCCGAGGATCAGCGGATTTTTTGCGATCTTTTTGAGGACGGATGTAAACTTAACTTCACAATCCTCGCCATAAACCGACAAAACGAAGACGGCAAGCACGTTAAAGAGCGGGATCGCGAAGGCGGACATGACCGCCGCGTGCGCGTTGCCGCCCGTGATGCCGAGCGCCTCTACGAGGCTGACGCCGAGGATGGCGTAGTTCGAGCGAAAGACGCATTGCAGAGCCGCGCCGCGCTGTGCGCGCACGGGCACGAAGAAGCGCACGGTGAGAAGCCCGAGGAAAAAGAGCAAAAGCACGACGCAGAGCGAATACAGCACCGCCGACATACGGATCTCGGCGAAGCTCTTGACCGAATAGACGTTATAAAACAGAAGCGCGGGCAGGGCGACGCGGAAGACGACCTTGTTCCCGATCTTCAGAAATTCATCGTTCAAAAAGCCCACGCGCCGCAAAAGATACCCGAGCAAAATGAGCAGAACGAGCGGAAGGACTGCGTTGATGGCAAACAAAAAAATAGACATATCTTCACTTCCTTACCCTGCTATTTTAGCACGCCGCACGTGAAAATGCAAGCCCTGCGCGGAAGTTTTGAATTTTTATCAAAGGCTCAGGGACGTCAGAAAGGATGCCGACAAAACGCAAGCCGAGATCGCGGCAATTCGGCAGGGCCGTTTGTGAAAAATCGGAAGCGTCCCTTTTATGCCTCGCGCAAAAAGAGGACCGAATGATTCCGCATCACGAACCTCGGCGTGTCGGTCACAGCGATCTGCTCACCGTCGTGCGTTTCGTCCAGCAAATGAACCGAAAAACGTACGTTTCTACCAAAATCAAGCGTTACGGACCTTTCTTCGGACGCTGTATGCCCGTCGTCGTAGTAGGTCAGGGCACAAAGGATCTTCCCATCGGCATCAGCCCCCGCAACGGCGTAAAGATGCGGCGGCAGCTTTGTCGGCCTCAGCACCTGCGTCATCGCGTAAAACTGTCCGTAGAAGAAAAGCGGGTAGTACCCCTTTTTGGGTGCGTAGGTGTAAAAGTCAAAGACACCGTTGAAGCACGAGGGGCGCACGTCGTAATACATCAGCATATCAATCAACCCCGTGCGGTGCGCCTCACTGATGACAGACATCGTGAACGCCGCGCCCTTGACGCCTTGTATGACCTCGATCGCTTGATTGAAGCGGTCGCCCCAGTCGTGAACGTAATTCCATTCGTTACAAATGCTCTCGGCATCCCCGTAGCCACATGCCTGCAGGAGCTCGCGCACGCGGGCGGCTCTGCTTACGATGTGCTCGGGATCCGTCGCGTAGATATGCCATGAGAAAAAGTCGATCGGTACGTCGCGCCGCTTCATTTCCGTGAGGAAGCGTTCGGCAAAGGCAAGGTCGTGCGCGATAGCAGGTCCGCCGATCTTTAAGTGCGGAAAACAGCTCTTGAGGTGCTTTGCAACCGTCGCGTAGAAGTCGAAAAACAGCTCGGGCGTGCCGTGCCAGAAGCCCTTCGTCACGTCCGCCCAGTGCAGGTCGGGCTCGTTCCAAATCTCCCAGTATCGGATGCCCAGCTCGTAGCCGTTTGCAAAACCCTCGTTGTAGTGGCGAATGATATGCTCCGCGATCTGCGCCCATTTGAAAAAGTCCTTCGGAGGGATCGCGGCGTGGGGGACTGCCTGCGGCTCCGATGACTCGCCAAGGCGGAAAAAGGTTTCGGTGCCCGCCTCAAGCGCGGCAAGGATCGCCTCGTCGGTGTTTCCGAAATCGTAGGATGCGGGTGCATTCACGTCGGCGTCGGCGGTGCGAAAGATCTTTGATATATCATGCGCGTAGGGGCCACCGTAAATCGAGCAGTTCCCCTCGTCGTGATTGCGTGCAAACGGAATCTTTGCCGCGCGGTAGCTTTCAAGATTGCTTCGCTTCATGCTCGCGGCAAAGCGCTTGTACCACGGACCTCCGTTGACTGCGTTCAAGGGCTTGAAGCCGCCGCACGCAGAAGTCTCAAAAAGAATTTTTTCGTTATCCACAATATGTACCTCGTGATCTCATACGGTAATTTCAGGAAAGGGCGGGAATGCCCGTAATGCGCTCCACCGTTTCGCGCGCTTTTTTCAGCTCCGCCTCGGTCGGCAGACGGGTCGGCAGCTTATTTTCCATGCCAAGCGCCTCATACTTTGAGCCCGCATAGCTGTGGTAAGCGAGCAGGCGGATCTTCGTGACACTCTGTAGGGGGGCGAGGAATCGGGCGATCGCCTCGATCTCGCCGTCGTTATAGTCGGGGACAAAGGGGATGCGGATCTCGATCGGCACGCCCCGCGCGTCAAGGTAACGAAGGTTTTCAAGGATCTGTGCGTTCGGTGCGCCCGTACAGCGACGGTGGACCTCTTCGTCGTACGCCTTGATATCGTAGAGGAAAATATCGGTGTAGGGGATCACCCGATCAAGCGATGCGCGCGGCACAAGACCGCAGGTGTCGACGGCGGTATGGATCCCCTCTGCCTTCAGTGCCGAAAGAAGCGTGGCACAGAAATCCGCCTGCATCAGGCATTCGCCGCCCGACAGCGTTACGCCGCCGCCCGATTGCGCGTAAAATTCGCGATCCTCGAGCAGTCTTGGCAAAAGCTCCTCAACGGTCGTTTCCCTGCCGTAGAGGACGGTCGCCTCGCCAAGGCAGAGCGCAGGGGTAAAATCCGCGCGGCGGCATTCGCCGCAGTCGATGCACTTGTGCGCGTAGTGCGCGATCTCGGGGGTAAATTCCAGCCCCTCGGGATTGTGACACCAAAGGCAGCGCAAGGGACAGCCCTTAAAAAAGACGGTGGTACGGATGCCGTCGCCGTCGTGAACGGCGAAGCGCTTGATCTCAAAGACGGTTGCTTTCATTCGGTCGCCTCCATGGCTGATGCTCAACGAGCATCGCAAGTAATAGGATCAGCAGAGCAAAAAGATAGGTAAGCCTTAGAATATCCTCGCCGAGCAGAATCGCCGAGAAAAGGACGGCGAACAGCGGCTCTGTAAACTTGAAGAGCGAGAGGGTTGAGAGCCGCCCCACGCGCACGATCGAGTTCCAGATAACGTACGCGCCGATCGATGCGGCACAGATGTAGAGAAAGACGAAAAACGCGCGGGCGTCAAAATGCGTGATGCGGCCGCCAAGACAAAGCCCGAGGACGAGCAGGACTACGCCACCGAAAAGCTGTGAGTAGCCCGTGTATCGGGTAGGCGAGAGCGTGGCGGGTGCGCGCCGCGCAATGAGCGTGCCCGCGACCGAGCAAAACGAGGAAAGAACGAGCAAAAGATCGCCGACGGCGAAATGCACGCCGCCGCCGTCGATGGCGGTGACGACGATCCCGAGAAAGCCGAGCAGCCCCGCGAGGAGCTTGCCGAGCGTGAATCTGTCGCTTTTATCAAAGAGGAAGGCGAAGCAGGATAAAAACAGAAAGGCGATCTGCTTGACGATCGCGCTCTTCGAGCCCTCACCGATCGCGAGCGCGACGTAGGTCAGCGTGTAGTGCAGGATCACCGTGGCAAGTGCGCCGAAAAGGATCACGGGAAGCTCGCTTTTTTTCGGCAGGGCGAGCCGCCGTGACGCGACCGAGGATGCGCCGACGAGCAGAACGCCACAGGCAGTAAAGCGCACCCCCGCGAAAACGATGATCGCGGGGATCATTGCACTCGTGATATGAAAGGCGGCGTACCCGATCTTGATCATCGGGAAGAGCGAGCCCCAGAGTGCCATGACCAAAAGGGCAAGCAGGGAGATCTTCAAGCTGTTATGCTTCATTAAGACACACCTCGATCACGCGGTCGGCAAGGATCCGACAGCCCTCGGTATTCAAATGCACCCAATCGGCGTAGAGCGAGGAGTCGAAGGACGCCGTCAGCGCGCCGAAGCGGATCGAGTCGCCGATCAAATAAATATGCTTCATGTTTTCTCCTCCGCCTGACGGATGAAGCAATCCTGCTCTACCTTACTTAAATTGACGAAATAGGCGTTCCAGCCGCAGACGCGCACCTGCAGATTCTTGTACTGCTCGGGGTGCTTTTGCGCCTCCTTCAGCGTTTGCGCCGAGAAGACGTTGCCGTGCAGGGCAAGCCCACCGCGCGCAAAGTAGGTGGACAGCAGCGCGGCGAAGGCGGAAAGCCCCTCCTCCCCCGCTACCGCGGAGGGGTGCAGGACGATATCAAGCACCGTTCCGTTCGGAAGCCTCGTATGGTCGATCTCGGTGGCGGAGCGGATCAGCGCGGTCACGCCGTTTTTGTCCTGCCCGACCGTGGCACAGAGATTTTTCGACAAAACGTCGCCCGCGTGCCGTCCGTCGGGCGTTGCCATCGTGTGCGCGCCGTAATAAACGAAACGGTCAATGCTGAAGGACGAGGCGCGGAAAACGCCGCCCCTGCCGTTTTTGCGGTTGTTGATGAGCGCGGAGCAGAAATCGGAAAGCTCCCGCGTGAGGGCGTCTGCCACGGGATTGCCGTTGCCGTACTTTTCGGGCAACGCCTGCGCGATCAGACGAAGACGCTCCTCGCCCTCCCAGTTTCTTTTCAGGATCTCGCCAAGCTCCGCAAGGCTGAGGCGGCGATCCTCGTAAACGAGACGGCGCACGGCGCAGATCGCGTCGATCGCACTGCCGATGCAGTAGAAGTAGCAAGAGGAGTTGTTATACTCCGCACCGCCCTCCATCACGTCAACGCCGCACGCGACGCTGTGGTCGTACATTGCGGAGAGGATCGGATCGGGTCCGATCTCTCCGTAGTACGCCTCCATTGCGGTGACGCTTTCCATCATACGCTCCGCCATTGCCGCGACGTGTGCCTTCACAGCGGCAAGGAAGCCGTCGTAGTCGGTAATGGGTGCAAGCGCCGGCGTGATGCGCCTGCCGCTTGCAAGATCCACGCCGTTGGTGAAGGTCAGCTCGATCGCCTTCGCAAGATTCACGCCGCCGTTACCCGTGCAGGCGATCTCCTTTCCCCAGACGGCAGGCTCGTAGCAGCCGATCGGTACGTAATCCATCGCGTCACGCTCCTTGATGCCGACCTTCGTCAGGGCGGCAATCACGGTGCTGTCGTTGACGAACACGAAGCTGCTGTTACCGCGTCGGATGCAATCCAGCACGCGGCGCACGAACGCCGGCGGCGTTTTTTCCGACACGCGCACGTGGATCTTCGGGCTGTGGATGTTGAGCGAGTCGTACGTGTCAACGAGAAGATAGGTCAGCTCCCCCGTCACCTCACGCCCGTCGGCGTCGATGCCACCGATACAAAGCGGCAGGTCGAAGGCGACCTTCGCACTCCAGAATTTGTGGAAGAAGAATTTGAGCATCTCACGGATCTCGTCCTTCGTGTAGCGTCCCGACGAAAGATCGCGGTCGTAGAAGGGCTGTAACAGCACGTCAAGCCGCCCGAGCGTGCGCACGCGCGTGCCGAAGATATATTCGTGAAGGAAGAAGTAGACGATGAGCAGCTGCATTGCCTCGTAAACGTCGGTCGGTGCGCCGACCGACAGCCTTCGCAGTGCCGCCGCGGAGTCGGAGTCCTGCGCCTCGACTGCCGTCGCAAGGCGGGACAAAAAGTGTGGGATCGCAGAAAGGCAGATGCGGCAGGACTCGTAAAAGTCGATCTGCTTTTGCGTGGTTGCGCGCTTTGCGGCGTCCTCTATCCGCGACAAAAGCCCTGTAAAGCCGACCGCGAGCAAAAGCCGCGTGTTCGGCGAGGTGTGACCGAAGTCGGTATTTGCGGCGTAGGCGCCGCAAGCGTACGCCGCGTCCTTTTCCGCCAGCAGCTCGGGAAGGTGATGCGGCAGCACCTCGTACTGCCACGCCCAGCGCTGTCGCTCGATCAATCCGTAGCCGTCGAGCTTATCCTGAAAGATATCGTCGGGATCGATCGCAATGCGCGCCCGCGTCAGCACCGTTTCAAAGGCGCGTGCCTTGAGGATACAGCGCGGCGTGCCCGAGCGATCCTCGGTGAGGGCGGCGATCGCCGCCTCAAGCTCGGCGTGCGGAATGCCGCTGCCCTCGATCCACGCGGGTGATTCAAACTGTCGGGCGAGGCGTTCGTTCGTTGGGTCAAATTGTTTCATAGCATCTGTGGACGGTCAGATCAGGCTCTCTGCCTGACGGATGAAGCCGTCCTGTTCCTCCTTTTGATATAGGCAAGGTCTTTGCCCTTGATATATTCCGTACAGTGTTTCCTTCGCTCTTTTTTTAGTATTATACCGTGAAAAAACGGATCTGTCCATAGAATTTTCAAAACGACTTGACAATTTCAAAACAAAAGTTTAGAATAAGAGTGAGGTGAAACGAATGCTTGATTTTATGCGTCATGATTTTACGGTCAGCTCGATCGTCATTGCCTGCCACGTTGCGAAGGGGGCGGGGCAAGCCTACCACAGGGACCGACCGAGTCACGGGCTTGCCCTTCATCTTGAGGGGGACAAGGAGTACATCTTTTCCGACGGGCGACGGGTTCACGTTGAAAAAAACACGCTCGTTTATCTGCCGAAGGACAGCACCTACCGCGTGGAGATCAAGGAGCGCGGCGCGTGCTACGCCATCAACTTCGAGCTTCTCGAGACGGTCGATTTCAAGCCCTTCTCCGTCCGCGTACGGGATGCGGACCGTGTACTTGACTTATTCAAAAGTGCCACCCGCAAGTGGAACGCGCGGGGGCACGGCTATCAAATGGCGTGCAAGGCGGAGCTTTACCGCATTCTTTGCATTCTGCAAGCCGAGGCGGCGCAGGCGTACGCCCCGCAAACGAGGCTTGACGTGATCGCGCAAGCACTTGTGGAGATCCGCACGCGCTATACCGAGGCACCCCTGCAGATCGCGGAGCTTGCCGCGCTGTGCGGCATCACGCCCGAGTATTTCCGCCGCATCTTCAGGCAGCAATTCGGCACGTCGCCGTGTGCCTTCATCAACCGATTGAAGCTCACACACGCAAAGGAGCTGCTCGATTCGGGGCTTTACAGCATCAGCGAGGCGGCGTCGGCGTCGGGCTTTTCCGATATGACGCAATTCAGCCGCGCATTCCGCAAGGAATACGGCGTCAGCGCAAGAGAATATTTGTCGCAGAAATGAGATATTGACTTGCGGCGAGCTTTGTGCTATCATCGTACGTAAATACGGCACGCTCCCGCTCCTTTCGGTGCGTGAGAACCGACGCCGCGCCTACCACGTCCCCCTGCCCGCGGGGGTGAAGGTCACCGCCCTCTTGCTCACCCCGCTTTCAAGCTGGGGCGACGGCGAGCATACGCGGATCATATCCTTTGATTTCCATTAAAAAAACGCCGCGCTCTCGGCTGAGAAGTCGGAGGCCAAGCGGTCTTAGGAAGACAAGGCAC
>JAZSGY010000098.1:0-10851 GCA_045532985.1 Eubacteriales bacterium | reverse complement strand
AATATCACTCGGCGTAAGCCGAATATCACTGCGTAGCAATAGAACTCGCCGAAGGCGAATAGAGTTAGAGTGATACTCCGTTAAGAGTATCACGCTAAATGCTCTCATTTTTTATTGAATATCGGTGAAAGACAACTCACGCCGCCTCTTCGATCACGGGGCGCTCGTTGTAATCGGCACAAAGAGTGTTCATTGCGCGGCAAAGCTTGTGGTAATAGATGAAGGGACCGACGAGAAAGAGCGTGCCGAAGAAAAACCAAACCCAGAAATCACCCGTTTCAAAATCGTAGCGGAGCTTACGCATACGGAGCGCGTCCTCAACGCGGTCGGTCAGCTGATACATCCAGATGTCAAGCACGATCGAAAAGGTCGCCGAGCCGAGAATCAACACGATGATATAGGGCATCAGCGGCGTGCGGTGGCGTGACGACAGGATGGTATTGACGTCGTTTGCGACCTGCGTCATGAAAAAGAAGTTGTAGATCCCAAGCGTCAGAATGCCGAATACGATGATCTTCCAAAGACGGCGGTCGGTGCGCAGCTTCGGGTGCTGATAGTTTTTTTCTTCTTCGTCGTAGGGGTAGCGATATGCCATAGTTGTTTCCTCCTTGATGTTTTCTCCGTCTTCAGTATATCACACGGTCATATGATTGTCAAGAACGATTGTGCAATTTTCCAAACGAAGCACGGAGGGGGGATCACGCCTTAAGCCATCGGGTTTTCCTTGATCATTCCGCTCATACGGAGCAGGGTAAGTCTTCTTCTCATAAACGGAGAATATTTGAAGCAGTTGTCGAACAGAACGCGGTCCTTTCCAATGGCATCGACCGAGGTCTTGCATCCCGCCCTTGTCATTGCAGAAAGGCAGACCTCGTAGGAGGGAATACTGCGGATGCATCGGACGATCTCGCCCCAGTGCGCCTCGATCGCCGCGGGATCGACTGCGTCAATGATATTGTCGGGATGGTTCAGCTCCTTGACCTCGTCCTGCATCGGACCGTAAAAGGCGTAGACCTCCTCCCAATCGACGCTTTCCTTCGTTGCCGTCACCGCGGGCAGCTCTGCCAGGCGCTCGTAAAAACGAAGCAGCGCAAGCGTAGCGACACCGACGTCGTCGCCGTGAAGATTCGGGATGATGCCGTCCTGCAGCTCAATGCATTCGATCAGATGCGAAACGATATGCTCAGCACCGCTCGCGGGGCGGGAATTTTTCATAAAGCTCATACCGAGCCCAGTTTTCAAAAGTGCCTCGAAGATCTTGCCCGCGGTATGCTCGTCGCGCAGAGTGACCCTGTCTGCCATATCAAGCAGCTCGTCTACGGCGGCGCGCGTCAGCTCGGCGACCCGCTCGCAGTAGATCTCCCCCGTCAGAAGGTGCGAGATCTTCCAGTCCACAAGCCCCGTGTATTTTGCGATCATATCGCCAAAGCCCGCCGACTTCAATTCATTCGGTGCATCGGCTAAGATCTTCGTGTCGCCGATGATGACCTCGGGGCTCTTGGCAGGGTAGCTCGCCTTGAATCCGTTTGCAACGATGGGCGAGCTGTAAGAGGCAAACCCATCCATCGAGGGTGCGGTCGCAAAAATACAGAGCTTTTTATTCTGTCTTGCGCTTGCCAAACGGCAGGGGTCGTTGATCGATCCCGTGCCCACCGATAAAACGCCGATCTCCTCGTTGCGGATCAGCGCTTCCAGCTCCTCAACGTGCTCCATTTTTGCCACGCGTAGCGTCTCGTACACCTTCAGGGTGACGTCAAAGCCCGTAAGACTCTCGAGGACCCCCTCTGATGCACGCAGAGTATTTCGGTCAGCGACCAAAAGGAGCCTTCTCGGAAAGCCGTTCTCATTTAAGATCGCCCCCACCTCGTGAACCAGTCCCGAGCCGATCCTTACGTCCTTGATCGCGGTCTCGTGACAAAGTCCGCAGGTGCAGGGCCCAGACGTTGTTTTGATCAGATCTGTGATGCTTGCCATAGTTTTTCCTTTCTGCGTTGAACGAGTGCGTTAATCCTTGAGGATCTGTTCAAGCTCCGAGCCTTCCTTCACGTAAGTTGCTTTATATTCGCTGTAGCCGATTCTTGTACCAACGAAGAAATCCTCGGAAAAATACAGGGGACACGATGATAAAGAGATTCTTTCTCCTTCGGTATGATCCTCATGGTAGTGCGTTTCGATCTCAAACAAATAGACACCGCCGTCTGCCGCCTCGCGCCATACGAATTCGACGCGTCCCGATGCCGTATAATAGGTCTCCTCGTAGTAGTGCTCGTAGTAGCCGGTCTGATCCTCGTTAAATACGTAGTAGTTTTTCTCGTCCAGCATATACTTTTTCCCATAATCGATGGGGTTGACGGGTCCTTGTGCGGCGTCCGAACGGTCAGCCGAGTCATCAGAGTCCGAGGAGGGCGAGGCACAGGATGCCAAGCAAACGACGCAAGCAAGAAGTAAAAGAACAGAGATGAGTTTTTTCATGTGAAATGCCTTTCTATATGTTTTTATTTTGATATACCGTAAAAAGTCCAAGCGGTGCGGCTTATCCGCTCCACGTAGAGGAGGAATATTCGATCCCGTGTTCCTTGCAAAAATCCCAAAAGTCAGGATCGCTAAAGCCTTTCCCAAAGGCGCCCTCGATCATTTTTTCAAGCGAGCCCCTGTATTCCTTTTTCAACGCCTTGACAAATTTCTTCGAATTTTCCTTGTCCAAATAGTAGGTTTTTTCAAAATCGCCGCCACCGAATTCGGATACACCGTAGTCCTCGTAGCCGATGGTGATCTTGCCACCCTTTTTGGTGACCCAAAATCCACTCGTTCCCTCGCGCATAAAAGCCTCCTTGAAATTTTTCGGCTTTGATCAAACTTTCCAAGCGTTTCATCAAAAAAGAATTGTTTATATAGTGGTTCCGATTCCGGTGCAATCATAGCTTCTTTCTCCGTTCCCCAAAAAAGAATAAGAAAAAGAACTATCCTTGTGTTCCCGTAACCCTTCTGACTTTATTATAGCATACATAATGGGAAAGTGCAAGAAAAAAATGACTTTTGGCTTGGCAAAAAGTCATTTTTTATTTTTGGGGTCGTGTTGGCGAAAGGAGGACTATTCCCGTTTACCCTCCGTGGCGATCGTTTTCTTTGCTTCGTCGAGCATCGCGATCACCAGCGCGAAGCATGCGCCGAGCGTCGGGGAAAGTCCGTTCGGAAATCCTATGATGAAGGATATAGCATCCAAAACTGCGCCGAGCGCGCCAAAGATCAAAAAGAAATAGGTGGCGAACCTTATAAATTTCAAAGGCGCATGGATTCTGACCACCTTGAACGCAAGTCTTATAAATCCGTATATTACAAGCGGCAAGACCAAGGATAAAACAAGAACCGTAATTTTATCTTCTCCGTTGCCAAAGATCAAGGTCAGCGTCCAAAGGATCAGTAAAACGGCAGCGCAAACAATTAAAATAATATTTTTCTTTTGAGTCAATTTGTTAAGCATATGTTTTCTCCTTTAGGGTTAGTTGGTGATAAAGATGCCGTATATCAAATACCGCCTGTGGAGGCAACAAAAAAGCCTTGAAAAATCAGAGAAATTATTTTTGAAATTTGCTTGTTCATCTCCCCACCGCCCTTCTGCGTTTATTATAGCATACACACGGGGAAGGTGCAATAAAAAAATAGCTTTCCGCTCAGCGAAAAGCTATTTTTTCATTTTTTGGGGTTTCGTTGACGAAAAGATTCTGCTTATAATCACGTTGACGTTATTTGTACGGGAAATCGATCTTGTACGTTTTTCCCGTACACGTTCTGAACAATCGAATATATATAAGCACCAGCGCTTTGAGCAAACAGTATCTTTTGATAACCATAATTGCATATTCCGAGCAGGTTGGCTTACACAAACAGGAGCGCCTTATCATTTCAGGGACATAGTGTTGATAGCAACGTATGCATAAGATCAGCATCGGCTTTGCCGCACACAAAAGCAAAAAAGAAACAACGCCGATTATGATTGCGTATGTATTTATCTTTTCGGTTGCAAAATGTGTATGAACGGTATTTGCTATTACGAAGCCCACCAAGCATCCAAGAGCAACAACGGTTAGAAATAACCCGATTGGCGCCCAAATTGTTATGGAAGGCCTTACCAGCGGTTTGTTCAGGACGTAGTCACGCGCTTCGATCTGACTCTTTTCGTCCTTTAAGATCATATCTTTCCTAACGCCTGTAAAAAGGGCGTAACCTTCTCGAGCCAAATGGTAAACGTGCCGCTCTCGCCGTTCTTCAATATGACGGCGTATACGTTACAGTCCTTAATGTTGTTGTTGCCCCAATCTCTTTTTACCCCTTCGGCAATACATTCGCAAGAGGCAACGTCCTCTTTATTGACGATCACGTCGTCAATACCAACGGAATAACAAACAACTCCGTTATTCTCCAAAAGCACTTGCATTTCCTTATCGTTGTTCAAATGCGTAAGGCTGCCCTTAACGAATCCAATGTAACGGCTTGAGAAGGTACGCTTAAGCGAAAGCATACATCCCCCAAAAGTAATTTTTCCCATAATACATCCTCCTAAAATAAAAAACGTCAAGGTCTTGATTGTATTTCAAAATAGACAAAAAACGACCTTGAGAACATTATAACCTATTTCAGGTTAAATGTCAATACCCTGAAACAGATTAAATATAATAAAAATGTATTTTTGATTTCGGGGGATATACAATGTATCAGAGAATTCGCGATTTAAGGGAAGATCGGGATATGAACCAAACGCAGGTCGCCAAAATGCTCGGAATGTCACAAACGGGGTATTCAAAGTACGAGACGGGCGAAAACGATATTCCGACGGCGATTCTTATCAAGCTCGCTCGCTTTTACGACACGAGCATAGACTATCTTTTGGGCGAAACCGATCATCCGAAAAGATACAAATAAAAAATTCCCTTCGGTCGGGTCGTCACCGCGCTACCGAAAGGAAGTCATAAGTCGGGATAAATATTTGAAAATTATTTGTTGCTTTTTTGTGTTAAGAGCTAACGGTTTCTATCCGTTTGCGCGAAGCGCAACATCATTGATGCGAAGCATCACATCATTGCGAAGCACATCATTTGCCGCAGGTAACATCGTTCATTTGTGTCCGCAAGCGGACAATGATGTTGAGCTAAAGCTCAAATGATGTTGCGTGCAAGCACACAAATGATGTTGTGCCTTGCGGCACAAATGAAAAAATCCATCGCGATTGCGATGGATTTTTTGGAGGCGCCACCCGGATTTGAACCGGGGGATAAGGGTTTTGCAGACCCGTGCCTTACCACTTGGCTATGGCGCCGTTTGACTTACTCCGCTATTATAGCAGAGAGTTTTGCGTTTGTCAAGGGTTTTTTCGTTTTTTTGAAAAACTTTGAAAAAGTCTTTTATTTTACAATACTTTATGCTATAATGAGGACGAAAATACGTTTACGGAGGAAAATAAAATGGGATCTTTACAGGGAAAGACCGCAATCATCACGGGCGCGGGCTACGCGGTGCTCTCCGACGGGCGTTGCGGCTCGATCGGCTACGGCATTGCCACGGCATACGCCAAGGAGGGCGCGAACCTCGTGATCACGGGGCGTAACGTCGCGAAGCTCGAAAAGGCGAAGGAGGCGCTTGAGGGCGCGTACGGCATCAAGGTGCTGGCGCTTGCCGCCGATATCGCAGCGGGCTCCGATAACGAGGCGACCGCGCGCGGCGTTGCCGAGGCGGCGATCAAGGAGTTCGGGCGCATTGACGTGCTGATCAACAACGCGCAGGCGTCGGCGTCGGGCGTGACGATCGAGAATCATACGACCGAGCAGTTCGATCTTGCAATGTATTCGGGACTTTACGCGACGTTTTATTATATGAAGGCTTGCTACCCTTATCTGAAGGAAACGCAGGGCTCCGTCATCAACTTCGCCTCGGGCGCAGGTTTGTTCGGCAACTACGGGCAGTGCTCCTACGCGGCGGCGAAGGAGGGCATCCGCGGTCTGTCGCGCGTGGCGGCGACCGAGTGGGCGAAGGACGGCATCAACACGAACGTGATCTGTCCGCTTGCCTGGACGGCACAGCTTGAAAACTTTGAAAAGGCGTACCCCGACGCCTTCCGTGCGAACGTGAAGGTACCGCCCGCAGGGCACTTCGGCGATCCCGAGACCGAGATCGGCCGCGTATGCGTCCGGCTGGCATCGCCCGATTTCAAGTATATGAACGGCGAGACGCTGACGCTTGAGGGCGGTATGGGTCTGCGCCCCTGATACGGCTTGGCTTCCGTCAAAAGGGCTGTCTCAAATCATTTGAGACAGCCTTTTTTACGAAAAAGTTTCGTATCCGTTTCGGTTGACATAAGGATTGTCGCATGCTAAAATGAAAAAAACGCAATCTGCGTACAGGAGAAAAATATGGATCATAAGGCTTTCAAGCAGGGCGGCAGTGACTATCTTGACGCGCTGATCGCGGCGGCTGTGGCAGACGGAACGCGTACTGCGACGGCAACGGGAAATTACGAGATCGAGCGCGCGGTACGCATCCCCTCTGATTTCACGCTGATCCTTTCGGATTGTCATTTGAAAATGGCAGACGGCGTTTACGATAATCTTTTCATAAACGAGCATCACGGCACGGACGTCGGGCGTACGCCGGCGGGGCGTGATCGCAATATTACGCTCATCGGCCGCGGGCGTGCGATCCTTGACGGCGGCAATTACAACGGACTGTCCGAAAAGACGCAGAACAAGAACGGATTGCCGCCGATCTACAAGAATAATCTTTTGCTCTTTACGAACGTGGAGGGCTTCAAGATCTCGGATCTTTCCTTTCACAACCAGCGCTGGTGGGCGCTGAACTTCGTTTTCTGCGCGCACGGCTATATCGGCAACCTCGATTTCTGTGCCAACGATACGGCGATCGCACCCGACGGTACGGTCTACCGTGGACTGACACGCGCGAAATATGCCGAGGCGCTTGTGAAAAACGCGGACGGTATCGATCTGCGCGCGGGCTGTCACCATATCAAGATCGAAAATATCACGGGCTTCTGTGAGGACGATTCGATCGCCCTGACGGGACTTTGGGGCGATCTCGAAAAGACCTTCGCGGTCGAAGGGTACCCCCGCGATATGCACCACATTACCGTGAAAAACATTCGCACCGCCTCCTTTTGCACCAACGTCCGCCTTTTGAATCAGGGCGACGTGATCCTGCACGACGTGCTGGTTGACGGCGTTATGGATACCTCGGCTGACTGTCCGCATCTGGATCGCGGGCTTTACGGCGTGCGCGTCGGCGATGTGCATCTGTACGGCAGTCGGCACGCGACTGAGGATGAGACCTATCGCATCGAGATACGAAACGTCCGCTCACGCGGTGAATACGCCGTGGTGCTTGCGGGTGAAATGCGGGAGCTTATCCTTTCGGGCATCGAGTGCTTTGACGGCGCGCGGATGCTGTGGGACCGACGGGGTGAGCAAACCGACGGATCTGGATATTAACAAAAAAGACGGTCGCAAGACCGTCTTTTTGTTAAGTTTGGTTTACAATTTTTCAAGCTCACTACGCAGAGCGTCGTCGGGACAGGGCTTTTCCTCAAAGACCTTGTTTTTGTCGCGTAGCGTCTCAAACACCTCGTAGTAGCGCAGACCGAAGGCGTGGAGCGCCGCGGCGGAGAAGTGCAGGTTGTCGGGATTTGCCGAAAGACCGTCGGCGGGGACGTAGCCCGTCATGGGGTTTTTGTCGGCAAGTGCCTTCAGCTGCTCGTTGACGGTGGGGTAGGTCTTGTACCAATCGGGGTCGTGCAGGGGCAGAAAATCTCCAAGCCCACCGAGCAGAAAGGGCACGTCGTAAAGGTCAAGCTCACGGCGGAAGGCGTCCATGATCGGCTGAAAACGCTCGGCATAGGTCGTATGGCGCCCGCGTCCGCAGTCGGATTCACCCTGATGCCACAGCACCCCCGCGATCGTTGAGGTGCGCTGTGCCAGCCGCGCGATCGCGATGGCGTGATCAAAAAGAAGTCCGCCAACACGCCACTGTGCGAGCGAGGTGCCGCCGTCGGCGCAGGGGATCAGACCGACGTCAACGCCGTGCGCCTTGGCATACGCCTCGGCAAAGCTTTCGGCGAGCGAGACACCCGAGAAGGAACGGTCGCCGTTGACGGGGCGGTACATCGACTGCCAGCGCCCGTTGCGCAGGACCTTGATGTGCTCGGTGTCGATCGGAAGCGCCTCCGCAGGGAATCCACGCCCCGCCATATTGGACTGACCGATCAGTAAAAAGGAATGGACCATAGATACCTCCGTACGGTTTTTACGTTTCCAAGGACATTATAGCTTGCGCAAAAAAATTTTGCAAGATTTTTCGAAAAATAATTTCCTTTTCCTCTTTTATTTTCGGGGAAAATGTGATACAATGAGTAGGATTTTGAAAAAAGGAGGAACGGATATGAGGCATCGTCTTTTCACGGGCGAGCGCGGTCACTTTTACCGTATGGCGCTGTCGCTGGCACTGCCGATTGCTCTTCAGAATCTGCTGACCTCCTGCGCGACCCTGATCGACACGGCAATGGTCGTGGGTCTTGGCGATAACGCAACGGCGGCAATGGGGGTCGCCAACCGCTTCAGCTTCCTTTTGAACGTCGTGTGCTTCGGCTTCGCCTCGGGGTGCGCGTCGCTTTTGTCGCAGTATTGGGGGGCGAAGGATCGAAATAATATCCGTCGCTGTCTCGGTCTCGTTTTGTCAGTAGCGTTCGGCTTCGGGGTGATCTACGCCGCGGTGCTTGCCATCGCACCGAGTGCGATGATGCGTATCTTTACGGATGACGCCGTGCCGATCGGACTCGGCGCGGGCTATCTTCGCGTATACGCCATCGGCGTTCCCTTCGTCGTTTTTTCACAGATCATGTGTATTGCCCTGCGCTCGGTCGAGCGCGTGCGCATTCCCCTGATCTCGGCGGCGGCATCGGTCGTTCTGAATACCTTTTTGAACTACTGCCTGATCGGCGGACATCTCGGCTTTCCCGCGCTCGGACTGCGCGGTGCGGCAATCGGCTCCGTTGCGGGGTATGTTCTTCAGTCGGCGGTGATCTTACTGTTCGTTATCTTCGCGGATACGCCCTTTCGTGGGCGTCTGCGTGACTTCTTCAGCTTTTCGCGTGCCTTCTGTATCAAGTATTTCAAGACGGCGTTTCCCGTCCTGTTCAACGAGGGGGCGTGGGCGATCGGTACGAACATTTACGTAATGGTCTTTGCCCGCCAAGGCGTGGAAAACTACGCGGGCTATACGCTGTTTGAGAATATTCAGCAGATCTTTTTCGTCTTTTTCGTCGGGATCTGCGGTGCTTGCTCGGTCATGGTCGGTATGAAGGTCGGCGCGGGCGAGCATAAGGAGGCGTACGTCACCGCACGCCGCTTTGCCGTAATGACGCCGCTTGTCGGCCTTGTGCTCGGCACGCTTCTCGTTTTGCTCCGCAACCCGATCTTGTCGCTTTTCCCGATCGAGACCGAGCAGGCACGTAGCGTTGCATCGGTCTGTCTTCTGTTCTACGGCTTCTGGATCGGTGCGCGTATGATCCAATATACGCTCATCTGCGGTGTATTCCGCGCGGGCGGTGATACCAAAACCGGCTGTATCTTCGATATGGTCGGCGTATATCTGTTCGGCATTCCCGCCGTGCTGATCACGGCGTATCTCGTGCGCCCCTATCACTTCGTCGTTTTGGTGATCGTGATGATGCTCGGGGAGGACGTGATCAAGGGCGTGCTTTGCGTCTGGCACTTTATAACGCGGAGATGGATCAAGCAGATCACCGAGCCGAAAAAAGGAGAAATGTAAACGATGGATTACAATTTCCACGCACATACCGCGCGCTGTGGACATGCGACGGGCGATATGGAATCGTACGTTTTGCGCGCCATTGAGGGCGGGATTCGGACGATGGGATTTTCGGATCACATCCCCCTGCGCTTCGCCGACGGCAGTGAGAGCGCGCACCGCGTGCCGCTTGCCGAGGTGCGTGACTATTATGAAGAAGCCTGTTTCCTGCGTGAAAAGTATAAGGATAAAATTGAGATCAGAATCGGCTTTGAGACCGAGTATTACCCCGCGCTTTTTCAAGAGATGATCAAGGATGCCGTCGCCTTCGGCGCGGAATATCTGATCCTCGGTCAGCATTTTCTCGGTGAAGAAAACTGCGGCGGATCTGCGGCGATCCGTCCAAACGCTTCCGAGGCAGACCTCGTGCGCTACACCTCGCTTCTGATCGAGGCAGCGGAGTACGGCGTGCTGACCTATATCGCACACCCCGACATCTTCAATTTTACGGGCGACCCCGCAGTCTACGCGCGTGAGGTGCGGCGGCTCTGCGAGTATTGCAGGGCAAAGGCGTTGCCGCTGGAGATCAATTTTCTCGGCATCCGCACGAAGCGCAATTACCCGAACGAGGCGTTTTGGCGCATTGCGGGCGAGGTGGGCGTCCCCGTCACCTTCGGCTGTGACGCACACAGCACGGCGGATGCGTACGATCCCGACTCTTTGGCGATTGCCGAGGATCTCGTCGCACGTTGCGGACTCAATTATATCGGTCAGCCGACGTTGGTGGATATCAGAAAACTCGTGTAAATAAAATTTCTTTTCAAAAAAGACTTGACAAATCCGCAAAGGTGGTGTAAAATATACACGCTTTGCGGATTTAGCTCATTTGGTAGAGCGCAACCTTGCCAAGGTTGAGGTGGCGGGTTCGAGCCCCGTAATCCGCTCCAAAAAGAAAACCCACATCACAAGATGTGGGTTTTCCTTTTGGCATTCGGATGGGGCGAGAACAGCCCGTTCGCCACAGGGCGATTGCGAGTTGACGGG
>JAZSGY010000095.1:0-11296 GCA_045532985.1 Eubacteriales bacterium | reverse complement strand
TATGATGGCAAAGCGCGGCGTCGAGATCGAGGGTCTGCATTTTGAAAGCTACCCTTATACGAGCGAGGCGGCAAAGGAAAAGGTCATGGAGCTTGCCGACAAGCTCTGTGCCTACACCTCGCGCATGCACGTGCACGTCATCTCCCTGACGCATATTCAGGAGGAGCTGCGCGACAAGTGCGAGGAGGACTATTTCACCCTGCTTCTGCGTATCTTTATGATGACGCTTGCCGAGCGCTGTGCAAGGCAGTACCGCTGTGAGGCGCTCATTACGGGCGAAAGCCTCGGTCAGGTCGCCAGCCAGACGATGAAGGCGCTCACCGTCACAGACAGCGTCGTGAATATGCCCGTCTTCCGTCCCTGTATCGGAATGGATAAGGAGGAGATCGTCAGCATCGCCCGTATGATCGACACCTTTGAGACCTCGATCTTGCCGTACGAGGACTGCTGTACCGTATTTACGCCGCGCCATCCCCGCACCAACCCCGACCGTGAAAAGGTGATGGCAGAGCTTAGCAAGGTCGATTTTGAGGCACTGCTTGACGAGGCGTACGCTACGATGTATACCGAGACGCGGCTGATCTACGACAGCTACCGTTAAAATAACAAAGGGAATGCCAAGCACGGCATTCCTTTTCTCTTTTTTGACAGCACGTTGTGACGGTTTTTTTCTCCCTTTTGTGTTAACATAACGGGGAAGGGAGTGTTTTACGTATGCTTTTTAAAACAAAAAGTGAGACCAAAGAACAAAAATTTGTCAACCGAGAGATCCTGTTTTTGCCGACCGACTCCATCCTTCCGAATCCCGCACAGCCGCGCCAAAGCTTTGAGAAGGAGGCGATCGACGCCCTCGCCGACAGTATCCGCCGCTATGGGATCCTACAGCCGCTGTCAGTCCGCCTTTGCGGCACGGGGCGTTACGAGCTGATCGCGGGCGAGCGCCGCTTGCGCGCGGCAAAGCAGGCGGGCTTTCTGCGCGTTCCCTGCGTGCTGATCGCGGCAGGGGAGCGCGAGAGTGCCGAGCTTGCCATCATTGAAAATCTTCAGCGCCGCGACCTCGACTTTTTTGAGGAGGCAACGGCGATCCTTGCCCTGCTTCGAGAATATCAGCTGACGCAGGAGCAGATCGCGGAGCGACTGTCGGTCAGCCAATCCTACGTCGCCAACAAGCTGCGCCTTTTACGCCTTGATACCGAGCAGCGGCAAATGATCCTCGAGGGCGGACTCTCCGAGCGGCACGCACGTGCGCTCTTAAGGCTTCCCGAATCCGCACGCACGGAGGCGATCGAGCATATCCGCCGCCACGGCCTTAACGTTGCCGCGACCGAGGAATACGTGGAGCGTCAGCTCGCAAAGCAAAGCGAGCAGCCGCACCCGCGTGCCCGTATCCGCGTGGGTGCGCTCCGCGATCTGCGCCTCTTTTACAACAGCATTGATCGCGCCGTTGCAACGATGCGGCGTGCGGGCGTTACGGCAACCTGTAAGAAGGAGGAGAGCGAGGACGGGGTCGATCTTTTGATACGGATCCGAAGGCCGCAATAAAAATCGAAAAAAATATGGACTTTTTTGAAAGGATGTGGTAAAATAGAGAAGTAAAGAGGTGATAGTATGACGCTTGGCAAAGCAATCAAGCAAATGCGGGAGAGCCTTGCCCTTTCGCAAGAGGAGCTTGCAAGCCATTTGAATATAGAAACAGGTGAGATCGAGACCTGGGAAAACGATCAGGTCCAGCCGACGCACGAGCAGCTGCAGATCATGGCGGATCTCTTTAACATCGGGATCAAGGATCTGATCAACGGACGCATTCCGAACATAACCCCCGAGCTGTTGCCGATCGCAGAGGACAAGCTCTTTTTGAAGAAGGTGCGCCGCTTCGCACTTTTGATGGCGACAGCCGTTTCTGCGCTTTTTCTCGGTGCCGCCGCGTATCTTTTCTTTAACGTTGACGATTTTTATTCGCTTCAGCGTACGGTTTTGTTTGCCGTGCTTTTCTTTGTCGCAATGGCAACGGCAACCGTTGCGGGCTTGCGCTACTCGTGGTTCTTGTTCCGTCATCTGGTGGTCGCGCCAACGGATGCAAAGCAGATCCGCCGCTTTGGAGTGATCTTCCGCCTTTTCATTCTGCTTGCGCTACTGATCCTCGCGCTTTCGGTGTTCTGGATCTTCGCGGCGAAGGAGCTTCTTGCGCTTGACGATCATATCGTCGTTGCAGGAACCTTCGCACTGATCGCTCTTGCCGCGTTCCTTTTCGTGTTTTTCGGAGCCCTCAACGGTGAGTATTATCACCGCGACCCCGAGAAACGACCGCGTAACCGCTGGGATCTGACGGGGCGCGTCTGCTCGACGGCGTTGATCCTTTCAACGCTTGCCTATCTTTTCGTCGGTCTGATCTTCCGCGTCTGGCATCCGACCTGGATCATCTTTCCGCTTGCGGGTATGTTCTGCGGGATCTACATAGCAGGACTCCCCGAAAACTGAAAGGCTGTCATCTTTGGGTAAAACCGAAAATGGTGAAAAGCAAGGACTTTTCTCAATCTTTGAGAAAAGTCCTGTTTTTTTGCCAATAACTGAAAACGTATGGCGAATTGCACTAAAATATACTTAAAAAATAAGTTTTTTTATAGAAATTGCAACAAAAGTATTCCCTTTTTGGAAAAGATGTGTTATAATAAAGACAGAAGCGGAGAAAGCATATTCCGTTTCGGAAAGGCAGACAAACGATGAAGATTACAGTAACCGGCAGACAGTTAACAGTCAGAGAATCGCAGAAGGAGATGGCGGCGCGCAAGCTCTCCAAGTTCGACCGTATTTTCGGCGACGGGGCTGAGGCGTTCGTGACCTTCAGCGCACGGCACGACAAGGAGATCATCGAGATCACGATCAGGCAGGGCGGCACCCTTTTCCGCAGTGAGGAACGCTCGGATACCTTCAATAACGCAATGGACGAGGCGATCGAATCGCTCGAGCGTCAGATCCGCAAGAATAAAACCAGACTTCAGCGTCAGCTCCGCGACACGACCCTCATCGATTTCGGTCAGCTGACCGATATCGACGTGGAGGAGGAGACCGAATTCAAGATCCGCCGCAAATCCTTCCCCTTCAAGCCGATGTCCCCCGAGGAGGCAATTCTGCAAATGAACCTTCTCGAGCACGACTTCTTCGTATTCCTCGACGCGGAAAGCGGCGATCCCTCGGTCGTCTACAAGCGCCGCGACGGCGACTACGGCCTCCTCACCCCCTCGGAAGAATAAAGCAAAACGGGACGGATTTTCTCCGTCCCGTCTCTATTTTTTCGGGTTATTTCGCCGCAACCAGATGGAATGCAAAGCCGCAGATCTCATCCTTGAAGTAGATGAACTTCGGCTTGCCCTTCGCGTCGTAGGTGACGGTCGATTCGTCGAACTCAACGCCCATACGCTTGAAGTATGCGATCGCGCGGTCAACGAAGTTGGTCGAGATCGCAACGTGACCGTAGGTGCCGCGGATGGGTGCGTTCAGGATCTCGAATTCCTTGCCTGCAAAGTAGCCCTTCGAGGTCGTCTCCAGCGGCAGCCCGAAGAGCTTCGCGAGCATTGCCGCGCCCTTGTCGGCTTCCGCCTGGCTTTGATTGTTCATGCCGAGGTGGCAGAACTTCAAGCCGAGCATTGCCATCACGGCGTTTTTCGTCAGCTCGGTGATCTTTTCAAAGTTGCCCTCACGGATCAGCTCGTCCTTTACCATAAAGGACCCGCCGCAGGCGAGGATCTTGTCAAACTTCAGATAGGAAAGAAGGTTATCAGCCGAAATACCGCCCGTGGGCATAAAGCGAACGGCGCCGTAGGGTGCGCTCATCGCCTTGAGCATCGGAAGACCGCCTGCCGCCTCGGCAGGGAAGAACTTCACGGTCGTAAGACCAAGCTCCAGCGCGCACTCGATATCCGAGGGGTTTGCACAGCCGGGAAGGATCGGGATCTTTTTATCGATGCAGTGACGCACGACGCGGGGATTGAGACCGGGGCTGACGATAAACTGTGCGCCCGCCTCGATCGCGGCGTCTGCCTGCTCGGGGGTCAGCACGGTGCCCGCACCGACCAGCATCTCGGGAACCTCCTTCGCGATCTTCGCGATCGCCTCCGCCGCGCAAGCGGTGCGGAAGGTGATCTCAGCGGCGGGGAGTCCGCCGTCGCAAAGCGCGCGTGCAAGCGGTACTGCCTTTTCGGGATCCTCGATCTTGATCACGGGGATCAGACCGAGGTCGTAGATCTTTTGTTCAATTGCATTCATTTTATAGTGCTCCTTTACAGTGGTTTTTTAACAATGGCAGAATAATTGCGGGGGTAGCCGTCGGGCGTTTTTTGTACCTTCCGTGCGAGGATCGCCGTATGCTCCAGCACCTCCTCGGGTCGCTTGACCGAGAGTGGCAGGATCGCCTCGATCTTGCCGCCAAGCCTCGTAATGCCGCGCGCCGCCGCGTCAAGCTCCTCTTTGGCACCGCGCCCCTTCATCGCAAGGAAAATGCCGTTTAGGCGTGCGAAGGGAAGACAAAGCTCGGATAAAACGGGCAGTGCCGCGACTGCACGGGCGGTCACGACGTCAAAGGATTCACGCAGCTCGGTTTTTGCCGCATCCTCGGCACGTGCCGTCAGTACCCCGAGATTGGTCAGCCCCAAAAGCGCCGCGGTCGCCGAAACGTACGCCGTGCGCTTTGCCGTCGAATCGAGCGCCGTGATCGAAAGATCGGGACGGCAGATGGCAAGCGGCAGACTCGGGAAGCCCGCGCCACAGCCAACGTCAAGCACGCGTGCGCCGTCGGGGATCCGTCCTTCGCCCATCAGCGAATCCACGTAATGCAGATCAATGATTCTTTCGGGCTCCTTGATCGCCGTCAGATTGTAATGCTCGTTTTCGGCAAGCATATGCTCGGTCAGACGGAAAAAAAGGGAAGCGCGCTCCTCGGTCAGAAGCTGTGAAAGTCCGTTACGCGCAAACGCGGCGTAAAGATATTCGTAAAAGCCGTCACGACTCAGCTCGACCATACGCTCACCCCTTTACTATACTCTAAATTATTATAAGTGTTTCGTGCGCACGTTGTGTGAACAAACTGTAAACATTCCCGCGGAGCAAACGCGGTATAAACCATATTTTTCACGCCTATTTTCAAAATAAATATAGCAAAAAATGAAAAAACTATTGACAATTCGGCGGTAATATGGTAGTATTACTGCGTAAAAGCATTGATGAAGCGAGTATCACGGAAAACCGTTTGCAGAGAGCTGTCGGAAGGTGAAAGGACAGTATTCGGAGCCGTGAGAAAAACACTTCGGAGCCGGCGGAAGAAAGCCGTAGGGTGAGTAGAACCGCACGTTCATCGCGTCAAGATGTTTGAGTGGACCGCTATGCGGTCAATTTGGGTGGTATCGCGGAGGTTTTAGGCTTTCGTCCCATGTCGGGGCGGGGGCTTTTTTGTTTATCTGCCACGCCGTTTAACGCGTAAATTATGGAGGAATGATCTATGTTAAGAACACACACCTGTAACGAGCTCGGGATCGAGCATATCGGCAAAAACGCCGTCCTGACGGGCTGGATCGAGACCGTCCGCGACCACGGCGGCGTTCTCTTCGTTGACCTGCGCGACCACTACGGTATCACGCAGATCGTATTTTCCGACGACAGTATGCTGAAGGGCATCACGAAGGAGACCGTCGTGCTGGTTGAGGGCGAGGTCACCAAAAGAGACGAGGACACCGTCAACCCGAAGCTTGCAACGGGTCTCGTTGAGCTGCGTGCCGCACGTATCGAGGTGCTTGGCCCCTGTCAGCTCGGACTGCCCTTTGAGATCGACGCGTCGACCCTGACGCGTGAGGAGGTCAGACTTAAGTACCGCTATCTTGATCTTCGCAACAGAAAGATCCACGATAACATCGTTCTGCGCTCGAAGATCCTGAGCTACCTGCGCCGCCAGATGGAGGATCTCGGCTTTATGGAGATCCAGACGCCCATTCTGACCGCATCCTCGCCCGAGGGCGCACGCGACTACCTCGTTCCCAGCAGAAAGCATAAGGGCAAGTTCTACGCTCTGCCGCAGGCACCTCAGCAGTTCAAGCAACTTTTGATGGCGTCGGGCTTTGACCGTTACTTCCAGATCGCCCCCTGCTTCCGTGATGAGGACGCCCGTCAGGACCGTTCTCCCGGAGAGTTTTATCAGCTCGACTTCGAGATGTCCTTTGCAACGCAGGAGGACGTTTTCGAGGTTGCAGAGACCGTCATCTACAACACCTTCAAGGAGTTCACGAATAAGGAGGTTTCGAAGCCGCCCTTCCGCCGTATCACCTTTGCCGACGCAATGCTGAAATACGGCTCGGATAAGCCCGATCTCCGCAACCCCCTCATCATCGAGGATCTGACCGACTTCTTTGCGGGCGTTGATTTCCCGATCTTCAAGGGCAAGCCCGTTCGCGGCATCGTTGCCGACTGCGCAGGCAAGTCCAAGAAGTTCTTTGAGGAATCGCTCAAGTTCGCAACGGGCATCGGTATGAAGGGACTCGGTTACCTCACCTTGAACGGCGGGGAATACAAGGGTCCGATCGCGAAGTTCCTCTCCGAGGAGCAGAAGGCGGAGCTGACGGCACTCGTCGGCATCAAGGAAGGCGAGACCCTCTTCTTCATCTGCGACGCGCCCGCCGTCGTCAACCGTCTGGCAGGTGAGATCAGAACCTGGCTTGGCCGCGAGCTTGATATCATCCGTCGCGACTCCTACGAGTTCTGCTTTATCGTCGATTTCCCGATGTACGAGCTGAACGAGGAGACCAACAAGATCGACTTCACGCACAACCCCTTCTCGATGCCGCAGGGCGGTATGGACGCGCTCCTCAACAAGGATCCGCTCGAGATCTTCGCATACCAGTACGATATCGTCTGTAACGGCGTTGAGCTTTCCTCGGGCGCTGTGCGTAACCACAACCCCGAGATCATGAAAAAGGCGTTCGAGATCGCAGGCTACGGCGAGGAGGACGTGAAGGCGAAGTTCGGTGCGCTTTACACCGCATTCTCCTACGGTGCGCCGCCCCACGCAGGTATGGCACCTGGCGTTGACAGAATGATCATGCTCATCGCCGAGGAGGAGACCATCCGCGACGTCATCGCGTTCCCCTTAAACGGCAACGCGCAGGATCTGATGATGGGCGCCCCCGGCGAGGTCACCGAGCAGCAGCTGCGTGAGGTACACATCAAGGTCAGAGACTGACCGAACGGTTTTTCAAATATTCATTCCGTGAAAGGAGCAATCATATGCAAAAAGAAACCCTGAACAGACTTCAGAAGCTCAATCAGTTAAGATTGACCGATGCCGAAGAAACAAACGTGCTTTCCTTCTTCGCCGCGCGTGAGGAAGAAATGAATATTTTGAATTCCATCGACACCGAAAACGTAGAGAGAATGGTACACGTTATGCCGATCGAGACCGTCGTGCGTGAGGATAAGGTCGTAAAAAGCTTCACGCGGGAGCAGCTCCAGGCAGGCGCACCCGAAACGACCGACGGCTACTGGCAGGTGCCGCGTCTGGTCGAGTAAGGAGGAAGCAGAATGAAGCTGTATATTGCAAAAAACGAGGGCGCGGTCGGTAAAAGGATCGCCCTTGACGATATGATCCTAACGAAGGATCTGCCCACCGCCGCAGGCTCGCGTATGCTCGACGGCTATATGAGTCTCTTTGATGCCACCGTGGTTGAAAAGGCAACGGCGGCAGGCTACGCGGTCAGCGGTAAGCTGAACGTCGGTGAATTTGGCATTGACCTGATGGGTGAGACCTCGTACTACGGCGCGACTGTCGCTGACGGTGCTCTTGCCTCTGCCGCCGCCGCGGCGATCGCGGACGGCGCTACTGCCGTTTTGTCGCTTGACGTCAACGGCGCACCGCGCCGCGCCGCCGCGCAAAGCGCTACGGTCTGCATCAAGCCGACCTACGGCACCGTCTCCCGCTTCGGCACGGTTCCCGCCGCTTGCTCGGGTGAGTGCGTCAGCGTTACGGCAGGTACTGCCGCTGACTGTGCGGCACTGCTCAACGTGATCGCTGGCTACGATGCAAAGGACGGTACGAGTCTTCCCGAGGCACTCCGCGGGGAATCGAAGCCCGTGTGCCGCGTTGCCGTGCTGACGGCACTGACCGACGGCGTAGACGCCGAAACCGCCGCAAAGATCGAGGCGGCAAAAGCCGCCCTTGCCAAATGCGGCGTCGAGATCACCGAAATTGACGGGGGCGAGCTGAAGGCGGCACGCGTTGCCTGGAATATTCTGATGTCCGCCGAGCTTTGCAACAACGTCTCGCGCTACGACGGCATCAAGTACGGCTACCGTACTCCAAGCTATAAAACCATCGACGAGCTTTACACGAACAGCCGCACCGAGGCGTTTGGCGCGCTTCTTAAGACCGTGATCCTGTTCGGCTCGGAAACGCTTTCCACCGATAACTATATGAAGGTCTACGACAAGGCACTGCGCGTGCGCCGCGTTCTCGTTGAGTATTTCAAGTCGCTCTTTGAGACGGTTGACGCCGTTCTTTTACCCGCTTGCTCGACCTGTTCGTATGGGGAAAACGCAAACCCCGAGCTCGCTTTCACCGAAAATCTCTATACCGCTCCCGCGTCGGTCACAGGGCTTCCTGCGGTCGTCTTCGGCGGCGTTCAGCTGATCGGCGACACCTTCTCGGATAAGGTGCTGCTGCAGCTTGCCGATCTTTGTGAAAAGGAGGGCAAATAAGTATGAAATACGAAACCGTCATCGGACTCGAGGTCCATATCGAAATGGCAACCGAGTCGAAGATCTTCTGCTCTTGCTCGGCAAAATTCGGCGCAGAGCAGAACGAGCACGTTTGCCCCGCCTGCTGCGGTATGCCGGGTATGCTCCCCGTCGTCAACCGTCACGTCGTTGACCTCGGTATGACTGCGGGTATGATGCTCAACTGTCACATCAACCGCACCACGACCTTTGATAAAAAGAGCTACTATTATCCCGATCTTCCGTGCTCCTATCAGACCACACAGTGGTTTGCTCCCGTTGCCGTCAACGGTACCGTCACCATCGAGACCGCAAACGGCAAAAAGGATATCCGTATCAAGCAGATCCATATGGAGGAGGATGCGGGTAAGCTCGTCCACGACGATTGGACCGACACCACGCTCGTTGACTTTAACAGAACCAGCGTTCCGCTGATTGAGATCGTCAGCCAGCCCGACCTCTCGAGCGCGGAGGAGGTCGTTGCGTACCTTGAGCGTCTGCGCTCGCTTTTGCGCTTTGCGAAGGTCTCGGAATGCCGTATGGAGCAGGGCTCTATGCGCTGTGACGTGAACCTTTCGGTACGTCCCGAGGGGAGCGACAAGCTCGGTGTCAGAACCGAGATGAAGAATATGAACTCGCTCTCCGCGATCGTTCGCGCGATTGAGTATGAGACCGCGCGCCACATCGACGCGCTCGAAAACGGTACCGAGGAGCTGGTGCAGGAGACTCGTCGTTGGGATGACATCAAGGGTAAGAGCTTCGCAATGAGAAATAAGGAAACGGCGGGCGACTACCGCTATTTCCCCGACCCGAACGTGATGCCCGTCGTCATCGACGATGCGTGGTACGATAGCATCAAGGCGTCGCTTCCCGAGTTCCCTGAGGTCAAGCGCGCACGCTATATCGACGCCTACGGACTCAGCGAGTACGATGCCGATATGCTGACGCAAAGCCGCGCGCTCTGCGACTGCTTCGAGGCGGCGTACGCCGAATGTAAAAACGCGAAGGAGGCGGCAAACTGGCTGATCTCCGACTGTATGAACATCCTCAACAAGAGCCAGAGGACCGCCGATCAGCTGACCCTTGACGGCAAGGCGCTCGGCGAGTTGATCACGCTCGTGCTTGACGGCAAGGTTGGACGCGGTAACGCAAAGAAGATCCTCATCGCGATGTTCGACGAAAAGCTCGACCCCGCAAAATACGCAGAGGAGCAGGGCTTTATCGTGAGCAACGATACGGGTGCGATCGAGGGCATCGTCAAGGCAGTCGTTGCCGCCGATCCCAAATCGGTCGCCGACTACAAAAACGGCAAGGAAAAGGCGCTGATGGCACTCTTCGGCAAATGTATGCGTGAGCTGAAGGGCAACTGCCATCCGCAGGTGCTTCAGAAGCTGCTGAAGGATACCGTCGACTCTCTCTAAAAACAAATCCCCAATGGGTATTCCCGTTGGGGATCTTTTCTTTCAAAGAAAAAGCTGTAAGATTTGTCATTTTTTTAACGACATATCTTGACTAAAACCCAAAAATGTGCTATATTATATTCGTATGTCAAAAAATCATCCAAATTAAAGGAGAAATCTAGTATGTCGATGTATAGCAAAAAGACCATTGAGGACATTGATGTTGCGGGCAAGCGCGTATTCGTGCGTTGCGACTTCAACGTTCCGCTGAAGGACGGCGTGATCACCAGCGATAAGAGAATCGTTGAGGCACTCCCCACCATCAAGTATCTTCTGGAGAAGGGCGCACGCGTGATCCTTTCCTCCCACATGGGCAAGCCCCACAACATTTTCACCGAGGGCTTCGGTCTGACCAAGAAGGAAAAAAAGAAGATCGCAGAGCTTCCCGAGGCAGAGCAGGCAGCAGCAACCGCCGCCGCACTTGAGAAGGCAAAGGGCGATCAGAAGAAGTTCACCCTGAAGCCGGTTGCAGATAAGCTCGCTGAGCTTGGTGTGAAGGTTACCTTCGCAACCGACATCATCGGTGAGGATGCAAAGGCAAAGGCAGCCGCTCTGAAGGACGGCGAGGCACTCCTGATCGAGAACGTCCGCTTCGACGCAAGAGAAGAGAAGAACGACGCCACCTTCGCAAAGGAGCTGGCTTCGATGGCTGATATCTACGTCAACGACGCATTCGGCACCGCACACCGCGCACACGCATCCACCGCAGGCGTTGCAGATTATCTGCCCGCAGTTTGCGGTTACCTCATTCAGAAGGAGATCGGTGTGATGGGTAAGGCTCTGTCCGATCCCGCACGTCCCTTCGTTGCAATCCTCGGCGGCGCAAAGGTTGCGGATAAGCTGAACGTAATCGATAATCTTCTTACCAAGGTTGACACCCTGATCATCGGCGGCGGTATGGCGTATACCTTCCTTGCCGCAAAGGGCTACACCGTTGGCACCTCGCTTCTTGATGACGAGAAGATCGACTACTGCAAGAATATGATGGCGAAGGCTGAGGAGAAGGGCGTAAAGCTTCTGCTCCCCGTTGATACCGTCGTTGCAAAGGAATTCCCGAATCCCATTGACGGCGCGATCGACGTAAA
>JAZSGY010000069.1:0-20260 GCA_045532985.1 Eubacteriales bacterium | reverse complement strand
ACCGCCGCCGCGATCGACAAGAGAACATAGAACACGGCATTCCAGCCGAGGTTATCGGCGATCAGACCGAGCCCGTAGGTCGAGAGGGTACTGCCAAGATAGCAGAAGCCGTTGAGAATGCCCGACAGTGCGCCCGAATTGATATACTGATGCAGGTGCATCGGCGCGATGCCGGTAATGACGTTGTTGATCGCCGACATCATCATCGCAACGACGGCACAGACGAGCAGCATCGCAAGCCACGCGTCGGTATGGAGCAAAAAAACAATGACGGCGATGCCGAGCGTTGCCACGCCGAAGAAAATGCCCGTCAGGCTGACGTAATCCTTGACGTATTTATTGATCAGAACGCTCGCGGTCGCGCCGAAGATCGAGATCGTCGGCAGAACCAGCGTCAGGAGGATCGAAAGCGAATCGGGAAGCCCGTACTCGCCCTTCAGCACGACGGGCGTCCAGGTCGTCACGCCGTCCCGCACGAAGTTATCGACGACCGCAAAGATCGCAAGCGAGATAAGAAGCACGAGGAAGGCGGCGTTTTTTTGCCGCTTTCCGACGGGCGCGCCGTCGCTCCCCTCTTTCTCGCGCACGAAGCCGCACTGCGTGACCGTCACGCGATCGTAGGCGAAAAACCAAACGATCCCGACGGCAGTCAGCACGATGCCGCCGAGCAAAAAGGAGTATCGGAAGCTCAAAAAGGCGTTGAACAGCGACGCCGCGCCGTAGGACAGAACCGTGCCGCAGGCGGTCGTCGTGCTCATGGCGACGATGGCGTTTCGCATCATTTTGCCGTCCGTATTTTCCGAAAGCAAAAGCACGAGCGACGACCAAAGCACCGACTGAACGAAGCCGTTGAGGATCCAGAAATATTTGATAAGATAGAAGGGAACGCCAAAAAAGATCGCAAGGTTCAGTGCCGCCGATACGATCATCACAGCCGCCAGCACGTATTTTTTCGGATAGTGGCGGCAGAGGATGCCGTTGACGACCTGCCCTGCACCGTAAGCGAAGAAGAAGCAGGAGGTCACGAGCCCTGCGTCCGCCTTGGTCGTGCCGAAGGCGTCGATGATCGCCGCGACGTTCGCGGTATAGCTATACCTGCCGAAGTACGCGCCGGTATAGATCAACCAGCAGAAAAAGATCAGCCATTTTTGTCGCCGTCTGATTGCCGCATCCATTGCAAAGCCCTTCCTCAAAGTCCTTTGTTTTCAACGGCGCTATTATACACCCCCGCATCGGGAAAGTCAAGCATATTTCCGTTTTTGGAAATGCAAAAAACAAGGGCGTTTTGTTTCCGTTTGTGGAAAATTTTCGCCGCCGAATGCGTTTGCCTTGCTCTTTATGTAAAGTTTTCTTTACAAATAACGTCCGCAATGCGCTCGGATGCGTGCCCGTCGCCGTAGGGACAGGGCGCGTTTTTCATTCTGTGGCGCGCCGCGGGGGCGCAAAGCAGGCGGTGCGCCGCCGTAAAGACTGCGTCGGCATCGGTGCCGGCGGCAAGTGCCGCGCCCGCGGCGACCGCCTCGGTGCGCTCGGTCTGTGCGCGCAAGATCAGCGTCGGGATATGTAAAAAGCTCGCTTCCTCGCACACGCCGCCGCTGTCGGTCAGCACCAGCGTCGCACGCGCCAAAAGGTTTGCAAAGACCGCGGGCGGCAACGCCTCACACGTCACCACGCGCGGAAGCTCTGCAAGCGCGCGGCGCGCCGCTTCGCCAACGGCGTTTTTATGGAGCGGAAACAGCACCGTCACGTCGGGGTGCGCCGCCGCGATCCGCCGTACCGCCGTAAAGACCGCCTCCATCGGCGCACCGACGCTCTCGCGCCGATGGAGCGTGAGGAGCAAAAGCCGCCCCGCGGGGAGCAGGGCGTGGCGAAACTCGCGCCGCAGCGTGTAGCGGAGTGCGTCAAGCCCCGTGTTCCCCGTCACAGAGATGCGCTCACTCGGGATCCCCTCTCGCAAAAGGTTCTCACGCGATTCTGCCGTCGGCGCGAAATGCAAGCGCGATAGCGGCGCGATCATCCTTCTGTGCGCCTCCTCGGGGTAGGGCAGGTCGGCGTAGGTACGCAGTCCCGCCTCAACGTGCAAAACGGGCACGCCGCGGTAGAACGCCGCAAGCGCCGCGGCGGCGGCGCTGAGCGTGTCGCCCTGCACGATGACAGCACTCGGTCTTTGGCGCCCGAGCGTCTCGCCGCAGGCGGCAAACACGCGCGCAAAAAGCGCCGACAGGGGGAGCCCTGCGGGGAGCGAATGCACCTCGTCGGGGAAGACCCCGAACGGATCGAACGCCCCCGTAAGCAGCTCCTTATGCTGACCCGTCGTGCAAAGCCGCACGGCGACGCCCTCACGCTCCCTCAGCGCGCGCACGAGCGGACAGAGCTTGGTTGCCTCGGGCCGCGTGCCGAGGAAAATCTGTATCTTTTTCAAAAAATCACCTCTTTGCCGTATGTATACGGAAAAAGTAGGGTGAATATACCTTGACAAACGCGCCGCACTTCGGTATAATATTATGTATTCATAATTAATTAAGGTAAAAAACGCCCAAAAGGGCACTCGAATAGAAGGAGCGATTATGTACGAGAAAGTTTCAAGCACGATGAATTTCGTGGAGCGCGAAAAGAAGACCGAGCAGTTCTGGCGTGAGAACAAGATCTTCGAAAAGAGCATCGAGTCGCGGAAGGCAGGGGAGACCTATACCTTCTACGACGGACCCCCGACGGCAAACGGAAAGCCGCACATCGGGCACGTGCTGACGCGCGTCATTAAGGATATGATCCCCCGCTACCGCACGATGAAGGGCTATATGGTCCCGCGTAAGGCAGGCTGGGACACCCACGGTCTTCCCGTTGAGCTTGAGGTGGAAAAGAAGCTCGGTCTTGACGGCAAGGAGCAGGTGGAGGCGTACGGTCTTGAGCCGTTTATCGCCGAATGTAAGGAAAGCGTCTGGAAGTATAAGGGCATGTGGGAGGATTTCTCGGGCACCGTCGGCTTCTGGGCGGATATGGACGATCCCTACGTCACCTATCACAACGACTTCATTGAGTCGGAGTGGTGGGCGCTGAAGGAAATCTGGAACAAGGGACTGCTTTATAAGGGCTTCAAGATCGTGCCCTACTGCCCGCGCTGCGGCACGCCGCTCTCGAGCCACGAGGTCGCGCAGGGCTATAAGACCGTCAAGGAGCGCTCCGCCATCGTCCGCTTCCGTGCGGTAGATGAGGACGCCTATTTCCTCGCCTGGACGACCACGCCCTGGACGCTCCCCTCGAACGTCGCGCTTTGCGTCAACCCCACCGCCGCTTACTGTAAGGTAAAGGCGGCTGACGGCTATACCTACTATATGGCTGAGGCGCTGCTTGACGCCGTCCTCGGCAAGCTCAAGACCGACGGAGCCCCCGCCTACGAGATCCTTGAGCGTATGACGGGGCGCGACCTTGAGCATCGCCGCTACGTTCCCCTCTTTGAATGTGCGGGCAAGGCGGCAGAGCAGCAGAAGAAGGCGGCGCACTTCGTCACGGTCGACGACTACGTTACGATGTCCGACGGTACGGGTATCGTACACATCGCCCCCGCGTTCGGTGAGGACGACTCGCGCATCGGACGAAATTACGATCTGCCCTTCGTGCAGTTCGTCGACGCCAAGGGCGATATGACGAAGGAGACCCCCTACGAGGGCGTTTTCGTCAAGAAGGCAGACCCGCTGGTGCTGGTCGACCTTGACAAGGAAAAGAAGCTCTTTGACGCGCCGAAGTTCGAGCATGAGTATCCGCACTGCTGGCGCTGTGACACCCCCCTGATCTACTACGCGCGCGACTCCTGGTTCATCAAGATGACCGCCGTGCGCGACAATCTGATCAAGAACAACAACACCGTCAACTGGATCCCCGAATCGAACGGTAAGGGTCGCTTCGGCGACTGGCTGACCAACGTGCAGGATTGGGGCATCAGCCGTAACCGCTATTGGGGCACGCCGCTGAACATCTGGGAATGTGAATGCGGCCACCGCCACGCGATCGGCTCGATCGAGGAGCTTCGCTCGATGTCCGACAACTGCCCTGAGAATATTGAGCTGCACCGTCCCTTCATCGACGCCGTCACCGTCAAGTGCCCCGAATGCGGCAAGGAGATGACGCGCGTGAAGGAGGTCATCGACTGCTGGTTCGACTCGGGCGCAATGCCCTTTGCCCAGTGGCATTACCCCTTTGAGAATCAGGAGATCTTCGAGCAGCAGTTCCCCGCCGACTTTATCAGTGAGGCGGTCGACCAGACCCGCGGCTGGTTCTATTCCCTGCTCGCGATCTCGACGCTCCTCTTTGACAAGGCACCCTACCGCAACGTCATCGTTCTCGGCCACGTGCAGGATGAAAACGGACAGAAGATGTCGAAGTCGAAGGGCAACGCCGTCGACCCGTTTGAGGCGCTCGAGACCTACGGTGCCGACGCGATCCGCTGGTACTTCTACTCGAACAGCGCGCCCTGGCTGCCCAACCGCTTCCACGGCAAGGCGGTCGTTGAGGGTCAGCGCAAGTTTATGGGCACCTTCTGGAATACCTACGCCTTCTTCGTGCTGTACGCGAACATCGACGGCTTTGACGCGACCAAGTACACGCTCGATCCCGCGACCCTTTCGGTTATGGACAAGTGGCTGCTTTCCAAGCTGAACACGGTTGTTAAGGGAGTGGACGAGAACCTTGAAAACTACCGCATCACCGAGACCACCCGTCTGCTTGAGGACTTCGTGGACGAGATGAGCAACTGGTACGTCCGCCGCTGCCGTGAGCGCTTCTGGGGCAAGGAGATGACGACCGACAAGATCAACGCCTATATGACGCTCTACACCGCGCTCGTCACGCTGGCGAAGATCTCGGCACCGATGATCCCCTTTATGGCGGAGGAGATCTACCGCAACCTCGTTTGCAGTCTTGACAAGACCGCGCCCCTAAGCGTGCATCTGTGCGACTTCCCCGCATCCGACGCATCCCTCATCGACACGGCGCTGGAGGCGCAGATGGAGACGGTTCTGCAGACCGTCGTGCTCGGCCGCGCCGCACGTAACGCCGCAAATATCAAAAACCGCCAGCCGATCGGCAAAATGTTCGTTCGTGCTGAGGAAAAGCTTGACGACGTCTTCTCCGCGATCGTTGCAGAGGAGCTGAACGTCAAAGAGGTCGTATTCGCCGAGGATATGCGCGCCTACACGACCTATACCTTCAAGCCCCAGCTTCGCACCGTCGGTCCGAAGTACGGCAAGCACCTCGCACAGATCCGCACGGCTCTTTCGGAGCTTGACGGCAACGACGCAATGGACACGCTCGAGAGAACGGGCGCGCTCAGCTTCGACTTCGGCGGCGACGCCGTCACGCTCACGCGTGAGGATCTTTTGATCGAGTCGGCGCAGATGCCGGGCTACGAGTCGGCAAGCGATAAGGGCATCACCGTCGTCCTCGACACCAACCTCACCGACGCGCTGATCGAGGAGGGCTACGTCCGCGAGATCATCAGTAAGGTGCAAACGATGCGTAAGGACAGCGGCTTTGAGGTCACCGACCACATCGCCCTCTCGGTCTATGGCAACGAAAAGCTCGCAAAGATCGTCACGCAAAACGCCGCCGAGATCATGGAAAACGTCCTCGCCGACACGATCCTCACCACCCCCGCCGACGGCGGCAAGGATTGGGACATCAACGGCGAAGCCGTCACGATCGCCGTCGCAAAGATCTAAGAAAAAAGCAAAAACGGACTCATCTGAGTCCGTTTTTTGTTTGCCGCTTTTATTGACGCTTTTATTGACGCTTTTTTGCAAAAAAGCTTGGCAAAAAACTTTTAATGGAGAGAGAAAAACAAAAATTCTTCCCCCTTTTTAAGTTTTTCGGGCGCCTTTTTACAAAAAGGCGGTCTTTTGTCAAATGCGTTCTAACAGCTCGTTGGGTTTGATTGCCGTGACGCGGCTGTTTACAAAGTCCTTGATATTGCGAGTGATGATATAGTTTGCTTTGATGCGAGAGGCTTGTGCGCTTTGGATCGCGTCTTCAAAGTCTTTGAAGCTGAAAGCGGCCGCCTTCTTCAGATCGTCGGTTTTCAGATCGACAACGTCGAATATCAAGGATAGCGTTTCAATGATCTCCTTGACTTGCTCGGGCTGCAGCTCCTTGCGTAGAATGTAGACGATGTTCGGAATGGAAAGCGCTGAGATATATCCGTTGATCTTTTTGACTTCGCAGAGCTTGAAGACCTTGGCGGCATCCTCTGAAAACTCGTGTCGATCACACAGAACGTCAAGAATAATATTGGTATCAATTAGTACCTTCATATTTTCTCATGCGCTCCGCTTTCATTTCTTTGTCGTCATATTCGTGCTTGAGAACACCAAGCAAGGAATCGGTCAGGAACGTAACGCTTTTCTCGTGTGAGATCAAGCGCGCGACCTCCTTTCCGTTTCTCAAAATGATCACGTCATTTCCCGATTGAACGTATTGCAGGTATTTGCCGAAGTTGTTTTGCAGTTCGGTAGCCGTTACTGTGGTCATACTTCCACCTCCTCGTTTTATCCAATCTTATTATATGCCATTTTAGCTATTTTGTCAATAGAATCAGCTAAAATAAGTTTGAAATAAATAGCTATCATTTAAAAAGCAGAAAACCCCGCCGTGCTCGGCGGGGTTTTCATGATTGAAGCCTCCGCTTTTTTGCAAAAAAGCTTGGCAAAAACTTTTAATGGAGAGAGAAAAACAAAAATTCTTCCCCCTTTTTAAGTTTTTCGGGCGCCTTTTTACAAAAAGGCGCGATTTCGCATCATCCCTCGCTCGTTTTTCAGATCTGTCGCTTCTTTGGCGGGGTGATGCGCACGAGGCAGACGCTCATATCGTCGGCGGCGGAATTCTTTTGGCGTGCCTCGGTCAGCACGCGGTCGGCGACGGCGGCGAGGTCGTCGCCGAGCGGCTCACCGAGCAGGTCGAGCAGCCACGGCGTTTCCTCGGGCGACGGGCTGACGCCGTCCGACATCAGGATAACGGTATCGCCGACCTTTACCTCGAAGTCAATGCGCTCGGCATCGAGCGACGGCAGAATGCCGACGGGCGAGGTGCCTGCGCGGATGCGAAAAAGGTTATCGCCGCGCTTGACGTAGGAGGAGGCGGCGCCGCTTTTGATAAAGCACGCCTTGCCCGTGAGCAGATCGACCTCGAGCAGATCGACGGTGGCGAAGCATTCGTTCCCCTTTGAGCGCACCATCTGATTGAGCATTTTGAGCGTGGTGGTCTTGCCACAGCCCGACCCGAGCATTTCCTGCAAGAACTCACCGCAAAGCCCCGAGGTGACGGCGGCGTCCCTGCCGCTGCCCATTCCGTCGCTGATAAAGGCGTAAAAATATTCCTCGTCATTCTGGAAGGCGTGCACGGTATCGCCCGACACCTCACCGCAATCGGACGGCATACTTGACATTGCGACCTCGGCGCCGAGGCGCGGACGGCTCTTCATCTCTACGGTCACGCTCGTGCCGTCGATATAGAATTCGGGGTCGGTGAGGGCTGTGCCGCAGATCCCCTCGGCAGTCTTGCGCAGGGTATCGGCAGACAGACTCTTGCCCTGCCAATTCTTGCCCCCTGCAACGATCCGTCGGCATCGGTCGCCGTACACGGCGAGTTTCTCGGTTTCTACCCCCAGCTCGCGCAGGGCGGCAGAGAGGGCGAGACTGCATTTGACGTCCTCACCCGCCCGCGTGCGCTGATTTTTCGCCGCCTCCTCAAAAAGGCGGGAGACCATCGCGTAATCGGTCGCAAGATAGCCCGTGCGGTTCCCCCTGTGGTGCCGTTCCCGCACACCCGCCGCCGCCTGAGCAAGCGCCCCGACGAGCTTGTCCACCGACTGGCAGTGGCAGGTCAGCTCCGGCGGCAGGCTTCCGTCAAGCGCCGCGCCGCGGTGCGCACTCTCGCAAAACGTGCGGATGCTTCGCTGTGCGGCGCCGCCCTCGCTCCAACAGCTTTTTTGCTCGGCACAGCCCGTGCAGTGCCGCCGTGCGGTCGCGGTACAGGCATCGTAGTATTCCTCAAGCGACGGATCGCGCATCTTATCCGATACCTGTGCAAAGGTGCGCGAGAGTCGCCCGAAGGCAGAGGAGATGCGAAGCAGTCGCGCGTCCTCCTCACCCGCCCCCGACGGCAATCGCGGCGGCGGCTCGGATTTCGGCAACGCCGCGGCGGCGGGCAGACGCACGGCGGCATCGGGTGCGTACCCAAGCGCGATACGCGTATAGATCGGCCACGCCAAGAGTGCGGAGAACGCAAGCTCGGGCATCAGCGAAACGAAGGTGGAGAGTCCGCCGATATAGCCGCAGTAGACCCCCGCCGCGGCAAGCGACAGCGTCATCGCATAGATCCCGCCAAAGCGCCAGAGCAGTCCCGCAACGCCGCCGAGCAAAAGGAAGGCGGGCAGTGCCGTAAAGCCGAAGGGGATCGAGAGCACGGCGCCCGCCGCCGCCCCCTTAAGAGCGCCGAAGCGTTTTGAAAAGAAAAGCGTAAAGAAGGCGGCAAGGAAGAGATCCGCCGAAATTCCAAACAGAGCAAATCCGTAAAGCGCGCGCACCGTCACGAGCGAGAGTGCCAGAACCGAGCCCTGCCAGAGCAGGGGCGAGGCGCGACCGTACTGCGTTTTTTCGGTCACGGGCGAAAACAGAAGCGAAAAGCCCTCTCCGCGCTCGCAAAAGGGTAAGAAGCAGAGCGCAGAGGCGGGACCGAGCAGGATCATCGCAAGGCAGAAAAAGAAGACGTAAAACGCCGCCGCGCCGTAAAAGATCTCGTACGCCGCCGCGCCAAAGCAAAAGACGATACAAAGCGTCAGGCGGATCTGCGGCAGCTCGGCGAAAAAAGCCTCCGAGCGCGGAAGGAAGCGCCGCCTGATCGGTGCGGAGAAAAGCATCCGCGCCGCAAACAGGAGCGCGTAGATCGCAAGATAGGCGGGCGCGACGCCCCCGAGGCGCACCGTGCCGAGCAGTACGCCGAGCAGTACGGCGACCGCGTGCCGTCGCACGACGGAAAGCAGAGCAATGCCAAAGGGGAACGCGCCGTATAGTCCGTGCGCCCCCGAAAAGAGGAAGGCGAAGCAAAACGCCAAAAGGTCGGCAAGCGCATCCTCCCTTCCGTAGCGCGCGAATCGGCGAGCGATCAGCTCGTGCAGGCTTTCCTTGAATCCGCTTTTTTTAACGTCCATCTCAAAAGACTCCTTTGCATTTTTTGCAGCTTGATTCTATCATATGGAATTTTGAAAAGCTTGTCGGAGTGCGCGTGTATCTTTTGGGCGGCTTCCCTCGGGAAATAGAAAAAGCCCGCATTCCCCAACCGAAGACGGGGGAAATGCGGGCTATTTTCTTGCCGCCGACAGAATTCTGTCGTACGGTTTTTAGTTTCTGAGGCTGTGGATCGGTGCGGGAATGCGTCCGCCGCGCGCGATAAAATCGGCGCTGGAGTATTCGCTCAGCTTCATCACGGGTGCGTGACCGAGCAGACCGCCGAACTCCACGTTCTCGCCAACACCCTTGCCGTATACGGGGATCAGGCGCACGGCGGTGGTCTTGTTGTTGATCACGCCGATGGCGATCTCGTCCGCGATGATGGCGGAGAGCGTCGATGCGGGCGTGTCACCCGGCACGGCGATCATATCGAGCCCGACCGAGCAGACGGCAGTCATCGCCTCCAGCTTCTCGATCGAGAGTGCGCCGCACTCAGCCGCGGCGATCATACCTGCATCCTCGGACACGGGAATAAACGCGCCCGAAAGACCGCCAACGTGAGAGGACGCCATTACGCCGCCCTTTTTGACCGCGTCGTTGAGCATCGCGAGCGCCGCCGTCGTTCCGTGCGTGCCGCATTTTTCAAGACCCATTCCCTCAAGGATATAGGCGACCGAGTCGCCGACTGCGGGCGTGGGTGCGAGCGAGAGGTCAACGATGCCGTAGGGCACGCCGAGCTTTTCTGCCGCGCCAGCGGCGATCAGCTGACCGACGCGCGTGATCTTGAACGCCGTCTTTTTGATGGTATCTGCAAGGCGGGAGAAATCGCAAACACCCTCACGCCGAATGGCGGAGGCAACGACCCCGGGACCCGAAACGCCGACGTTGATGACGCAGTCGGGCTCGCCAACGCCGTGCACGGCACCCGCCATAAAGGGGTTATCCTCGGGCATATTGGCAAACACGACGAGCTTTGCACAGCCGATCGAATCGTTGTCCTTCGTGAGGGACGCCGCCCGCTTCATGATCTCGCCCATCTCGGCGACGGCATCCATATTGATGCCCGCCTTGGTCGAGGCGACGTTGACCGACGAGCAGATGTGCGCGGTCGACGCAAGTGCCTCGGGGATCGCGGTGATGAGGCTGCGCGCGCCGACGGTCATTCCCTTTTGCACGAGTGCGGAAAAGCCGCCGATGAAATTGACGCCGAGATTTCCCGCCGCACGCTCCAGCACCTCTGCGATGCGGACGTAGCCCTCGGGCGGCAGTGCGCCGCCGACGAGCGAGATCGGCGTGAGCGAGATGCGCTTGTTGATGATCGGAATGCCGTAACGCGCCTCCAGCTCCTCTGCCACGGGAACGAGATTCTTTGCCGTGCCCGTGATCTTGTCGTATATTTTCTGCTCCAGCCGCTTCGGATCGTCCGAAACGCAGTCGAACAGGGAGATACCCATCGTGACCGTGCGGATGTCGAGGTTCTCCTCACGGATCATATGAATGGTTTCGAGAATGTCATTCGTATTCAGCATATCGGCTCCTTAAATGCGGTGCATCGAGTTAAAAATGTCCTCGTGCATCACGCGGATGTCAAGACCGCGACCCTGTCCCAGCTCTGCGAGCGCTTTTGCAAAATCGGCAAAGGCGACCGAAAGCCCCTCGATCTCAACCAGCATGATCATTGCAAAGTATTCGCGCATAACGCTCTGGCTGATGTCAACGATGTTGACGCCGTAGTGCGCGCACTCCTGACTGACCATTGCGATAATGCCGACGGTGTCCTTTCCCGTCACGGTGATAACTGCCTTCATAAAATATCTCCTTTAGCATAGGATTTCTTTCCTTATTATTTTACTACAAAAGCCGCCGCTTGGCAAGGGGTTTGTGAAATTTTTATTTTTCACCCGTTTTGCCGAAATTGCGCATTCGCAATTGCATTTCACTCTCTTTTGTGGTACAATATCGGTAAGACAGGCAATGCCCTCGGAGCGCACGCATATACATAGTCTCCGAGGTGATGAATTTTGAAAAAACTGCTCCTTTTGCTTTTATGTACCGTACTCCTTCTGTGCGCCTGCTCCGATGAAAAGGAAAACGGCACGCTCGCTTATCAGGACGGCGATCTCTCCTTCGTCGGCAGCTTTCGGCTGGACGGGATGGAATGTAAAGCAAAGTTTACACAAACCAAGACCGAGGACGGCGTCGTCCGTACGCTGACCTATCTTGAGCCGACGGCGCTCTCGGGCTTCTCCTTCCGACAGGAGGGGGAGCGGGTCTACGCCTCCTACGCGGAGCATACGGTGGAGCTGTCCGACGCGACGGCGGCACTGCAGATCTTCTCCCTGCTCGACGTTCCGAAAAACGCGCGGATCGTTGGCACGAATCAGCGGGACGGCGTGACCGAAACGATCCTCTCGACCGACGCGGGCACCTACACCCTGCGTTTCGCCGACGGCGACCCCGTCCCTCTTTCCATCGCATTCACGGGACGTGATTTCGGGATGTCGTTGCAGATCGAAAAATGAGTCCGATCGCCCACCTTTCGGCGGCGGCACTGCTGGGGAACTACCGCTTCCTTTTGCGGCGGATCGCACCCGCGCGCCCGATCGCGGTCGTAAAGGCGGACGCCTACGGCCACGGCGTGCGCTTTATTGCCGCCACGCTTTATTCCGCGGGCTGTACCGACTTTGCCGTTGCCACGGCAGAGGAGGCGCTCGCCCTGCGCGCCCTGCTTCCCGCCGCCGAGATCCTCGTGCTGGGACATACGCCGCACGCAGAGCTTTCCGCCCTCGTCGCATCGGGGATCACCCCCACGGCGCACGACGGTGCGAGCCTTGCGGCGATCACGGCGCACACCGACCGCTACGCCTTGAAGATCGACACGGGAATGCACCGCTACGGCTTCCCATATGACAACCTTCCTTTACATATTTCGCCGCGTGCCGTCTTCTCGCACCTTTATGCGGCAGACTCGCCGAAGATCGTCGCTACGCAGATCGCCCGCTTTTCTGCGGCGGCGCGGCATTACCCCGACGCCGACACCCACCTGTGTGCGAGCGCGGGATTGCTCCGCTACGGTGCTGTGGGCGCGTCGCACGCGCGTGCAGGGCTTCTTCTTTACGGCTACGGACACCCCGCGCTCACCCCCGTATTGACGCTATCGGCGGAGGTCGTGCGCAGCTTTTCGCTCCGCGCGGGCGACTCTATCGGCTACGGCGGCGACCACCGCGCGACGCATGACGAGCGCATCGCCCTCGTCAATATCGGCTACGCCGACGGCATTCCGCAAAATGCGGCGGGCGGCTTTATGACGCTTTGCGGACACCCCTGCGAGATCGTCGGGCGGGTCTCGATGGACTCCTGCTTTTTACGCCTGCCGCGGGGACTCTCCCCCGCACGCGGCGAGCGCGTGACGGTTTACGATCGGCAGGGGGAAAATATCAAAAGCATCGCCGCGGCATCGGGGCGCAGTATTTACGAGCTGCTCGTCCGTCTTGGGACACGCGTTTTGCGGCAAAATGAATAAAAAGGAAAGAAAACTATGTCTGAATCGGCAAACGGCATCCTCATTCTCAATAAATCGGCGGGTATGACCTCGCAGAGCGCGGTCAGCCGCGTGCGCCGTCTTTTCGACGGCGTGAAGGCGGGGCACACGGGCACGCTCGACCCGATGGCAACGGGCGTTTTGCCGATTTTACTCGGTCGCGCCGTGAAGGCGAGCGAGTATATGCTCGAGTCGGGCAAGCACTACCGCGCGACGCTGCGCCTCGGCGTCACGACCGATACCGAGGATACCACGGGGCATATTCTTTCGACCTCGGACGCCATCCCCGACGAAGCGACGGTTCTTGCCGCCCTTGACGCCTTCCGCGGGGAGATCCTACAAACGCCGCCGATGTACTCGGCGCTGAAGGTCGGCGGCCGCAAGCTCGTCGATTTAGCGCGGGCGGGTGAGGTGATCGAGCGCACCCCGCGGAGCATCACGGTCTACGCCCTTTCAGGGGAGCGCGTGAGCGATACCGACTACACGCTTGACGTTCACTGCTCGAAGGGGACCTATATCCGCACGCTTTGTGCCGATATCGGACGAGCCCTCGGCTGTGGCGGCACGATGGCAAGCCTTTTACGCACCGAGGCGGCGGGCTTCCCGCTTTCCGCGGCGCACACCCTTGAGGAGCTTGAGGCGCTCGACCCCGCGGCACGTGCCGCCCTGCTCTATCCGACGGAGCATATTTTCCGCGATCTGCAACCAATCACGCTCCCCGCCTTTTTCGCGCATCTTGCAAAAAACGGCGTGGAGATCTATCTACATAAGCTCGGCTTAATGCTCCCGCTCGGCACGCGCGTGCGCCTTTGCGACGGCGCGGGCTTCTTCGCCCTCGGCGAGGTACGCGCCTTTGACGGCGGCAACGCGATCAAGCCGATCAAGCAATTCGGTTAAGGAGGATCTATGGCTGAAAGGATCTGGACCCCCGCCCAACGCGCGGCGATCGACACGCGGGATCGCACCCTGCTCGTTTCCGCCGCCGCAGGGAGCGGTAAGACCGCAACGCTCACCGAGCGCATCATTTCCTCGCTGATCGACCCCGTACAGCCCGCGGATCTTTCGCGGATGCTGATCGTCACCTTCACGAAGAAGGCGGCGGCGGAGCTGCGTGAGCGGATCGAGGCGGCGCTGACCGACGCCCTGCGGCGCGATCCCGAAAACACGCGCCTTGCGCGCCAGCTCGTGCTTTTGCCCTCCGCGCACGTCAGCACGATCGACAGCTACTGCAATTTCATCGTCAAGCAAAACGCCGCCGCCCTCGGCATCTCCCCCACCTTCCGCGTGAGTGACGAGGCGGAGCGCGCGCTTTTAATGCACACCGTGATGGACGAGCTGATCGACGCCCTCTTTGCGGGCGAGCTTTCCGCCGTTGACGGCGACGCCTTCGCCGTGTTCGCCGCAGACCTCGTCTCGGCGCGCTCGGAATCCGAGCTTGCCGACGTTCTGATCTCGACCTACGTCACCCTGCAGGGGCAGGAGGATCCGCTCGGCGTGCTTTCCAAAAACGCAGAGGACTACGCACGCGAAAAGGACGCGCCGATCTTCTCGACCCGCGCGGGCAGATCTATTACGGAGCGTACCGAGCAGCTGCTCGCACACTATACCAAGGCGCTTCCCGCGCTCCTTGACTGCATCCGCGACGAATGTAACGAACTGTTTATAAAATATATCCCGAAGATCGAGGAGTATCTCGATACGCTCTCGCTTCTTCAGACCGCGCTCTCCCACGGCTACGCCGCCGTGCGTGAGCAATTGAAGACACTGAAATTCCCGACCCTCCCCCCCGCGAAGCGCGGGGAGGAAAAGCCGCCGTCGGCGCGGGCGCTCGACGGTCTTTGCAAAACCCTGCGCGACACGCTGAAGGCACTGCTCTCGCGGCAGTACGCCTATACGGAGGAGCAGTGGCACGCCTCCTACGCCGCGCTCTCCGACCGAATGGCTCTGCTCTTTGAGGTGCTGTCGCTCTTTGACGCGCGCTTCCTTGAGGAAAAGCAGCGCCGCGGCGTGCTTGACTTTGCGGATATTGAGCGTCTGACCTATCAGCTCTTTTACGACGGCGGTGCGCCGAGCGAGGTCGCACGCGCCGTCGGTGAGGGGCTCGACGCCATCTACATCGACGAGTATCAGGATATCAACGTGATCCAGCATAAGATCTTTGAGGCGATCTCGAAGCCGCGCAACCGCTTTATGGTCGGCGACATCAAGCAAAGCATCTACTCCTTCCGCCACGCGGAGCCGTCGATCTTTGCCGACCTGCGCGCAAAATTCCCGCCGCTGTCAGCGGACGGGGACGCCGCCTCGATCTTTATGTCGAACAACTTCCGTTGCGATCGGGTCGTCATCGACCTCGTCAACGACATCTTCACCCCGCTCTTTACCCTCGCGGGTGACAGCATTGGCTACACCGCCGAGGATAACCTGATCTTCTCGAAAAAGTACGAGCTTCCGCCGCAGGACACGCCCGTCACCACCGCGCTCTTCTTCCCCGCCGAACAGCCGACACAGACGGACCCCGTTACCGAGGTCAAACAGATCAGCGCGGAGGCGGCTTGGGTCGCGGAGGAGATCTCGCGCCTACTGGAGGGCGGCGCACGGCTTCAAAACGGCAAGCCGATCGAGCCGTCGGATATCGCGATCCTTTTGCGCACGGGCAGGGAAAAGACGGCGATCTACGCACGCGCCCTGCGCGCCCGCGGGCTTGACTCGACGGCAGACGAGAACACCGAGTTCTTTATGAATCCCGAGATCCTGCTCGCCCTCTCGCTGCTCAACGCGATCGACAATCCGCACAGGGATATCTACCTTGCGGGGCTTTTACACTCGCCGCTGTTCTCCTTCTCGATGGAGGAGATGATGGAGCTGCGCCGCCTCGGCGACGCCGACCGCTCGCGCTCGCTCTACGACACGCTTCTTTCCTATCACGCAGAAAGACCGAGCGAGAAGTGCGAAAAGCTGATCCGCTTCCTCGAAAAATGGCGTGCCCGCGCCGAGGGAATGCCCGTCGACCGCCTTTTGCGGGAGCTTTACAGCGAAACGGGTCTGCTCTCGATGCACGCCGACGGCACGGGGCGGCGGCAGAACCTTCTGCTCCTTTACAACTACGCACGCCGCTTTGAGGCGGGGAGCTACAAGGGGCTTTACAACTTCATCGCCTATATCAACGAGATCATCGCCGCGGGCAAGCGCTTCGCCGACATCAAATCGCCCTCCGAGAGCAGTCGCGCGATCAGCATCCTGACGATGCACAAATCAAAGGGGCTTGAATTCCCCGTCGTATTCGTCTGCGACTGCGGAACGCGCTTCAACCGACCGCACCAGAAGCAGAATCTCGTCTATCATCCCGCCCTCGGGCTTGCGATGCGGATGAACGACGGGGGTGGGGTCGTCTCGATCGAGCATCCCGCCCGCTTCGCCGTCCTTGACGCCATCGACGTCTCGCAAAACGAGGAGGAGCTGCGCGTGCTTTACGTCGCGCTCACCCGTGCGCGTGAGCGGCTTTATATCACGGGCAGCGTAAACAAGCGACCCGAGGAATATATGAGTGAGATCAGGGAGGCGGCACGCACCCTCTCGCGTGAGACGGTGCTGCACAGCCCGAACAGTCTGTTCTGGATGCTCGCCGCAACGGGCGGTATGCCGGGCGGCAGAGCGCCGCTCTGCCTTTCGGGCGACAGCCCCGCCGAAAAGACGGTTGCGGAGACGGAGGAAGCGCCGAGTGCAAAAGAGGACGCCGCGCTCACGGCACTGCTTTCCGAGCGGTTTGCCTATCGCTACCCCTACGCGCATATGCTCGGCGTTCCGCGCAAGATCTCGGTCTCGCGCCTTTACCCCTCGGTGCTGGATGAGACCGAGGAGGACGCGCCCCCGCAAAAGGAGAGCGACGCCCCCTTCGTCCCGACCGTCCCCGCCTTTCTTGGCGGCGACGACGGCAAGGAGAGCGCACGCCGCGGTACGGCGACCCACCTTTATCTGCAGTTCTGCGACCTGCGCAATCTTCGGGATCTTGGCGCGGCGGCGGAGCTTTCCCGCCTCACCGAGCAGGGCTTCCTGACGCAGGAGGACGCCGCGCGCGTCCGCCTTGATGAGATCGAGGCGTTCTCGGCCTCGCGCACCTTCACCGAGCTTCTCTCGGCGACCGAGCTGCACCGCGAAACGCGCTTCCATATCACGCTCCCCGCGTCGGAATTCACGACCGACGCCGAAAAGCGCGCGCTCCTTGTCGGTGAGACGCTGACGGTACAGGGCGTAATGGACTGCGTTTACCGCCGCGCCGACGGCAAGCTGATCCTTCTGGATTACAAGACCGACCGCTTGACACGGGAAGAATTAAATGATAGAATGCTTGCAAGGGAGCGACTGGTCTCGCGTCACGGCGAGCAGCTCTCCTATTACGTGAAGGCGTGCGTTTCCCTGTTCGGGCAGGCGCCCGACGAGGTCCTTATTTATTCTCTGCCGCTTGGCGACAGTATAAAATTGTAAAGGAAGGTTTACAAAAAATGGTTTTTGAGGAATGGATCAAAGGCAAAAAGACCGTAAGGATCGGCTGGTTCGGCGGCTCGATCACTGCGGGCGCGGGCTCGTCCCTGCCGACGAAGCGCTACGCCGCGCTCGTCACGCGCGGTCTCAACGAGAAGTATCCCGACACCGAATTCATCGAGCTCAACGCCTCGATCGGCGGCACGGGCTCAAACCTCGGCATTTTCCGACTTGAAAACGACCTGCTCGTAAAGGAGCCCGATATCGTATTCGTGGAATTTGCGAGAAACGACTCCCCGAGCTACACGAAAAAGTATATGGAATGCGTGGTGCGCCGCTTGCAGAAATACCGCAAGGATCTGCCGATTCTATTCGTCTATACCATTTCGGTAGATACCTACAACAATTATTACAGCAAGGGCGAAATGGCGGAAAACGAGCTCGAGCAGCAGAAGCTCGCCGACTACTACGGCATCCCCACGATCTGCGTTGCGCGCGACCTTGCAACCAAGATCACCGCGGACGGAAACATCCGCACCTTTATCGTTGACGGCGTACATCCGAACGACAACGGGCACGCGTCCTACGCAGAGACCATCCTGCGTGAGCTTCCCACGCTTGAGATGGAGGTCAAGACCGATCTGCCGATCTTCAGCGAATTCGTCTCCGACGCACCGCGTCTCGTACACGGCGAGGAGCTGGAGGCGGCGGTAACCCTTAACGGCTTCTACAAAACGCCGCGCAGCCTCTGCGGCAGATTCAACTGTTATTTCTGGGGGTGCGAGGCGGGCTCGACGATCCACTACGAGTTTGACGGCAGCGTGATCGGTGCCTACTACGGCATCTTCAGAAGCTCGGGCAACTACGAGGTCTCGATCGACGGCGGCGAATGGGAGCGTCGCACGACCTGGGACCGCCACGGCCTCGAATTCGACCGCGTGCATTACTGCATCTGGCGCGACAACCTTCCCTACGGTCACCACACCGTCGATATCCGCATCCTCCCCGACAAGGACCCCGCCTCCGAGGGCACCTATATGCGCCTCGCCGCCTTCCTCGTCGGTTAAGAAGAAAGCAAAAAGGGAGTCACTCGACTCCCTTTCTATTGACTTTTTTCACACGCAGCAGGGGCTGTCTCAAATGCAATTTGAGACAGCCCCTTGTTTGATGAAGGGCTTGTCAGATTTAGAGGAAAATTCGTCGTTCTTCGCCCCGAAGGCGTATTTACATACGCCGAGAGGGCGAAAACGGCGAAAGAAAATGGCATTCAATATTGGGAGAAATTCGTCAGAATTTCAACCTTGCAACTCCTCGAACGATTACAAAGCGCAATAGAGTCGATTCCCCTTTGCTCTTTTCGCCATTTTCGGTTTTACCGAAAGGTGACAGCCCTTTTTGCTTTCTTCTATTGACTTTTTCCACACATGGTGTATAATATAATGGTAAAAATATGTGAGTTTCTGCTTCGGCAGAGGAGGTATTCTTATGCAGTGGACGTCCCTTAACGATTTGCGCGAAAAGTATCTTGCTTTCTTTGAGAGCAAGGGGCATTTGCGCCTGCCGAGCTTTCCGCTCGTGCCGATCAACGACAAGTCGCTTCTTCTGATCAACTCGGGCATGGCACCGATGAAGAAGTTTTTTACGGGTGAGGAGATCCCGCCGCGCAACCGCGTGACCACCTGTCAGAAGTGCATCCGCACGCCCGACCTTGAGCGCGTCGGTCACACCGCGCGCCACGGCACCTTCTTTGAGATGCTCGGCAACTTCTCCTTCGGCGACTATTTCAAAAACGAGGCGATTCCGTGGGCTTGGGAATTTTTGACCTCATCGGAGTGGCTCGCGATCCCCGAGGAGCTGCTCTGGCCCTCGGTCTACGAGGAGGATGACGAGGCGTACGAGCTTTGGAATAAGGTCATCGGCGTGCTCGCCGAGAGAATTACCCGCCTCGGGAAGGCGGACATCTTCTGGGAGCACGGCTCGGGTCCCTGCGGCCCCTGCTCGGAGATCTACTTCGACCGCGGCGAAAAGTACGGCTGCGGCTCTCCGAACTGCCGCCCCGGCTGTGACTGCGACCGCTTTATGGAGATCTGGAACAACGTCTTCTCGCAGTTCAACAACGATGGCAACGGCAACTACACCGAGCTTGCCAAGAAGAACATCGACACGGGTATGGGTCTTGAGCGTCTTGCGTGCGTGATGCAGGGCGTTGACAATATGTTTGAGGTCGACTCGATCCGTAAGGTGCTGGATTCGGTCTGCGCCATCGCGGGCAAGACCTACGGAAAGGACGCCGAACACGATATCTCGATCCGCGTGATCACCGACCACGTCCGCAGTGCGACCTTTATGATCTCCGACGGTGTCATTCCGTCGAACGAGGGTCGCGGCTACGTTTTGCGCCGCATTCTGCGCCGCGCCTGCCGCCACGGCAAGCTGCTCGGCATTGAGCGCCGCTTCCTGCCCGAGCTTTGCGAGGTCGCCATCGGCGAATCGGCTGACGCATATCCCGCGCTCCGCGAAAAGCGCGACTATATCTTAAAGGTCATCTCGCTTGAGGAGGAGCGCTTCAACGCAACGATCGACGCAGGTCTTTCGATCCTCTCCGAGCTGATCGAAAAGGCAAAAAAGGACGGCAAGAGCGCACTTGACGGTGCCGACGCCTTCAAGCTTTACGACACCTTCGGTCTCCCCATTGACCTGACCCGCGAGATCGCTGCAGAGTCCGGTCTCAAGATCGATGAGGAAACCTTCAAGGCGCTCATGAACGATCAGAAGGCCCGCGCACGTGCTGCACGTGGCAACATCAGCGGCTGGAGCGAGGCTTCCAAGTCCGCGCTCGGCAACATTGCAAAGACCGAATTTACCGGATACACCGAATACAGAACCCAGGCAACCGTCATTGCCATCCTTGCCGAGGACACCCTCGTGGATACCGTTTCCGAGGGTGACTGCACCGTCATTCTGGACAAGACCACCTTCTACGGTGAGGGCGGCGGTCAGGTTGGCGACGTGGGCACCATCTACA
>JAZSGY010000072.1:0-9975 GCA_045532985.1 Eubacteriales bacterium | reverse complement strand
GGTTTTTCTTTTTGGTCGCCCGAATTGAAAGGGAGTCGAACGCAGCGGAAAAAACAGTCCGGGGGACTGTTTTTGTAGCGGTGACCGAAGCATTTTTCCAAGCATAACCAAAGATTTTGACGGAATGCTTGGGAAAATGCAAGAGGGACTCCCCTCGGGTCCACCAAAAAGAAAAGCCGCCGTAGGGCGGCTTTTCTTTTTGGTGACAGTGATTTGCAACACGAAATGCAACACGAAGCTCGGTTTTTAAAAAATTCTTAACCCTCTATTTTTTTGAGGTGTATTAATTTTTCATTTTTTTATTGTCGGAATTTTAATACACTTCAAAAGCTCATAAGAAAAGCGTTTGTAAGTCTGCGCAGAAGGACGCAAAAAAATATTTTTTTAAAAATCACGAACAAGGGCGCTTTTTGGTACATTGCGTATGCTATACTAAAGATGGAGGTGTAAAATGGAAACGAAAAAGCACTTGATCATACTGATCTTAAAATTACTTGAAACCGAAAGCGATGAAAATCACCCCCTCACGCAGATCGAAATTGCAGATCTGCTCTCAAGCGTTTACCCGTGCGACCGTAAGACGGTCGGTCGCAACATCAGATTTCTAACACAGGTCGGCTACCCGATCGTCAAAACGAAAAGCGGCTTCTATCTTGACAAAAAATCGTTTACCGTCGAGGAGATCCGCTTCGTCAGAGCGGCAATCGTCAACGCCCCCGTCAGCGACGGTGTTGACACGAACGATCTTTTACAGCGCCTTTTGCCGTTGCTGACGCGCATCGGACGATAATTTTTAAGGAGAAAAAACTATGCTCAATTATTTTGTTTTGTTGCAGGCAAACGGTGAACTGATTGCGGATGCCGCGATTGGTGCAATTTTCCCCGCGCTCATTTTTGGGGTCGTGATTTGGTATGTTCAAAATTCCAGAAACAAGAAAAACAAATAATAAAGGAGAAAGAAAACATGGAAAAACATGTTTGGTCAAGACAGGAAGATCGTCTGTGTTGCCTCGCGTGCTATGTGTACGCCATGGAAGGAAAAGGAGATGACGTGCGCCCGCTTTATGAAGAGCTTTGTGAAAAGTTGCCGCATATAAAGCCGAGTTCGTTTCATATGAAGATACGGAACATCAAGCAACTTTTTATGGAACATAACGTCGAATACACCTTCAACATTTCGCCTTTATCACAGTACAGCATTCAATGCGAGGAAGCACTTTTGGATATTCTTTATATGGAGCAAGAAAACGCAAAAAAAGCATAAAACGAAAAAATCTGCAATGGGGTGATTTCTCCCCATTGCTTTTTTATTTTGAAAAACTCTCGACAAACCGCGCGCTTTATGCTACAATATCCATATCAAGTATTGAAAGAGGACGATTCTATGCCGATCATCTATCACGCAGAAAAAAGATCCTTCCGTCTGGATACAGCGACCTCCACCTACCTTTTTCGCATCAACGAGGCAGGGTTCCTTGTTCATCAGCACTACGGCGCGCGTTTGCCCGACGTTGATCTTTCGCATCTTGAAAACAAGGCGGTCTCATGGTCGCATATTCCCGAGGAATTTGAAAAAATGAACAGCGATGCGTTCACGCTTGATACCGCGCTTTTGGAGTATCCCACCTTCGGCGGCGGCGATTACAGAAGCACCGCCTGCGCAATCAAGGATCAAAGCGGCACGCAAACGACCGACCTTCGGTATCATTCGCACACGATCACGAAGGGCAAGCCGAAGCTCGAGGGGCTTCCCGCGACCTATGCCGAAACGACCGAGGCGGAAACGCTTGCGCTCGTTCTTACGGATGCGTATAGCGGTGCTGAGGTCACGCTCCTTTATACCGTCTTTGAAAAGCTCGGCGCAATGACGCGCTCCGTGTGCGTTAGAAACAACGGCAAGCATCCGCTCGTTTTAAACCGTTTGCTCTCGACGTCGGTTGATCTTTACGGCTCGGATTACGATATGATCCACCTGTCGGGTCGCTGGGCAAAGGAGCGTGGCATCGAACGCCACAGACTCCATAAGGGCAGTCAGTCGATTGCCAGCATCCACGGCTCCTCGAGCCACCAGAACAATCCCTTCCTCGCAATCGTGACACCCGACTGCGGGGAAGAGCGGGGCGAGGCATACGGCTTCAGCTTCGTATACAGCGGTAACTTTCTGGCAGAGGCGGAGGTCAGCTACGTTGATACCACCCGCATACTGATGGGCATCCACCCCGAGGCGTTTGCGTGGACGCTCACCCCGGGCGAGTGCTTCGTTGCCCCCGAGGTCGTGATGGTCTACTCGAACGAAGGACTCGGCGGTATGAGCCGTACCTTCCATAAGCTTTACCGTCACAACCTTTGCCGTGGAAAATGGAAGACCGAGAAGCGTCCGATCCTCGTCAACAACTGGGAAGCGACCTACTTTGATTTCAACCATCAGAAGCTGCTCGACATCGCGAAGGAGGCGGCAACTCTCGGCATCGAAATGCTCGTCGTCGACGACGGCTGGTTCGGTGTCCGTAACGACGACCTCTCCTCGCTTGGCGACTGGAAGGTAAACCAAGGAAAGTTTGAGCATGGCATTTCCGCGCTCGTAAAAGACGTCAACGATCTCGGGCTGAAATTCGGCATCTGGTTCGAGCCCGAAAATATCTCGCCCGACAGCGACCTCTTCCGTGCGCACCCCGATTGGTATATCCATATCGACGGTCGCGCTCCCTCCTATTGCCGTCACCAATTCGTCCTCGATATGACGCGCCCCGAGGTGCGCGAGAACATCTATCAGCAAATGGCGGCGATCCTCAATTCTGCCAATATCGAATATATCAAATGGGACTTCAACCGCAACCTGACCGAGGTCGCAAGTGACGCCCTGCCGCCCGAACGGCAAGGGGAGGTCTATCACCGTTATGTCCTCGGACTTTACGAGCTGACCGAGCGCATTCTTACCGATTTTCCGCACGTCTTGCTCGAGGGCTGCTCGGGCGGCGGCGGTCGCTTTGACGCGGGTATGCTTTACTACTCTCCGCAGATCTGGACGAGCGATGACACCGATGCGTGTGAACGTCTGACGATACAAAGCGGTACCTCGCTGGTCTATCCCGCATCCGCAATGAGCGCGCACGTCTCCGCCGTGCCGAACCACCAGACGGGGCGTATCACCTCCTTCAAAACGCGTGGCGACGTCGCGCTTGCAGGCGCCTTCGGATACGAGCTTGACCTGACGAAGCTGACCGATGAGGAAAAAGCTCTCGCAAGACAGCAGATCGCGGACTATCACCGTTATAGCAAGCTGATCCAGGACGGTGATCTTTATCGCCTCATCAACCCGCACGAGGATGCGACCCGCAGTGCGTGGATGTACGTTGCAGAGGATAAAAGCGAGGCGATCTTCACCTACGTTGTGATCCGTACCGAGGTCAACCGTCCCCATCGCGTGAAGCTTTCGGGACTTGCGCCCAATAAATTCTACCGCGTTGACGGACAGATCCTTTCGGGCGCGGCACTGATGCACGCAGGTCTCTCCTTCCGCCGCCACTTCCTTGATGGCGAAAGCCTTGTTCTGCATATCGAGGAGGTAAGTTGATGGGAGATCAGATCCGCAATCTTCGCCGCGCAAAGCACCTGACGCGCCGATATCTTGCCGAGCATACGGGTGTCAGCATTCTTCGGGTAATGCTCTGGGAGATCAATCTGCAAAAGCCCGACGATACCATGCTCGTGCATATTGCCTCCGCTCTCGGCGTTACCTTGCGCGAGCTGACGGGGAAGCGCGAGGTCATCAAACAAGCCGTATCCGAGGAGAACGTGACGGCTTCAGCCTTCCCGTTTTCAGAGGATCTTGCCGACGGGGAGCGCGTGCTGTGGTACGGACAGCCGAATAAAAACCGACTCTTTACGAGTGCCGATGCCGTGAATATTCCCGTCAGCCTCTTTTTGCTTGCTTTCTCGGCTTGGTGGACCTATCTTGCGATCATCGTCAACGCGTGGTTGCTTTGCGTCAGCATTCCTCTTTTTCTCGTTGCTCTCCATCTGCTCGTTTTTCGCTTTCTTGTAAAGCGCTATGTCAAGGGGCGCACCCACTATGCGCTCACCGACAACCGTATTCTCCTGATCTACGATGGACGGGATCAAAGGCAGATCCAAAGCATTCCCTATACCGAGGTCAAGGACGTCCGCATGACGCTTGCAGGGCAGGGCGGCAGCCTCTATTTTGACGTCTACGGCTACGTCGCCGTTTCGCGTGCCGTAAGCCAGCGCATCGATAACACGGGACTCACGCGCGGCGTCGGGGATGCCAACGCCTTCTTCGATCTTACGGACCCCAAGTCGGTTTTGCGTACCGTGCAGGAGCAGATCGCCCTTCAAAAGGGAAAAAAGAAGTGATCATACACAAAAAGTCAGCCTTACGGTTGACTTTTTTGTTCGTTTATTATATGATAGAAGCATAGACGGTCAAAGCACCGTCCGACAAAAAGGAAAAGGTGATCGTATGAAAAGAAAAATTTTGAGCTTCCTTCTTGCGCTCCTGACGGTTCTGACGGCAATGCCGCTTTACCTGCTTTCGGGATCGGCAGAGGAAGGAAATGCTCCCCAAACCGAAAAGTATGATTATTCGAAGCTGTACGTTGACGGCGCATACGTTCTCTTAATGGCGTACAACGGGGACGATTCCGTCGTGCTGAATCAGGACGGCTCGGGCACTTGGCTCAACAAGGTCGCCGATCCCTCGGGCGAATACGACGTATTCGATCTCGTGGGGAAGGTCGGAACGATCGGCTCGGGGAAAAAGACCTATTTCACCCCCAAAACGCACGCGACCGCGGAGCTTATTTCTTTTTCGGGCATTACCTACGATAAAAGCGGCAATCCGATGTACGGCGCCGTCAGCACCCTGACGCGTGAGGTCATCCCGACGGGTGGGGAAACGGAGTACGCGGGCACCCGCAGCATCAACCACTACCAGATCCGCTACGGTCGGAACGAGACCGCGTCGATGCTCTATAACGTAACCGAGCAGAGCTACACGGTCTCTCTGTTTATTGCAGATGCGAGCCGCACGACCTACGTGTACGAAAAGACCTATTATACGACCGTGGGTAACGTCGGCGGCACGACGCTGTGGCAGGTCTATAACGAGGAGCCCACCTCGGGCAGCTACACCGCCGTGACCAATCATTATTTCACTGAGAACCTTGCCGATATTCCGCAGGGCGTTACGTATCGGACCTATCAGGGCTATTTCGCTCGGAATATGGGTTACATCACGGGCGGCTGGCAGAATAAAAACGGCGGTGTCGGCGTGACCCTCAACGACGCGTTTTACAATTCGCTGAACACCAACTCGAATTACGCACACTATATCGCCCTCGGCGCAGAATATATTCCGAACGAAGATTACACGGTTGAGCTCGTCGCCGCCTTTGACGACGGCGTTGCGGATACCGACGGCTCGCCGATGACGATGCAGTCCTATTTCATTTACGAGGGAGACGGCGAATGGTCGCCCGCCTTCCGAATGGGACCGCTCAACATCTATTCACGTGCCGCATCTGCCGCGCGTTATCCTGCCGCACAGACCTCGGTCATTTATTCGACCTATACCGCCTACCACGCCGCAGGCGGTACGCAAACGAACGTCCGTCCGAGTAACTGCTCGGGTCTGTTCCATATGCGTGGCGACAGCACGGTCACGAATCTGACCTTCACGAAGACCGCAACCTCCGACGCGCGTGAAAATTACACCTACACCCTGACGAAGGATAACGCGATCTCGCAGTCCTTCACCACGGGCAGCTCGACCTACGGCGGCGGTGCCCCCATCAGCTATATTGATGAGGCAAGCCCCTCTTACGAGAATCTCTGGTTGCTCCGCAACGTTTCCTCGACCGTCTATTCCGTGCGCGTATATCCCTTCACGCTTTCAAAAGAGCAGAAGGCGCAGAATCATTTCGCAGACCTTTGTGCTTACTTCGCACTCGATATGACGGGCTACGAGGCGCTTGGCAATGCCGAAAAGGCGGCGCTTCATACGGCGTTTGCCTCCGCTGATTTCACGTCGGATGCCGATACGCTTCAGCAAAAGATCGACACCGCCGTTGATGCTTTCGTTCCCACAACGCCGACGCCTCCCACCCTGACCGACCTCGCGATCAGCTTCGACGGCTTCACATCGAGGATGTACAGCAAGCAGTCGGTTCGCGCCTACTACACCGTCAGCGATGCGGCGATCGCCGCGCTGGAGGCAGAGGGCTACCGCGTCCGCTACGGCGCGATCGTCGGACTCGGCAGCTACCTTGACGTCGATTACCGTGATCTTGCAGGCTTGACGCTTGATCCCGCAACGCTTGCCGTCAGCGGTGAAAACGCCGCCGCGACTCTGGTTTACGATACCTACGATTACGGCGACGCATCCTACTCCTACGCCGTGATAGACGAGGCGAAAGGCACCAAGACCTTCACGCTGACGCTGACCTACAAGGATTCCTACAATACCAAGGAATTTTATTCCGCCGAGCTGGTCAGCCGCGCCTTCCTCGCGCTCACGGATGCCGATGGCAATACGAAGATCCATTATATCGATACTTTGAAATACGGCTTTGAGGAAAAGACCTCCTTCGCCGACGTTGCCGCATACTTCGTAAACCGTTACGTCGGTACGGACTCCTACAAGTGGTACGTAAACGAGGATTATCGCAGAGTGATGACGCTGTGCGATATTCCGCTGGCACAACGCATTTATGCAGATCCCCCCACGGTAGAGAAGGACGTTCTTTCGGTTCTGCCGGGTATCGTTGCATGGGGTGACTCACTCACCGCAGGTGCAGGCGGCAGCGGAACGACCTACGAAACGACGCTCGAGGGCTTGATCGCCCGTGACGTTATTGACTACATCAAGGTCGTCAATATGGGTGTCGGCGGCGAGACCTCCGCAACCATCTGCGGCCGTGCAACGGCAGAGGGGCATGAGTTTACGCTGGCAGAGGACGTAACGATTCCTGCAGGCACCGTCGGTGTCGAGGTCAAGCTCGTATCGGCTGACGGCATGGCTGTCAAGCCTTTGGTACAGGGCAACAAGGGTATCAACAACGTCACCATCAATGGCATTGAAGGTACTCTGACGGGCGTCAACAATACCCCCGGTGTTGGCGGTAGCAACGCTGATATGACCTACACCTTCACCCGCATCCAAAAGGGTGAACAGACCGCTTGCAAGGCAGGTACGATCATCTACACCGCAGGTGCCACGACCTATGCCGACTATCTGCCGATCGTATTCATCGGTCAGAACGGTGGCTGGAGCAGCAATCAGCATCTTTACGAGCAGCAGATGGCGATCGTCGGTGACCGCACCGATTACATCATCCTCGGTCTTACCACGCAGACCGCCGCTTACCGCAAGGGTCTTGAGGACTATATGACCGAAATGCATGGCGCGCACTATATCAATCTGCGTGTGAAGCTCTCTGATGCACAGTGGCTGATGCAGATGAGCGATGAGCTTGGTCTTGGCATTGAGCTGAGTGAGGCGGACCTCGCAGACTGCGCAGTCGGAAAGGTTCCTTCGGCGATCCTTGCCGATGCCGTTCACTTTAACGCGAAGGGCTATACGCTGATCGGTCACCTGATCTACGAGAGAATGGTTGAGCTCAACTATTTCGCAGAGGTAGAGAGCATCATCGAAAACTTCGAGTATTGATCAGATCAAAACAAAAAGAAAACGTCCCGATTTTCATCGGGACGTTTTTATATTCGGATCAAAAAAGATCCTTTCTTTTCCGCAGGGCATAATAGAGCAATAGTCCAAGGATCCCCGCCGAGATCACCTCACCGATCCCAACCGTTAGGAAGAAAAAGGGATAAGCGGTAAGACCGTCAAGACCGTACGCGAAGATCAGAATGAAGGGAACGGTGATCGCGTTTGCAAAGATCGGCGGCAGCGTTGCAAAAACGGGATGCCGACGGCGCAAAAGATAGGTCAGAACCGCCGCAAGCAGGGTCGCCAGCGTGCCAAACAGCGTATCAAGGGGATGCGCGCTGATCAGAATATTCGACAAAAGACACCCGACCGTAAGACCGGGGATCGCCGCCGCCGTAAAGACGGGCAGGATCGTGAGCGCCTCGGAAAAGCGCACCTGTATTGCGTAATTCGCAAGCCCGAGCAGGCTTGCAAGATAGGTTAAAACGACGTACAGAGCGGCGATCAGAGCCGCATGGGTAAGGAACTTCGTGCGGTTTTTGGTTTTCATATTCGGGGTCTCCTTAGTTTTGTTTTAGGTGAGGATGGTTTCGAACTCACCGCCGAGTGCTATTTTACCATATTCTGCAGAAAAAAACAATAGTTTTTGAAAAAATGCAGTTGGCATGCCGCTTGCATTTGTTGACAAGCCTTCAAATTTGTGGTACAATATAAAAATAAGGAAGAAGCGGTATAGATCGCCTTCCTCAAAGAAATGCTAATGCGGAGGACGGAATGAAGATCATCGGTCTGACAGGTGGGAGCGGGAGCGGAAAAAGCATCGTTGCTGCGGCACTCGCCGAGCACGGTATTAGGACGCTTGATACGGATGCCGTCTATCACAAAATGATATCTGCAAACACGCCCTGCACGCAGGAGCTGATCGAGAGCTTCGGTTCCTCGGTCGCCGCAGAAGGTGGCGGGATCGACCGCGCCGCATTGCGCCGCATCGTTTTTGAGGACGGTGCGCTTGCACCGCAACGTCTCGCTCTTTTGAACCGCATCACGCACAAATACGTCCTCGCGGAGTGCGAGACGTGGCTGACGGCACTTGAAAAGAGTGGCGCCGCGTTCGGCGTGATCGACGCTCCACAGCTTTACGAGTCGGGCTTTGACGCACGCTGTGACGCCGTCATTGCCGTCACGGCACCGCAATCGCTCCGCATTTCAAGAATTATGGCACGCGACGCGATTACCGAGGAGCAGGCGCTCAAACGGATCCGCGCGCAGAAGGATGACGCCTTTTTCGCGTCCCACGCGGATTTTCTCATCGTCAACGATGAGAATGAAGAAAAAGTAAAAAAACAGGTCGCAGAGATCCTTGGGATCCTCTCCCGATAAGGGCGCGACCAAAGGGGAATAGAGATGGAAGAAAAGACCAAAGAGCAGCTGCTTGACGAAAAGCTGCAGTTTACCAAGAAAAACGTATACGAGGAAGCAACGCCCGAAAAGCTGACCTCGATTTTTGAGTATGCCGAGGGATATAAGTGCTTCCTTGACGCCGCAAAAACCGAGCGTGAGGCAGTCGCCTGTGTCGTCGGTATGGCAGGGAGGGCGGGGTACACCCCCTATCGCGTCGGCGACGCGCTGCGGGCGGGCGACAAGCGTTACCTCAACAACCGCGGCCGCAGTCTTTTTCTCATTCGTATGGGTACGGCGCCGCTTGAAAGCGACGGCGTTCGCATCATCGCGGCACACGTCGACTCTCCGCGCCTCGACCTGAAGCAGATCCCGCTTTATGAGGATAGCGGATTTGCTTTCCTGAAAACTCACTATTACGGCGGTATCAAGAAATATCAGTGGACGACGGTTCCGCTGGCACTCCACGGCACTGTCGTGCTTGCTGACGGAACTCTGCTCGAGCTTAAGATCGGCGAGTGCGAAAGCGATCCTGTTTTTTACGTCAACGACCTTCTGCCCCATCTTGGGCAGGAGCAGGCAAAAAAGCCGCTCGGGGAAGCGATCCCGGGTGAAGCGCTGAACGTTCTCGTCGGCGGCCTCCCGCTTGCAAATGACGAGGGCGGCGAGCGCATCAAGCGCGGCATTCTGCGCTATCTTTACGAGAATTTCGGAATGACCGAGGAGGACTTTATCAGCGCTGAGCTGTGTGCCGTCCCCGCATATCGTGCGCGTGATATCGGCTTTGACCGCGCTCTTATCGGCGGCTACGGTCACGACGACCGCGTTTGCGCATATCCCGCACTCACCGCCCTTTTCGATGCGGAAGGCGATGACCGCACCGTCCTTAT
>JAZSGY010000051.1:0-39113 GCA_045532985.1 Eubacteriales bacterium | reverse complement strand
AGCCCCAGCTCTTCAGAAGCTCGATGCAGGACTTACGGGTAATACCGGGGAGGACCGAGCCCGTCAGGGCGGGGGTCACGATCTTGCCTGCAACCTTGAACATAACGTTCATGCTGCCGACCTCCTCGATGTACTTGCGCTCAACGCCGTCGAGCCAAAGCACCTGCGTGTAGCCCTTCGCCTCGGCCCGTGCGCCCGCGCGCAGGCTTGCCGCGTAGTTACCGCCGCACTTTGCGTAGCCCGTACCGCCGCGAACCGCGCGGACGTCCTCATCCTCAATGATGATCTTAACGGGGTTCAGTCCCTCAGCATAGTACGCGCCAACGGGCGAGCAGATGATGACGAAGGTCGCGCTGTGTACCTTATGTACGCCGAGGTGAGGGTCGGCACCGTACATAAAGGGACGCAGGTAGAGCGAGGTTCCGTCACTGTGAGGGACCCAATCCTTTTCCAGTGCAACGAGGGTGTCAAGCGCCTTCAGAGCAAATTCCTCGTCAAGCTGGGGCAGGCAAAGACGCTCTGCCGAGTTGTTCATACGGCGGATGTTCTCCATCGGGCGGAACATCGTGATGTCACCGTTTTCGTTGCGGTACGCCTTCATACCCTCAAAGATCTCGGTTCCGTAGTGAAGCACCGAGCTTGCGGGATCGAGCGCGATCGGGCCGTAGGGCACGATGCGGGGATCGTACCAGCCGCGATCCTCGGAGTAATCCATCAGAAACATATGGTCGGTAAAGATCTTGCCGAAGCCGAGCTTGCTCTCGTCGGTCGGCTTTGCCTTGGGGGCTGTCGTTTTTGTGATCTTGATTTCCATTTTGTAAATCTTCCTTTACAATTTATTTCTTTGTATCTTTCCGCTCGTGGTCTTCGGCAGCTCATCGCGGAAGACAACGATACGGGGGTACTTATAGGGAGCGGTGCGTTCCTTGACGTAGTTCTGGATCTCCTTTTTCAGCTCGTCGGATGTTATCGTGCCGCGCGTCAGCACGATGCTTGCCTTGACGACCTGCCCGCGCAGCTCGTCGGGCGCGGCGGAAACGCCGCATTCGAGGACGTAGGGAAGCTCCATAATGACGTTTTCGATCTCAAACGGACCGATGCGGTAGCCCGAGGACTTGATCAGGTCGTCGGTACGGCCGACGTACCAGAAGTAGCCGTCCTCGTCACGCCACGCGGTGTCGCCCGTGTGGTAGTAGCCGTCGTGCCGGCACTCTGCGGTGCGCTCGGGGTCGTTGTAATAGCCCGTAAAGAGTCCGGGGGGCACGCCGTCGGCGATATTGATACAGATCTCACCGACCTCACCGTCGGCAACGGCGTTGCCGTCAGCGTCGAGCAGGGCGATCTTATAAAGCGGTGCGGGCTTACCCATCGAGCCGAGCCGCGCCCTCGTACCGACGAGGTTTGCGACGGCACAGGTGGTCTCGGTCTGCCCGAAGCCCTCCATGATCTGCAGTCCCGTTGCCGCCTCAAATTGACGGAAGACCTCGGGGTTGAGCGCCTCACCCGCCGTGGTCATATGCTGGATCGAGGAGAGGTCGAAGCGACCGATATCCTCCTTGACCATCATACGCAGCATCGTCGGGGGAGCGCAGAAGGTGGTGATGCGGTATTTCGCGAACATCGGCAAAATGTCCTCCGCATCAAAGCGGTCAAAGTCGTAGACGAAGATCGGTGCCTCACACAGCCACTGACCGTAGATCTTACCCCACGCCGCCTTCGCCCAGCCCGTATCCGAGATGGTAAAGTGCAGTCCGTCGGGATCGACGCAGTGCCAATACTTGGCGGTGTGGAAGTGACCGAGCGGATATTTGTAGTTGTGCATCGCGAGCTTCGGGTTGCCCGAGGTACCCGAGGTGAAGTACATCATCATCAGATCGTCACCCGCAGGGGTGTCCGCGGTGCGTGCGAATTTACCCGTAAAGAGGGCGTATTCACCGTCGAAGTCCTGCCAGCCGTCCTTCGTGCCGCCGACCAAGACCTTCGTCTTCAGGCAGGGGCATTTCTCCGCGGCAAGCTCCACCTCGTGCGCGACGTCACCGTCAGCCGTACAAACGACCGCCTTGATGCCCGCCGACTCAATGCGGTAGGACAGGTCGTGCTCCTTCAGCTGGTTCGGTGCGGGGATGTAAACGGCACCGAGCTTCATCAGCCCGAGCAGAGCAAACCAGAATTGATAGTGACGCTTCAGGATCAGAAGCACCTTATCGCCCTTTTCAATGCCGAGCGAGCGGAAGTAGTTCGCCGCCTGGCTCGACGCACGCTTCAGATCCCCGAAGGTGAAGCGACGCTCAATTTTGTTTCTGTCAACGTGGAGCATCGCGAGCTTGTTCGGCTGCTCACGCCCCAGCTTGTCAATGATATCGAACGCGAAGTTGAAGCGGTCAAGATTCTCAAAGGAGAGGTCCTTCAAGGCGCCGTCAGCGTCCTCGGTGACCTGAATGAAGTCCTCCCAGACGAATTTCCGCTTCGGTGCGAAGCGCTGGGGAAGCGTCGTGAACTCCCGCACGCCGCTGTGCGTCAGGTTCGAGATCGGCTCGCCCGCAGGGTTCAGCACGATCGCGTAGAAGATACAGTCGACCCCGCCGATGGCAAGCATGCCGTGCGGCGTGTCACTGTCGTAGTAGATGCTGTCACCCTCGTGCAGGATCTCAACGTGGTCGCCGATCTGCACCTTCAGGATACCGCTGACGACGATGTCGCACTCCTGCCCCTCGTGCGTGGTCAGCTCGATCGGGCGGTCCTGCGCCTGCTCGTCGTACGCCGAAACGACGTAAAGCGGCTCTGCAATGCGGTTTTTGAAGGATGCGGCAAGGTTGTAGTAGACCATTCCGTGCGCCTTCGAGATCTGCTGTCCCTCCCCGCGGCGGGTGACCGAATAGCCCGCAAGACGGGGGCTCGCACCCTCAATGATATCGGTAACGTCAACGCCAAGGGCGTCGGCACAGCGGTAAAGGAATGCGAAGTGAAGGTCACCCTCACCCGCCTCAAGACGGCAGTACTCCGCCTCCGTGACGTCGGTCTTCGCCGCCATCTCGGCACTCGACAGCCCGACGATCTCGCGCAGGGTGCGGATACGCCCCGCCATTTCGCGGATCTTTACCTGCAATGAATTTTGGTTTTCCATAAGCAACTCCTATTGGCAGTGGGCGAATACAAAAGACCCGCCCCAAAGATATGTTCTTTGAGACGGGTCGAAAACTACCCGCGGTACCACTCAAATTGCGCCAAACGCGCCACTCAGACTCAAGCAAGCCTTATGCCTTTACGCGGCAGTACGGGAAGGTTCTACTCGGACACGCCTTTCTTCCTTCCGGCTCGGAAGCTACAAACGGTAGACTCACAACCGTGGCTTGCACCGACCGCCACTTCTCTGTGTTGCGCGCGTTACCGCACTCTTCTTCAACGCCTTTGTTCCTTATATATTAAAGATGGTAACAGTATAACACATCTGATTCGGGATGTCAATAGTTTTTTCGCGGTTTTTTTACAGCTTGTTGCGCTGGATCTTACCGCTGGTGGTTTTCGGCAGCTCGTCGCGGAAGACGACGAGACGCGGATACTTGTAGGGTGCGGTATGCTCCTTGACGTATTCCTGGATCTCCTTTTTCAGCTCCTCGGTCGGCTCCGTGCCCTTCGTCAGCACGATGCTCGCCTTGACGATCTGCCCGCGCAGCTCGTCGGGCGCGGCGGAAACGCCGCACTCAAGGACGTAGGGAAGCTCCATGATCACGCTCTCGATCTCAAACGGACCGATGCGGTAGCCCGAGGACTTGATGACGTCGTCCACGCGGGAGACGTACCAGTAGTACCCGTCCTCGTCACGCCACGCGGTGTCGCCCGTGTGATAGAAGCCGTCGTGTACTGCCTCCTTGGTCTTTTCCTCGTCGCGGTAGTAGCCCGCGAACAGACCGACGGGGTCTCCCTGCGACAGGTCGATACAGATCTCACCGACCTCGCCGTTTTCGACCTCCTTGCCGTCGGGATCAAGCAGAACGATCTTGTACTGCGGCGACGCCTTACCCATCGAGCCCATCTTCGGAACCGTGCCCGCGAGGTTGGCGACGGTCAGCGTCGTTTCGGTCTGACCGAAGCCCTCCATGATGTCAAGCCCCGTTGCCGCCTTGAATTGACGGTAGACCTCGGGGTTGAGTGCCTCACCCGCCGTGGTCATATGGCGGATCGAGGACAGATCGTACGCCGAAAGGTCCTCCTTGACCAGCATACGCAGCATCGTCGGGGGCGCGCAGAAGGTCGTGATGCCGTATTTTGCGAACATCGGAAGCAGATCTGTCGCCTTGAAGCGTTCAAAGTCGTAAACGAAGACAGCCCCCTCGCACATCCACTGACCGTAGAGCTTGCCCCAGAGCGACTTGCCCCAGCCCGTGTCGGAGATGGTGAAGTGCAATCCGTCACGCAGACAGCAGTGCCAATAGCGTGCAGTCACGAAATGCCCGAGCGCGTAGGTGTGCTTGTGCGCCGCCATCTTGGCGTTGCCCGTCGTGCCCGAGGTGAAAAACATCAGCGCGACCTCGTCGCCTGCAGGGGCGTCGGCGGGACGCTCGTAATGGCTGGAGAAAAGCGAATATTCGCTGTCAAAGTCGTGCCATCCCTCTCGCTTGCCGCCAACGAGGATCTTGGTCGTGACCCCGGGGCAGGATGCCATTGCCGCATCCGCGATCTCGGCAACGTCGCCGTCCGCGGTGCAAAGCAGGGCGGAAACGCCCGCTGACTCAAAGCGGTAGACGAAATCGTGCTCCTTCAGAAGATGCGTTGCGGGGATCGCGATCGCACCGAGCTTGTGCAGGGCGGTCATTGCAAACCAGAACTGATAGTGACGCTTCAGAACCAGCATCACGCGGTCGCCGCGCTTGATCCCAAGCGAGCGGAAGTAATTGACGCACTGATTCGACGCGCGCTTGATGTCGCGGAAGGTGAAGCGACGCTCGGTCTTGTTCACGTCAAGATGGAGCATTGCCAGCTTGTCGGGATATTTATCTGCGATCGCGTCAACCACGTCAAATCCAAAGTTGAAGCTCTCGGTGTTTTCAAAATGAATTGCCTTGAGACTGCCGTCCTCAGCGATCTCGGACTTTGCGAATTTCTCCGCAAGCAGTCCCTCCTCGGGACGTGCGGCAAGAATGCTGGCGGTCGCCGCCTCCTCGTCGGTCTGTGCCTCACCCGCCAAAACGACGGCGCAGAATACGCAGTCACGGCCGTCCACAGCGATCATACCGTGCGGCGTCGAGCTGTTGTAGTAGATGCTGTCGCCCTCGTGAAGGACCTCGACGTGATCCCCGACCTGCACCTTCAGGCTACCCTCTACGACGAGATCAAACTCCTGCCCCTCGTGGCGTGTCAGGTGGATCGGACGGCTCTGCTGCTCCGCCGAGTATTCGTAGCGTACCCAGTAGGGCTCTGCCATCTTGCCGCGGAACTTCGGGGCAAGATGCTGGATCATAATGCCTGCCTCCTTTGCGGTCTGCTCACCCTCGCCGCGGCGCGTGACCGCGTAGGATGAAAGGTTCGGTCCGCGTCCCTCGAGGAGCTCGGACAGCTCCATTCCAAACGCCTTCGCACAGGTGTGGATAAAGGTGAAGGGAAGATCGACCTCGCCGTTTTCGTAGGCGACGTAAAGCTCCTCCGTGACCTCTGCCTTTTCTGCCATCTCGGCGACCGAGAGCGAAAGCACCTCACGCATTCCCTTGATACGTGCGGCGATCTCGCGCATTTTGGTAACTGAACTTTCGTTTTGCATTGTCTTTTCCTCATTTCGGAATAAATTTCAAACAAAAAACAAAAAACCCGTCTCAAAGCTTCCTTTGAGACGGGTGAATATACCCGCGGTACCACTCAAATTGCGCATATGCGCCACTCAGACTCTAACAAGTCGTATGCCTTAACGCGGCAGAACGGGAGCACCTACTTGCAAACGCTTTCGGCTTCCGGCTCAGAAGGGATGGGAAATGAACGGTCGTTTGTCGGGCTCACACCAACCCCGACTCTCTGGGAAACAACTTAGCTCTTCCGTCTTCGTCACAGCTTTTTGTTTGATGTCGTGATTATAGCACCGCGATAGCGGTTTGTCAATAGGTTTTCAAAAAAAAATTAAAAAAGTTAAAAACCGAACAGCCGTTCGGCATTTTCGTGGAAGATCGCTTCCTTTTCCGCGTCCGTGAGCGAAAGCGAGGAGAGCATATCGACCTCCTCCCTCGGGTGCCACATCGGGTAGTCGGTGCCAAACAGCACGCGGTGCGCGCCGTAGCGCCCGATGATCTCGGTGACGAAGGCGGGCGAGAGAAAGCCCTGCGAGGAGCAGGTGTCAACGTAAAGGTTTTCGTATTTCGTGAGCTTGTCCACCGCCGCCATCCAGACCGACCAGCCGCCAAGATGTGCGCCGATGACCAAGAGATCGGGAAAGGTGTTCAGCACGGGCAGAAGGTTCTCGGGATTTGAATAGGAAAAGCGGTAATCGCCCGTGTGAAGAAGCACGGGAAGCCGTCCGCGGCAAAGCTCGTAGATCCGCATACAGCGGGGGTCGTCAATGGCAACGCGCTGAATGTCGGCGTGCAGCTTCACCCCGCGAAGCCCGAGCGCCTCGATCGCATCCAGCTCCTTTTCAATATCCTCGTCGTCGGGATGCACCGTTCCAAGCCCCACGAAGTGACGGGGGTCGGCGGCGACCGTCTCGGCAATGTAGCGGTTGACCGAGGTCGCCTGCCCTCGGTGCGTGGCGACCGAAAAGATCAGGTGGGCGTCGATATTCGCCTCCGCACCCAGCCTCCGCAGAGTGCTGATGCGCCCGTCGTAGCGCACGGGCAGACCGTAAAATTCCCCCGTGCTTTGTGAGGCACGCTCCGCGATCTTGTCGGGATAGACGTGGCAATGGCAATCAATGATACGCATAACAGTTCCTTAAAAGACAAATTATAGATTGAGGATAAAAACCGCCATTCGGCGGTTTTTATCTGCTTTTTGTAAACTTTTATTTACCAATTCCGAGCTTTTCAACCGATTGGTCGCGCATAACGTACTTTAAGATCTTGCCTGCGGCGTTCATCGGGAAGGAGTCGGTAAAGATAAAGTAGCGCGGTACCTTGTGCGTTGCGATGTGCGCGGCACCGAAGGCACGCATCTCCTCCTCGGTCGCGCTCTGCCCCTTGTGCAGAATGATCCAGGCGCACGCCTCCTCACCGTAACGCTTGTCGGGCACGCCGACGACCTGTACGTCGCGCACCTTTTCGTTCGTGAGGTAGAACTCCTCGATCTCACGCGGGTAAAGGTTCTCACCGCCGCGGATGATCATATCCTTCAGACGCCCCGTGACCTTGTAGTAGCCGTCGGGAGTGCGGCAGCAGATGTCGCCCGAATGCAGCCAGCCGTCCTTGTCGATCGCGGCGGCGGTCGCCTTCGGCATCTTGTAGTAGCCCTTCATAATGTTGTAGCCGCGCGCAACGAACTCGCCGTTTTCGCCGTCGGGCAGCTCCTCACCCGTTTCGGGGTCGATGATGCGGCATTCAACGCCGGGGAAGGCAGAGCCGACCGTCTCCACGCGGTGGTCGATGTCCTCGTTGACCTCACCCATCGTACAGCCGGGCGATGCCTCGGTCTGTCCGTAAACGCTGATGATCTCACGCATATTCATCTCGTCGGCGGCGCGGCGCATCAGCTCGGGCGGACAGTTTGCACCCGCCATAATGCCCGTGCGGATGTGCGAGAAGTCGGTCTTTGCAAAGTCGGCGTGCGCGAACATAGCGATAAACATCGTCGGTACGCCGTTGAAGCAGGTGATCTTCTCCGCCGTGATGCAGGCAAGGCTCGATTTCGGCGAGAAGTAGGGCAGCGGACAGAGCGTGCCGCCGTGCGTCATCGACGAGGTCATCGGAAGCACCATGCCGAAGCAGTGGAACATCGGAACCTGGATCATCATGCGGTCAGCGGTGGACAGATCCATGCGGTCGCCGATGATCTTGCCGTTGTTGACGATATTGGTATGCGTCAGCATAACCCCCTTCGGGAAGCCCGTGGTGCCCGAGGTGTACTGCATATTCGCGACGTCGTCGGGTCTTACGGCGGCGGCGCGGCGGCGCACCTCCTCACGCGGGACGCGTGCCGACAGGGCGCGCATCTCGTCCCAGGTCAGCGCACCCGGCATCGAGAAGCCGACGGTCACGACGTTGCGAAGGAAGGGGAGCTTCTTCGAGTAGAGCGGGTCGCCGGGCTTCATCGAGGCAAGCTCGGGGCAGAGCGTGTCAATGATCTCCTTGTAGTTGGAGTCCTTGCATTCCTCAATCATCACGAGCGTGTGCGTGTCGGACTGACGGAGCAGATATTCCGCCTCGTTGATCTTGTAGGCGGTGTTGACGGTGACCAGGACCGCACCGATCTTGACGGTCGCCCAGAAGGTGATGAACCACTGCGGCACGTTCGTCGCCCAGACGGCAACGTGGTAGCCGGGCTTCACACCCATCGCGATCAGTGCCGCCGCGACCTCGTCAACGTCGTCGCGGAATTGACGGTAGGTACGGGTATAGTCAAGCGTCGTGTAGCGGAAGGCGTATTGGTCGGGATAGGTCTCCGCCATCGTGTCCAGCACCTGCGAGAAGGTCTTGTCAATGACGTCGTAGCGCTTCCAGGGGAAGGTGCCCGTCTTGCTGCGATTGTGGTAGAGCGTCTGCTTCTTCGCAGTCCCCGCAGTGCGGTTAAGGAAGGCGGCAAAATGCGTCAGCACAATATCGGGATCGCCGATCTCGGCGTTCGTATCGCAAACGATCGCTCCCTCGTAGTTCAGCGAGCGCAGCGCCGCGAAGATCTCCGCCGCAGGCAGCTCACCGTCGCCGATCAGGCAGTCCACGCCGTCGCGGCGGTCGCCGAGGCGAACGTAGTTGATATACGCGCCGAGGTTGGTAATGGTATCCTCGGGTGCCTCGCCCCCCTCGAAATAGGTCGCGCGCACGCACCACGCGGCACCGACAGCACCCGTAGCAAAGGCGTGCAGAAGCGGAAGCAGCTCTGCGGTCTTGGCATACCTGCCGACCGTTTCAAACAGAATGGAAATATCAAGGCTCTCCGCCGTTTTGATCGCGTCGGCGAGTGCCGCGGCGAGTGCCAAGGGCTCAACGTCGTCCGCCGCCGTCAGAATGATGGCGGGAACGCTTGCCATCGAGGCGCTCTTGATCGCCGCGCTCACGCGCGCGCCGTCGGAAACACCGACGGTGCCCTCCGGCTTGATGGCGCAGAGTGAAAGATGGCGGTTGTTCAGCTTGCGCTTCGCGGCGAAGCGATCCTCGCCAAACGGACCGTCGGGAAAACGTGCGGGATCCGTGTCGGCGTCGGACAGCTCAATGCCCGCATAGCCGTAGCGCTCGGCGGTCTTGCACAGAGCGAGGAAGGTGGGCGCACCGACCTGCCGCGCGGAAAATGAAAGCTTCATATTATGCCTCCTCGTATACGATCTTGTTCAACGCGTTCAGATACGCGCGGATCGATGCGGCGATGATGTCGGTCGAAATACCGCTTCCCGAATAGAGCTTGCCGTCGTAGCGGAGCTTCACGAGTGCGGAGCCGATCGCACCGCGCCCCTCGGTGACCGCCTGGATCTGGAAGTCGTCCAGCTCGTAGTGGTGACCGACGATCTGCTCGATCGCCATGAATGCGGCGTCGATCGGACCGTCGCCCGTGCTGATGCCGCTCGATCTTTCGTCGCCGTGGGTCAGGGTGATCTGCACCATTGCCGAGAGCTTACTGCCCGTGGTGCAGGTATAGCTGTCAAGATGATAGGTCGAGGGCGCCTGCATTGCCGCGGTGGCAATGATCGCCTCAAGATCCTTTCTGCCAACGTGATCCTTATGCTCGGTCACGCGCTGTACCTCTGCCAGCACGCAGCCCACGTCGTCGTCGGTCAGCTCGTAGCCAAGCAAAAGCACGGCGGCAGAAACGTCGGAGAGCGTGCTTTCGTGCGTCAGGTACACGCGGCTGCGGTCAGCCTGCTGCTCGGTGTCCGCCACGTCGCGCAGAGCCTCCTCCACGTCGCGGTGGATCTCGGTGATCGAGAGGGCAGAGGAGACCGAAAGCTCCTCCCCCTTCTGCGAAAGCAGGTCGGCAACCGACTGCAGGGTCGCGCCAAACTCACCGTCAATGCTGGTCACGATGCCGTCAGCACCCGCACGGATGGCGAACGCAGTGACAGCCGCCGCCATATGCAGTGCGTCGGACGGGCATATATAAATAGGAAGATCAACCGCCTTTGCGGCACTTACTGCCGCGGCGGCATCCTCAGGCATCCAGACGCCCGCGTCGTCGCACAGCGTAACGGCAGACGCCCCCGCGCGCTTCGCGGCGGCGACGACCTCGGCGATGAAGCCGTCCTCCGCACGTGACGCGTCAAGTGCGACAAACTCTACCTTTTTGCAAAGGCTCACGGCGTAGCCGACGAGGTTTTCGATCATCTCCAGCATTGCCGCGGATTTTTTATGGTACTGATACTCCATCCCGACAGTCGAGGTCGGCAGGGCGATCACGAGGCAGGCGTCCTTCGCGTCCTTCACCGACTCGTAGGCGGCGAAGATCTCGCTCTCCTTCGCGCCCGCAACGATCTTGACGCAAAGCTCCGCCGCGGCGGCGATCGTGCGGTTCATCACCGTCTCCTCCTTCGCGCGCTTCATCTCGGGCAAAAGGATCGCGTCGACGCCCATCGCTTCAAGGCGCCCCGCCATATTGATGCGGTCGCGGAAGGAAAGCTCCCGCGCTACCGTGCACAGCGTTTTGTCGGTCATCGTAATCGTTCTCATGTTTTTCTTCCTTTCAGAACATAAAAATAAATCCCGCAAAAACCTTTCGGTCCTTGCGGGATGATTGTACATACAACCACGGTACCACCCGTATTGTCACTTGCGTGACCACTCATCAGCTCTAACAAGCCGTGGGCACTTTAACGGAGCCCGCCCGAGATCCCTTACTATACCTTCCGGGATCCTGCTCGGATAGGAGACTGCCAAAGCACACCCCACCGTCTTGCACCGACCGACGGCTCTCTGCAGAAGGCTTCCTGCTTTCGCATAATATCTTCAACGCATTTGAATTTTGATGCGGCTATTATATCACCCCGTCGCCGATTTGTCAAGGGGTTTATCAAAAAAATTTTCAGCCCGCCGAGTGACTGTCAAAGCGCGTGATGTAGGGGTGCGACTCCATATAGTCAACGATATCGTCAAAGGGCACCGTCTTCGGCATACGCACCGAGAGGCTGAAGGTAGTCGACTCGTTGCTCCCCTTCGTTACGCGGTGGTCGGTGATCTGTCCGCGCCAGACTTCCTTTAAGTGCTGCTCGAATTCCGCACGGAAGCGCGCCGAGTCGGTCACGGTGATGATAAAGGTCTGTACCACCAGGGCGTCGTTACCGACTGCAAAGCGGTGCAAAAGAACCTGTATGATCATGATCACGACGGTCGTGAAGATCGACACGATATAAAGGCCCGCGCCAACGCCAAGTCCGATGCCCGCGGTCGCCCAGATGCCCGCCGCCGTCGTCAAGCCCTTGACCGAGCCGCCGTTTTTGAAAATGATGCCCGCACCGAGAAAGGAAATGCCCGTTACGACCTGCGAGGCAATGCGCGACGCGTCAGCGCCGTCAATGCCGGGGAAGAACCCGCCCTCGACCGAAAGGTCCGCAAAGGCGTACTTCGATACGATCATCATCAGCGCCGCACCGATGCACACGAGAATGTGCGTGCGGATGCCCGCCTCCTTCAAGCGCTTCGCACGTTCAAGTCCGATCGCCGCACCGCAAATGCCTGCCAGCAAAATGCGCGCGAAAAATTCCAGAAGATGCATCCATTCAAAATGCGAGATCATCAACTCATAAAGCGTTCCCATCGTCAGCCCTCCACCATTCCGTTAAAGCTTTCACAAAAGAATATACTCTTATTATATGCCTGTTTTTCATTTTGTCAAGTTATATTTTTGTTTTTGCCATCACTTTTTCTGATATCTGGGCTTTCGGCACAAAACGTCCGTCGGAGAGAAAGGTATCCGCAGGACTTTTTACTTTTTGAAAGGCGCGGACCTTCCGCTTTTTTTGCCAAAAAAGCTTGGCAAAAAACCTGCTGAGAAAAGGCTGTAAATCCTTCAGTTCCCATCCTTTAAAGTTTTCGGGCGCATTTTTCAAAAGGCGCAAACCGTCACAATGAAACACAAAAACCGCATATCCGACGGACGGATATGCGGTTTTTAAAATCAGCGGAACTCCTCCGCATAATAAGCGCGCGTGTAGGCGCGGTTGCCCTTTTCGTCAACCAGCTCAAGGCGGAAGCGGGGCGCGTCACTCGGCAGGTCGATGACGGTGTCGGTAAAGAGCGTGCCGCCGTGATGCGTTGGGCGCGCGCTGCGCTTTCTACCGATATGTAAAAAGACGTGCGTGACGGGGGTCGAGGAGAGATGGATCCTGTCGCCGTCGACGGCGAGTGATGCGATCTCAGGCCCCGTTGAGGCGTAGGTGTCGCCGCGCTCGATCGCTGCGGTCAGATTGCGGTAGGAAAGCGAGTCGGCGAGCACGGTATTCCATCCGCCGCCGAGTGCGTCGATCGTGTGCATATCGTCAGCGGCAACGGGGATCGTGCGCTTGCCGAGCCGCAAAAAGTCCTCGTAGACCGCGCTCGTGCGGTCGGCGGAATTTTCGATCACCACGCAGGAGGTATTGTAGACCTCAACGCCGAGCATCCCCTCAAGCGTTGCGTAGTCGTCGTAGGTCTGGCAGGACCAGAAGGGATGATTGTAAATGGCGAAAAATCCCTGCTCGTCTGCGCGGCGCACCATCTCGTTGACGCAATCGATCGAGTAGCGCATGGGAAAGGCTTCGCCGTTGTAGCGAACGAAGGGAACCGAGTGGCGCGCCGTCCGTGCCGCACGCTCGGGATCGAAGCAGGGCTGGATCAGCTGATCCTGCTCCCGTGCGATCAGGTTGACGTGGTAGGTCTTATAAAACGCCTCGTTCTCAATATCGGGCGCACCCGGCTGCAGATCCGCCTCATAGCCGTGCAGGGCAATGAACTCGTCGTCGCAAAGATCGGCGTGGCCGATCAGCACCTGATGATCGGTGAAGGCGACCGCCGCATAGCCGCGCGCCTTGTACTCTGCCTTGACCTGCTCGGGCGTAAAATCACCGTCGGAGACGGTAGAATGACAATGTAAGTTTACTTTATAGCGCTGTTTGTCGGGTGAGATCAGGTATTTCATAACGAACCTCCTTTTTCGCAGAAAAGCTTGTATTTGAGAAGCGCGGCAACCGTCTTGCCGTCGGCGATCTCGCCTGCCGCGATCGCCCGATAAAGCTCCGCGGGGGAGACCTTGCGAACGATCAGCCGCTCGTCCGCATCCCAATCGGTATCGCCGAAGGAAAGACCGCGCGCAAGATAAAGACGGATGACCTCGGTCGAAATGGCAGGGGAGGGATAGTAGTCGCCAAGCGAGAGCCACTCCTGTGCAACTGCACCCGTTTCCTCGCGCAGCTCACGCCGTGCCGCCGCAAGGGGATCCTCGTCGGGCGAATCGAGCTTGCCCGCAGGGATCTCAAAGAAAACGCGCCCGCAGGGATAACGGAATTGCTCCTCCATCAGAATAGAGCCGTCCTCCGTCACCGCAACGACGGCGACCGCGCCGTTATGCCTGACGTATTCGCGCGTTGCAGAGCTTCCGCTCGGCAGTCGGACGGTATCCACGTGAAAGGTCAGGATCTTGCCCTTGTAGATTGGCTCGATCCGTTCGGTTTTTTCAATCAGGTCTTGCTTTTCCATCGAATTACTCCGTTTTTTTCTTAAATTATACCACCGCATTTCTACTTTGTCAATCGCTCGGACAAAGGAATTTTTCCTGTCAGCGCACAAAAAGGCAGTGCAAGCACAAACCAGACCGACGTGTAGGGAAGGCAGATCTGCCCCCAAAGATTCAAGGGCTGATCCGAGTAGTCCCAAACCGAAAGGTGTAAAGTTAGGTTTACATAAATTCCAATCAGAAGCTCGATCGCGGTGATAAAAAGAGAAGCGAGCAGCGCACGTAAAAGCAGGGGCTTCGCGCGATGCCGCACCCCGAGCCAAACGATAAAGGCGAGTGAAAGCCCACCCGCAAGCGCCATTGAGATATGACTGCGCCCGCGAAAGAGCAGCTCGATCGTGGGATAACCGACGGCACCGACGGCAAAGGCGAGCCCGTAAAGACAGATTTTTCTTTTCATAATATCCTCCGAAAATGAGGATTGCCGAAGGGGCACGCCTTTAAGCACGCGGGGTAAGAAAAGTTAAAAAACAAAAAAGGTATATTTTTTCTTCAAATAGACTTGAAAAAATTCTTTTTTCATTGTATGATATAAGTATCACAGACATAAAGGAGTGTAAATATGAAACTCAGCGTACTGACCAATTTGTTTGCCAACCTGTCGCTTGACGAGGCTTTGGCGAAATTCTCTAAAATGGGCATTGAATGTGTGGAGATCGGCTGCGGCGGATATCCCGGAAAGGCACATTGCGATCCCGAAAAGCTGCTTGCCGACAAGGCGGCGTTTGATGAATTCGTAGCGACCTTCAAGAAGTACGGCATCGAGATCTGCGCGCTTTCGACGCACGGCAACCCCGTGCATCCCGACAAGGCAGAGGCGGCTCGCTATCACAAGGACTTCGAGAACGTCGTTCTGCTTGCCGAAAAGCTCGGTATTGACACCGTGATCACCTTCTCGGGTTGCCCCGGCGGCTCGCCTGAGGACAAGATGCCGAACTGGGCGACCTGCGCGTGGCCCGAGGAGTATCTGCAGGTACTCGACTACCAGTGGAATGACGTGCTGATTCCCTATTGGAAGGATACCGTTGCCTTCGCAAAGGCACACGGCGTGACCAAGATCGCGCTTGAGATGCACCCCGGCTTCTGCGTTTACAATCCCGAAACGCTGCTGAAGCTGCGTGCCGCCGTCGGCGACGTGATCGGCGCAAACTTCGACCCCTCGCACCTCATCTGGCAGGGCATTGATCCCGTTGCCGCGATCCGCGTGCTGGAGGGCGCGATCTACCACGTCCACGCAAAGGACACGAAGATCGACAAGTACAACACCGCTAAGTTCGGCGTGCTGGACACCAAGCATTACAGCGACGAGATCCACAGATCCTGGGTATTCCGCTCGGTCGGCTACGGCAACGGTCTCGACTATTGGCGCGATATGATCAGCAACCTGCGCCTCGTCGGCTACGATAAGGTCATGAGCATCGAGCACGAGGACAGCCTGATGACGCCCGACGAGGGTCTGGCGCACGCAGTCGAGTTCCTCAAGGAATCGATCATCCGCGATCCGAAGCCCACGACGATGTCCTGGGCATAACAACAGGGCTTGCATCTTTGGGTGAAACCGAAAATGGCAAAAAAGAGCAAGGGGCAGTGAACTTCATTGCCCCCTTGTGTTTGTTTGATAATATCTAAGGTTGAAATTCTTGCGAATTTCCCCAAATCATTCAATGCCATTTTCTTTCGCCGTTTTAGGGACTCGACGTACCGAGTACGCCTCACGTCCCGAAGAACGACGAATTTCCCGCCAAACCTGCGGCGCCCTAAGAAACAAGGGGAACCTTTTACAAAAGGTTCCCCTTTGACCCCTCTAAAACTTGATCTGGAAAGGATGCCGTCAGAAGCGACTCCCTTTTTGATATTTTTGATAGATTATGAAAACCAAATACACGAAGCAAAAGCATAAAAAATCAGGGAAGCGGCTGCCAAAATGACAGCCGCTTCCCCTTTATGAAATTTGGGGGATTTGGGGATCAGGGATTTGCTGCGTCCAATCTGTTCTGGAAGGATTGAAGCAGACTCAGTGCCATGCTTTCGACGGCATTGATGTTTTCCTGGGTTTCCGCACGGTTCAGACCTGCATTCCAGGAGGTGAGCATTCCTTCTACCTCGGAGCGCTTGACTACCGTGGTGTCGTCAAGAGCGTTGTCGGTGATGAAGTCTGCGTAAGCTGCAGTATAGGACGCCTGTGCGCGTGCCTTTGCAAGCTTCGTTGCCTCGTCTGCGGTAATGCCACACTTGTCACAGGAGAGGATCGCGCAACCGTAATTGCTTTCGTAATTGGCAACCATGGTATCAATGGTCTCAATCAGAATGATGACGTTGTGGGCGTTCGTCATGTCGATCGTCGGCAGTACGTTGATGGCACCCTTGATGCTTGCCGCATCGTTTTGTGCATCACCGAGCTTGCCGGAGAAGACTGCGTAGACAGCGCCGAATTCAGCATACTTGTCGCATTCGCCGAACAGATCGCTGTCGGCATCGACAGAGCCTGCATAGTAATCGGTCAGATATGCCGTGTATGCAGAGATCACGGTGTCGAAGGAGGAATGAATGTTCCAATCTGCGATCAGAGCATCCATATCGGCGCTAAGACCGTTCCAGGTCTCTTCTGCGGCAGAGAGGGTAGCCTTTGCCTCGCTATATGCCGTGCTCAGAGCCACGCAGTCGGCAGAGGATACGAATACATAGTACGTGCCCTCCTCCTTTGCAAGAATCTGAATTGCCTGAACTGCATCAACTGCAGCCTTGACGTCAGCGGCATCAGCGGTCGTGACGTCAATTTCAAGGTAGGTCAGTGCCCACGCACCGAAGACGTCACGGATTGCTTCGATTGCTGCGAAGTCCTTGATATCCTTCGGATTGAGTGCAGACAGACCTGCGATTGTCGCGGTCACGTCGGTAGCGGATGTCTGTGCATTGGCGGCGAGCGTATTGTAGTAGCCAACCACGATCGACCAGTTCATGTAAAGATCCTCAAGGTTGGTGTCCTGCGTGCTGCCGTCCTCAAATACCAGCGTCAGCGCCATATTGACAGAGGGAAGATTCCATTCAAGCGGGAGCTTATCAAGATAGCTCTGGATCTCAATGATCTTGTTGCCGTCGGCAAGCTTCCATGCAACGTCGTTGAGCTTTTCCTCGACCGTCATATAGATCTCAGCAATCATTTCGGTTAGGAGGCGGTATTCCTCAAGCAGAGCGTCGCAAAGTGCCTGTGCGTCAGCAACGATCAGGATGTAGTTTTCATCACCCTCGGTGATGCCGCGTACACTGCAAATGCTTGCAAGTGCATTGCCATAGCTCTTGATGGTCGTATAATCGGTGACGACAACGTTGCCGCGCAACGCCTCCATCAGCTCAACGATTGCCTCAACCTCGCCCTTCGCGGTGTAAAGCTCCGCAATGCGCGCCGTTACGGCATCGTAGTTCGTCAGACGGTCGCTACCGATCATGGTGACGTAGTTTTCGTCAATTGCATCGTAATCGATAACGGCTTCGATTGCTGCATTCAGAGCATCAAGTCTTGCCTTGAGCGCATCAGCCTCGACATCGTCGGTGATTACGGTGAGCGCCTTGCCGCAGAGTGCGTCAAGCGCATCGTTCAGAGAAGCAACCTCGTGAGAGGTATAAAGTGCATCCATTGCCTCGGCATACGCATATGCCTTTGCAAGCAGAGTATATTCTGCACCGTAGATCTTAAAGAGATTTGCCTCGTCGATCGAATAAAGCTCGATCCAAGCATCCACCTCGGTCTTGTTCGCTGAGAGCGCGGTAAGATCGCTGTAAAGCGGACGGTCAATGTCAAAGCCAAGCGCAAGCTCGATCACGGAAACCTTGGCAGCGAACGCCTCGGTCAGCTGTGTCAGACGGGCACGGTAGCCGAGAAGCGTCTCGTAATTCGTGACCATTTTTTCGGCGGTCAGCTCATCGCTGTAAAGATTGTTGTATTCATCGTTTCCGAAATAATCAATTGTCAGCGAAGCAAAGAGTTCCTCAGCAGAAGCAACTGCGTTCTCGCTGTCTGCGTATACAATCGGCGTTGCAATGCCGTTGATCGCACCAACAACGGTATCGGTAGCGGCTTTTGCCGCAACGATGTTGTTGTGTGCATTTACAACCAGCGTGTAACGCGACTCAAGAACGGCGTCAAGCTCGCCTGCACCCGTTGCCTTTGCATAGACCGCTTTTAACTGGTCAAGGCAAGCGGGATCGGTGGTGATGGTCTTGTCATTTTCAATGACCGTCAGCATAACATCGAGCGTCTCGGCGAGCGTCGGCATACCGTTGATCGCATCATTGAGCTCTGTGAAATAGCCGAGGATTTGTTCAACGGAGAGCGCACGGTTCAGGAAAAAGCGCAGATCTGCAACGGTTGCCTCAAATGCGGCAAAGTCGGCGTCCGCATAATTTTCTTTTTCAACGGTTTTGACAAGGTCCTCGAAATGTCTCAGAGAATGCGTGTAATTATCCCCGACATCACCCTTTTGCAGAAGCTCGGTTGCTGCCTGATATTTATCGGCAAAGTCGCTGGCGAGCAGTTCGTCCAGCGTTTCCTTGACGGTGTCAAGCTCGTTCTTCAACCCCTCAATTGCAGCGGCATTTCCGTTGACTCTCTCACTGAGCGCGTCAAACTTGCCGCTAACGGTCAGGATCTTTTTTTCAAGCTCGGTTTTCAGATCGCTTACCGACTTGCTCAGCGTGTTGACAGCCTGATTCAGCTCTGCCTTGCTTGCAAGCGTGGCGACGGTGCTGTGCAGTGCGTTGAACTTGCCGTTGACGGTGGTAGCGTCAGCCTTGGTTGCCAACGCGGTCTTGATATCTGCAATTTCTTTTTCAAGTGCGGCTTTGGTCTGACTGTCAGCGGCGGTATTCGCGGCGACGGTAGCCTCCAGCGCGTCAAGATCGGTTTTGACAGCCGCAAGATCCTCGTTCGTTGCATAAGCCGCCTCAATGGCTGCAACGGCGGCATCCAGTGCCTCAACCGTTGCACAGCTTTCCTCGAGGGCGGTGATCTTTGCGAGCGCGCCTTCAAGTGTTGCCTTGGTAGTGGCGCCAGCCTCGCCGTTTGCGGCGATCAGTGCCTCGATCTCCTCAACGGCATTTGTAAGAGCCGTAGCGGTAGCGGCGGCATCCGCGGTATCCTTTACGGCGGCAAGGTTCGAAATGACGGTTTCAAGCTTTGCGGCAGTCTGCGAAAGACTTTCATTCGTCGCATAGCTTGCTCTGATCTCTTCGATCACCGTATTCAGACTTTCGGTGTTTACGTAGGTGTCCTCGAGGGCGGTGATCTTTGCAAGTGCTGCATTCAGCGCTTCATCAAGCGCCGCCTTGGCGGCGGTGTCAGCCTCGCCGTTTGCGGCGATCAGTGCCTCGATCTCCTCAACGGCATTTGTAAGAGCCGTAGCGGTAGCGGCGGCATCGGCAGTTGCCTTGACACCCTCAAGGTTTGCAATGACGGTCTCAAGCTTTGCGGCAGTCTGGGCAACCGATTCATTTGTTGCGTATGCGGCACGAATCTCGGCGATTACTGCGTTCAGGCTTGCAGTGCTTGCGTAGGATTCCTCGAGCGCAGTGATCTTTGCAAGTGCTGCGGTAAGCGTTTCATTGAGTGCGGCACCGGTGGCGGTATCCGCCTCGCCGTTAGCGGCGATCAGTGCCTCAATCTCCTCAACGGCGTTTGCAAGAGCCGTAGCGGTTGCGGCGGCGTCAGCGGTTCCCTTAACGGTCGCAAGCTCGGAAACCACGTTCTCCAGCTTTTCTGCGGTTGCGGCAGCGTCGGCAGTCGTTTTGATCTCGTCGACCAGTGCACGCAGCTCCTCGAGCGTCACGCTTTTTGCGGTTTCTTCAAGCTTTGAGGCATTGTTGCTTACCTGTGTTTGAAGCTCGCCCACACTTTTTTCAAGCGCGTCGATCTTCTTCTGCCCGCATGCGGCGAAACAGGAGAGGATCAGAACGAGACACAAGGTCAACAACAAGACTTTTCTGAAAATAGCGTTGTTTTTCATTCTTTTTTCCTTTCAAATCATGAATATAATACATATCCGCCCCGATTGACAGTACAGCCGAGTGGTTCCAATCGGTAGAATCCACTCCGTTTTCTTCTACACCTCCTGTTTCTAAGGTTGGAGTTTTGCGGATATGATGCGAATACTCCACTCCATTCGAGGCAATTATAACATGTAAAAAATGTTTTGTCAAGTATTATTTATCATTAATGATAATTTCTTCTTCAAAATAATCGGGTAAGATATATAGTGTAGAAAAAAGAAAGGGGAACGGTATGATTTTGAATATTGCTGACAGGATCAAATATTTGCGCGACAAGGTGGGTATGACGCAGACCGATCTGGCACAGAGATTAGGTATTTCGCGCAGTGCAGTAAATTCCTGGGAAATGTCCCTGTCCTCTCCATCCCTTCAAAACATCGTTGAAATGACCAAGATATTTCACGTCAATGCGGATTATCTTTTGGCATCAAGTGACAGGCTGACGGTTGACATCACCGAGTTGAAGAACGAGGAACGCGAGATCGTTTTGCGTCTGATCGATTGTCTGAAGCGTTAGAATGTCATAAATCAAAAAAAGCTGTCTCAAGTGCTTTGAGACAGCTTTTTTGTCATGTTTTTATTTTTGCGCTACGATCGCAAAGCGCACGCGGCGCGAAGGAATATCGGCGTCCGCCACGCGGACGCGGATGCGGTCGCCAAGGCGGTAGACCGTCCGTCCGCTATGCACCGACAGGTTGCGCTCGTCAAAGACGAATGCACCGTCAAGCGAGGACAGCGGGATCAACCCCTCGCAGGTGTTCTGAAGCTCGGCGAAGATGCCGAAGGACGTGACCGAGCTGATGATCGCGTCAAATTCCTCGCCGACATGCCGCGCCATATAGACGGTTTTGTAAAGTGCGTCGATCCCGCGCTCCGCGGCAAGGGCGCGCAGCTCGCCCTCGGTCGCCGCATCGGCGGCACGCCGCGCGGCGGACTCGTACCTCTTGGCAGGCTCGCCGTCAAGCAGGACCGCCTTGATGATGCGGTGCGTCACAAGGTCGGAAAGGCGGCGGATCGGTGAGGTAAAGTGGCAGTAAAGCGGAATGCCGAGCCCGAAATGCGGATGCGCGGCGGCACTGTACTTTGCCTTCGCCATCGTGCGCAGGACGGTGTAGGAGAGCGCATCCCCGATCCCGCGCTCCCGTGCTGTATCCAGAAGCTCCGAAAAATCCCGCCCCGTCGGGCGGCGCTCGGTAAATGGGCGCGTGTCAAAATCAAGATTGTGCGCGAAGGTCACGAACTCACGCAGGCGGTCGGGCGACGGCTCCTCATGCACGCGGTAGACGCAGGGAACGGTCAGGGCGTGCATACGGGTGGCGACCGCCTCGTTTGCCGCGAGCATAAATTGCTCGATCATTTTTTCGGCAACGCCGCGCTCCCGCGCGACGATCTCGACAGGCTCACCCGTCTCGTCAAGAAGGATCCGTGCCTCAGCGCGGTCAAGCTCCATCGCGCCGCGCGCACGGGAGCGACGGTCAAGGATCAGATAAAGCTCCGCCATCTCAAGCAGGGTCGGATAGACCTCCTTATACTTTTCGTAGAAGGCGGAGGACGCTCCCTTATCGAGCAGGTCGTTGACCTCGGAATAAACGCCGCGCACGCGTGAGCGGAGAATGCTTTTTTCAATGCGGCAGTCAACGATCTTCCCGTTCTGATCAAGCTGTACCGTCGCGCTCAGAGCGTATTTATCCTCGCCCGCGTTCAGCGAGCAGGCGCCGTTCGAGAGGGCGGGCGGCAGCATCGGCACGACCTTGTCGGTAAAGTAAACGCTCGTTCCCCGCGCGTGCGCGGTGGCGTCAAGCTCACCCTTCGGCTTCACGTACTCGGATACGTCGGCAATATGCACGCCGAGCAGATACCCGCCCTTCACACGGCGAAGCGAGATCGCGTCGTCAAGATCCTTCGCATCCGCGCCGTCAATCGTAAAGACGACGTCGCGCACGCGGGTGCGTCCCGCTTCGGACAGCGGCGTGCTTGCGGCAAGCGCCGCCTCGTGCAGGGCGTCCTCCGAAAATTCGGTCTCGATCCCATTCTCCGAAAGGATCGCGCCGTAGTTTGCCCCGCGCGACTCGGCATCGCCGAAATCACGCAAAAGCGTGCCCGCACTCTCGCCGTCGCGACCGAGCGATACCTCTACCTTGTGCCCGACCCGATAGCCGCTTTGGTAAACGGCGGGATACGCCTCTCCGAAATGCGGATTGTCGGGGATCACGAAATAACGGCGGACGCGGCGGCGACGGAGCAGCGTCTCCTCCGCCGCGAGAATACCGATGAGCGAGGTGCGCGCGTATTCGGTGATCGCAACGACCTCGCCCTCCTGCCGTCCCTCGTACTGCGGCGTGAAGCGCACGCGAACGCGGTCGCCGTGCATCGCACTCCCCGTTTTACGCTCGGGAATAAACAGATCCTCCCTGCGCCCCTCGACCTCGGCAAAGCCGTAGCCGTAGCGCGTGCCGCAAAAGACTGCGTCGACCGTGACGGACGACTGCGGCTTCTTTTTCTTCGGTGCGGGCGTACGGCGGGGCGATTGCCGCCGCGCCGATGCCCGCGCAAATTTTCTGAAATCTTTCTTTTTCTTCATAGTACTTCTTTCAAAATTAAATTAAAAAGCCACGGGAGTTTTCCCGTGGCTTGCGTTTTTATTCTACGGACGAGGTGGAAGGAATACCCATACCCTGCGTATACTTGTTCGAGGGAGTATAGTTGGGGTTCAAGAGGTATACGAGAAGGACGAGAACGACGAACACGATACCGATGATCGTGGTGAGCTTTGAGAGAACCTTGTCGATCTTCGATCCCTTATCCTTGCCGAAGAAGGTTTCAGCGCCGCCGGCGATGGTGCCGGACAAACCGTGGGACTTACCATGCTGCATCAATACGGCAACCACGAGGAATACGCCGCACACAAGCAGAGCGATCATAAGAGCAATCATTTTTTTATACGGATCCCGAGGATCCTATCCTTTCTAAAATAGACTGAAAGCACGCTTTCAAAACACAGTGCATCTATTGTAACACAACGAAACGAAAAATGCAATAGGTTTTTGAAAAATTATTTAACTTCCTCGGGAATTCGCAAAAAACTGCTCGTGAGCGCGTCGCACGCCTTGCGGCTGAAGGTTCGCGTCATCATCAGATTCGCGCCGATCGCCGTGATGATCCGCTCCTCGGGCAAGGGGAGGTCGGCGTAATCCGAGATGCTCACCTGCTTTGAGGACGAAACGATCGAAAAATAATTTTCGTAAAGCGTCGAGGAGAGAACGGCGTAAAGACCGTGGAGGAACTGCGCGGACATTTCCTTCTGATCGTCCGCATAGTCGATGTAAAGCAGCTTGTTGTGCGTGCTGATGTACTTGTAGCGCGGGAACTGCGAGGCAAGATAGACCGCACAAACGAGATGCCGCCCCTCGGATTTTGCAGGCACGCGCTTGATCAGAAGCAGGTTGCGGTTCTTCTGCACGAGCGACGGGATCGTCGGGAAAAGATACGAGGACTTCGTATTCCTTGCAAGCGAGACCTGTCCGTCCGCAATGGCACGCGGATGGATCAGCGGCACGGTTCCCGGCTCGGGAACGTCGCGCACCATATCGGGATAGCGCGATTCAAGCGTCAGACCGTTGCGGAGCTTCAGCCCGAGCGAGGAAACCGTCGCGGGCAGACCGTTCACGAAATAGAGAATGTCAAGCTCACGCCGCGACTTCGGCAGAAGCAGCGTCTTGCTCTCACCGCGTACGACGAAGCCGTAGGGAAGCGGCGGCAGGATGCGCACGTCGTCCCCCACCTCGTCACCGTGGCAGGTCGAGATGCGGACGAATTCGGGCGTCTTCTCGCTCTTGACGTATTTGACGATCATATTCTTGCGAAGCGTTTCGGTGCGCTTTTCATCCTTCGCGCGGTTGAGGAACAGATGCACGCGCTCAACTGCGGTCGACTCCGCCATATAGCGGCGGTACTTTGCAAGATAGCTTGCGGTCGATACCGTGGAGGGAAGCAGTGCGATCAGCTGACCGCCGCCGTTCATCACGCAGACCGAGAGCGCGGCAAACAAAAAGGAAAGATCCATCGCACCCGTGAAGATCGCGGGCATGCAGGACGCCGCGGCGGAATCCTTACGGCAAAGCTCCTTCGGCGGGTTGGTAATAATATAATCGTAGGAATAAAGCTCGGGCGCGAAAAGCGTGTGCAGATTCACGTCACGCATCGCCATGAGGAAATCGTCGTTGTGGACCGTGTAAACGAGCTTTATCCCGTGATCGTGGCGGCACTTTTTGCGAATACGGAGCAGATTGTTTTCAAGCATCGGCAAAAAAACGGGATCGTTCTCGTAGCAGGTCAGGTGGATCTCTCTTACCCCCTCCATCGAGCAAATGCGCTCAACGGCGGCGGCGGAAAGAATACCCGTACCCGCACCGGGGTCGAGGACCGTGACGGTGTCCTTTCCGACGGGATCCATCATATTCGCCATCCAGGCGGCAGTCTTCTTCTTCGTGAAAAGACGGCCGAGACGGATATTCTCGGTCTTTGATTTCTCCCGGATCAGCTTTCTCGTATTCCGAACGGCAAGATTTAACATAGCAGCTCCTTCATCGCAGAAAATCGCGCAGTCTTTTTTCATATTCATTATAACAAAGATTTTGAAGCAAATCAAGGGTGAGAAAAGATATTTTTTGCAACGTCTTGCATTTATCGGTCGAAAGTGGTACAATTATTATAGGAAACAAAAATTCCTCTTTTCATAAAGGAAAAAATATATGGAACAAACGATTCAAATATTGCATTGCGGGGATATCCATCTGGACAGTCCCTTCTCGCGCCTCTCGGTCGAAAAGAGCGAGCAGCGCCGCGCGGAGCTGCGCGAGACCTTTCTTGGTGTCATGCGTTACGTCAGGGAAAAGGCGATCCCGCTGGTGCTGATCAGCGGCGACCTCTTTGACAGCGACTTTGCCACGGGCTCCACGATCGAAACGCTCAGGCGTGAGATCGCCGCGTGCGCACCCACGCAGTTCGTCATCAGCCCCGGCAACCACGACCCGTACACGATGCGCTCGGTCTACGCTACGGGGCGGCTTCCCGAAAACGTTCACATCTTCAAGGAGGAGGGGCTTGCGCGCTTTGACCTTGCCGATCTGCCGATCTCGGTCTACGGCTGGGCGTTTTTGCGAAAGACCCACACCTTCTCGCCCCTGGCGGGAAAAAGGGTGGAGGACGCGGAGCGTCTGAATCTCATCTGCGGTCACGCCTACCTTGACAACGTCCTCTCCGACTGCTGCCCCGTAACGGGGGAGGATATCGCGGGCTTCGGCGCGCACTACGCTGCCCTTGGTCATATCCATAAGTACGCCGAGGGGACGAAGCTTGGCACGACCCTTTGCGCGTATTGCGGCTGTCTTGAGGGGCGTAGCTTCGACGAGCCGGGCATCGGCGGCGTCAATTTGATCGAGGCAACGAGGGACGGCGACGCATGGCGGCTGACGTCCGAGCGGATCCTGTTCGGCAAGCGCCGTTACGAAACGCTGCAGATCGATATTACGGGCTGTACCGAGGAGGAGGACGTCTCGGCGAAGATCGCCGCCGTCATCCGGTCGCACGGCTATGGGGAGGAGACCACGCTCCGCATCCGCCTGCTGGGTGAGCTGCCGAACGATTTTGTCCTGCCCCAGCTTTCCGCAGAGGAGTTCGGCGTTTACAGCCTGGACGTAGAGGATATGACGACACCGACCTACAACTGCGCGTATCTGGAACGCGATATGACGGTGAAGGGCGAGCTTTACCGCACGCTTTTACCGCGTCTTTCGGGTGGAACGCCCGAGGAACGCGCGGCGGCGGCAGACGCGCTTCGCGTCGGTCTTGCGGCGCTTGAAAACCGAGATATTACCATTATATAATAAGAGGTCGTATGATTCGTATTGCAATTTGTGACGCCACCCTGCACGGAGCGGAGGAGATCGCAGAGCAGCTGCGCGAGTTTGCGGCGAAGCGCAACCGCGAGCTGAACGTTGAGACCTTTCGCGGACTGCGTCAGCTCGGCGAACAGCTTCAGAAGCGAACCTTCCAGCTGGTGATCCTCGATCCCGAGCTTGGCGGTGGCAAGACGGGGCTTGAGTTTGCGAAGCGGATGCGTCAGCAGGGCTATAAGGGCGAGCTGATCTTCCTCGCGCGTAGCGGTGCGCACGCGCTGGAGGCGTACGAGACCTACCCGCTCTCCTACCTCGTCCGCCCCGTTTCACCGCGCCGCCTGCGTGAGGTGTTCGGCTATCTTCTCTCAAAGCTCGGAAAGACTCCCTCGGTCACCCTGAAGCTTGAAAGCGGCGGTACGGTCGTCGTGCGTGCAGAGGACATATATTACATTGAAGTGTTCCGTACCGAGCTTGACGTACATACGCGTACAGCGACTCTCGTATGTACGGGCTCGCTTGCGGGCGTGCTGGCGGAGCTGCCCGACGGAGAGTTCTACCGCTCCCACCGCAGCTACATCGTCAACCTGCGCTACGTGACCTCGGTGAACAGGTACAGCTTCGTGCTTGACAACCAGGAGCGCGTGACGGTCGCCAAAAACCGATACGTCGAGGCAAAGGAGATCCTCTCCGCTTACCACACGTGATCGACTGTCCGACTCCGAAAAGCTCCTGCTTTTTCCCTTTTTTCCTGCGGATGGAAAAAAGGCAGGAAAAAGAATCCGCCTTACCCAATTATTGCAGAGCTATTCAGAACCGTCGTCCCATTCATACGAAATAATTCCCATTCATACAAAAACAGATGAATATTTTCTCGCAGTATTGTAAAATACAGTTATCCAACTTTAAAAATGCATGGAGGTTAGTATGCAAATTCAGAAAAACAATCACAAAGTCAGCACGTTGGTCAAGCTTTTAGTGCTGGCATTGGCGATCTTTGCGCTCACGGTAGTTGCTTTCACCGCGTGCGGCGAAGAAGAGGAAGGGGTAGTGCTGGAGAATATCTCGCTCGCTTCCCATCCGAACACCGTTACCTATGACCTTGGTGACACGTTCGATTGCGCAGGCGCCACGATTAAAGTTACATATTCGGACGGTACGACCAAGACCGTTAACGTAACGAAGGATATGCTTGTTGACGTTGAGCCCTTTGACGAGGCAGGTCAGCAGCTGATCGCCGTCGTATACGCTGAGGGTAAGGTTCAGAAGATCACCTACGTGATCGTTACCGTTTACGACCAGCTTGGCGCAGACAAGACCAACGCGATCAACTCGATCGCTTCCTACAAGGAAGACACCGACCCCGGTGTGAAGCTGCTTTACAGCGCTTGCGTCGACACGATCAATAAGGCTACCGATACGGCTGCCATCAATGCCGCTGTTGCTGAGATGAAGGCTGCCGTTGAGGCGTACAAGAACGGCAAGACCGCCGCTTTGGAGGAGGTCAAGACCGCGTACGATGCAGCCGCTGCCAAGATCGGTGGCGTATACCTGGCACAGGCTGACGCTCTGAAGGCTGCAGCTGAGCTCGTTATCACGAACGCTACCACGCTCGTTGACGTACAGACCGCTCTCGGCGACTACAAGATCACGCTCGATATGATCGTTGCAGAGGATGCAGAGATCTGGGATCTGCGTGAGGTCAAGACCGCCGCGATCGAGAAGATGTGGGCTGCTTACATCGACGAGTACGGTGCAAAGGAGCACTACTACGCTCCCCAGCAGTACAAGGCACTTGAGGCTGCCGTTGCAGTTGCTCAGGGCCGCATTGAGCTTGCTCCCTACTTCACCGAGGCAGATGGCGACGAGCTGATCGAGGATCTGCTTGACGAGCTCGAGGACTACGACGACTACATCGACTGGGCTTACCAGAAGTGGGCTGAGATCGGTCACGTTATGTACCGTCCCGCAGGCGCTGCAAACTTCGACGAGGATTCGTGGAAGAAGATTGACGCTGCGATTGACGCTCTTCTGACCGCTCTGAACAACATTGACGAGGCAAACTACACCTCGCTCGCTGACATCGTTGCAACCGACGGTGTTGCATACACCTCGCTGATCGCATACGACGAGGACGTCACCCCCGCCGTTAACGTGATCGATGAGCTGAACGCTGACGTAGCTCGCTACGACCTGCTCCATGCAGCATACGACGACGCAGTTGCAGTTGACGGTGTTGCAACCAAGCTGCTCGGCCTTCTGACCGCGATCGGCGGCGACGCTGACATCAAGCTCAACGATATTGATGCAATTGAGGAAGCTCTGAAGGAATACATTGCATGGCTGATCGAGTACGAGATGCTGACGCTCAACGCAGGCATCAACCTTGGCGATGCAGCTTACGTTGCAATTCTCGACACCGTCCTCAACTCGGATAAGACGCTCTACGAGTACGTTGAGACCGCAACCGAGGATATCTACAACTCCCGCGACAAGATGATCGGTGAGGCTTACACCGAGCTCAACGACATCATCGTCGTTTACCTCGGTCTGCTCGAGACTGTTCGTCTGGATGCAGAGGAGGTCATCGCTGCAATCGACGCGATCGCTGATAAGAAGCAGCTTGCAAAGCGTCCTCTGATCGAGGCTGCTGAGGCTAAATACGAGATCTGGGCTGAGAAGTACGGCATCAGCGACGTCACGCTTGATCCTGCCGACCTCACCACCCTCGGTACCGTACCGACCCTCTCCGCTAACGCATTCGTTGAGAACGTGATCATCGCGAAGCTCGCAGGCTCCTACATCGTTACCAACTATACGACGATGATCGGTGAGCGTGCGACCTACGACGCACTTTACGCCGAGGCTTATATCGCTGCTCAGGACGTTCTTGCTAAGATCGTTGCAATCGACGGCGTTCTCGCAGACACCGACAACGATCCCGCTACTCCCGCAGTTGTCGTTCTGAACTCCGGCGCAACCATTCTCGATGCAAAGGCTGCATACGAGGCATGGGCAAATCTCTACGAGATCATCGCCGCTGCTGACGATCCGGACACCACCGAGGTTGAGACCTACCTCAACATGGAGTACACCGTGATCGACGAGGAGAATAAGGAAGACGAGACCTTCATCGTTACCTACGATGCTCTGAAGGCTTACTTCGATACCTACGATGCTCTCTACAAGCAGGCTGTTGCTGATGCACAGGCAATCGTTGATCTGATCAACGCAATCGGTACCGTTAAGTACGATACCGCACCCGGTGAAGCAATCGACTCTCTCGCAGCAATCGTTGCTGCTGAGGATGCTCTGGCTGACTTCCTTGCAAACGCACTCTACGTATCCGACGGCTACGTTGCAACCGATCTGATCGATGCAATCGATGCTGACGCACGTGCTACGCTTGCCGCTGCAAGAGCGAAGTACGACAAGCTGGTTGCTGATGCACAGGCAATCAACGACGAGATCGCAAGAATTGCTGCTCTGCCCGCATCCTACACGCTGAGAGCAGACATCGACGCTGTTGCGGCTGCAATCGCACAGTTCAAGATCGATAACAGCGAGATCACCACTCCTCTGAACCTCACTTCCTTCGAGGCTCTGCACGAGACGATCTACGTTCAGGTATTCCACACGCACATGATCAACGGCTCCGAGTACGTCAGTGCTACGGTTACCATGTTCCTGTCGATCATTCCTGACAACAGCAAGTACATTGCAGTTCGTACTGCGATCAACGAGATCGGTAACAAATACAAGGGTATACTTGAGCGTGCAACCTACGACTACGCTACCGACGATCTGGATGAGAAGATCGAGGAGCTCTACCTCATCGTTGACGAAGCGATCAACGTTCTCTTCCTCTACGAGATGCAGGCAGGTTACATGGCTGTTACCGAGGAAGCGATCGCTCAGTGCCCCGGCATTGCAGACGATGCAAACGCTCTTATGGCTGCTGAGATCGCTAAGATCCAGACCATTCTGGATGCATATGCAGCAGGCACCGAGATCGACGCAACCGTTAACCCCTACGTTATGAACCGTGCGCAGGGTTACGAGACGCTTCCGATCTACCTGGAGACAACCGATCCGCTCTTCCTTGTCGTTTACGTTGCTTACGGTGTGACCGATCCCGATGCAGCATTCAACGTTGCATTCGATGCATATCAGGCTGCACTTGAGGAGCTGATCTTCAACTGGAACGCTGCAAACCCGAATCCCGACGATGACAACGAGACCGGCTTCCCCACCAACCCCTGATTTAGCCGGTAAGAGTCTGACTTAAAAACCAACTGCCCCCCGCGAAAGCGAGGGGCAGTTTTCATAAAAAAGAGACTGTCTCAAATTCCGAATTTTGAGACAGTCCTTTATTTTGATTTCCAGAAACGGGATAGCAATACGTCAAGCGAATGCAGATTGCCGACGAAGCGCAGTCCGTGCCAATGCTTGGGAAAGAGACGGCGGTAATTCGGCTCCGCAAATCGGTCGTCGATCAGGATGACGGCACCGCGATCCTCTTCACTGCGGATCACACGCCCCGCCGCCTGCAAAACGCGGTTCATCCCGGGATAGACGTAGGCAAACTCCATACCGCATTCCGCCGTGTCCTCGAAATAGGCACGTACCGTCTCGCGCTCGGGATCGGGGCGCGGCATCCCTACGCCAACCACGATCGCACCGATCAGCCGCTCGCCGACAAGGTCAATGCCCTCGGAATAGATCCCGCCCATGACCGAGAAGGCAACCGTCCTCGAATCCTCGGTAAAGCCGTCAAGGAAGGCGGCACGCTCCGCACGGCTCATATCGCGGCGCTGTATGCGCATCGGGATCTCGGGCGCAACTGTGTGAAACGCCGTTGCGATCTTTTCCATATAGGCGAAGGAGGGGCAAAAGACGAGATAATTCCCCTGCTGCTTTCGGTAAGCGGTCAGGATCACGTCGGCGATCTGCCGCACCGTCTCCTCTCTTTGCAGATAGCGCGTGCTGATCTTATCCATAACGGCGACCAGCAGATTTTCCGCCTCGAAGGGGGACTCCAGCGTTTCCGCTACGCTCTGATTCTCTCCCCCAAGCAGGGTCTTATAGTATTCGACGGGTGAGAGCGTCGCGGAGAAAAAGACCGCCGAATCTCCCATCAGAAGCCGTCTTGAAATATTTTCCGACGGGTCTACGCAAAAGGCGCGGAGCGAAAGCAGGTCGCCCTGCCGCGACAAAAGCGTACGGTAGGAGTCGGAATAAAGTGCCAACCGTCGCACTATACGCGAGAGCGTACGGACCGCGCGGCGCAGCTCGGTATAGGGCAGCTCGGCACCGCTCTTTTTTGCGGCGCGGATCGCCTCGGGCAGCTCGGCGTCAAGCTTTGAAAGCATCGATAAAACCGTCTCGGGCAGCTCCTTTTGCGAAATGAAGGCAACCTTTTTCCCATCCTCGCCCGTGCGCGTTTCCTCACGCGTCAGACGAAGCAAGGTCTTGCGCACCCCGTTCTCCACCTCGCGCACGCGGGCGGAAAGCCCCTCGTCCTTGGAAAGAAGAGAGGACAGCTCGGATAAAAACGCCGTGTCGATCTCGGCAGAGTAGGTCTCACGCGCGCGCTCGACGAGGTTATGCGCCTCATCCACGAGAAAGGTATAACGTCCGTGCGCCGAAAAGAAGCGGCGCAGAAAGACGTCGGGATCAAAAACGTAGTTGTAGTCGCAAACGATCACGTCGGCGTAAAGGCTGTAAGCAAGCGAAAGCTCGTAGGGGCAAACGCGATGCTCTCTCGCTACGTCAACGAAAACGGCGGCATCCACGATCGGCAGATTCCTCTCAAGCAGAGCAAACAAAGCACGCCGTGCCGCCTCCTCGTTTGCACGCATAACGGGGCAGTTGAAGTGCGTGTGACAGTCGCACCCGCGCATCGGGCAGATGCGCTCCTTTGCGATCAGGGATACGCCGCGCAGATCCGCTCCGCGCTCGTGAAGAAGCGAAAGCGCGGAAAGGGCGGCACTCGCCGTCGTCGATTTCGGGGTCAGATAAAAGACCTTCTCGATCCGACCCTCCCCCAGCGCACGCACCGCAGGGAAAAGCACCGACATCGTCTTGCCCGTGCCCGTCGGCGCACAAACGTACAGCTTCTCGCGCCGCTTGATCGTGCGGTAGGTCTGATTCATAAAGTCGCGCTGTGCGTCGCGGATCCTCGGGAAGGGAAAGCGCACCGCCGCCATCGTCGGCAGACGGTGAAGCACGCGGTCCATCTCACGCAGGGCGTCGGGCGTCAGATTTGCCGTCAAACGCTCAAAATGCTCCTTCAGCTCCGCCGTCGTGTGGGTATGCGTTTCCATATGCTCTTTAGAAAGAAGTGCATTTCGATAGACCACCGTGATCCCGTGCCCAAGCACGCGGCGCGTACGACGTGCCAGATAGGTCGCGCAAAGGGCGTAGCACTCCGCATAACGCAGGCAAAGCGGCGGCATCGCATCGGGATCGTGTGCCGTTTCAAAGATAAAGACCGTGCCGTGCTCGGTCAGCGCGCTCACGCGTGCAAAAACCGAGAGCTTAACGCCGTCGCACAGCATCGGAAGACAAAGCACCTCGCCCTCGTCCTCCGCAAGCCGACAGAAGGATTCCTCCTCCTTGGAGAGCATCGCTCCGTCACGGAAAAGAGAAAGGGCAGAAATTTCCGCCGCGTCAATGCTGACTTCATCGGTTTCAACCGAGTATCGCATAAAAATTCTCCTTTCTTGACAAAAAAATTGCAATTAGGGGTTGCAAAATGAAAAAACTGTGGTATAATATAGTTCGTACGGAGGCATAGCTCAGTTGGTTAGAGTACTTGCTTGACATGCAAGGGGTCACTGGTTCGAGTCCAGTTGTCTCCACCAAAAACTCCAAGCTTATGGCTTGGAGTTTTTTATCCGTTGCAAAAGCTCGTTGTCGGTACGCTTTTGATCGGGATATACAAGGCGGTCGCCTTGCAAATACACGGCTCTGCCGTGATGGGGGAGCCTTTTGGCTCCATTTTCTATTTTATCACAGTTTGTTATTGAAATCAAGAAGGAGAGAGCAAATTGAAAAGCAATCATATGAAGGGAAACGCCATTCTGCTTCTCACCGCATTCATCTGGGGCATGGCGTTTACCGCACAGCTCGTCGGCGGCGGCAGCGTGGGCACCTTCACCTTCAACGCGACGCGTTTTTTCCTCGGCGCATTCGTTCTCGTGCCGACGGTTATGATCTTCGACAGGGTGAACAAAAACGGCAGATTCCTTTTCTCCCGCACGGGCATCACGCGTACCGAATGGATCGGCGGCGCGCTCTGCGGCATCTGCCTTTGCGTTGCGACCACGCTCCAGCAAGAGGGGCTGATGCATATCAAGGAGGGCGCAACGGGCAAATCCGCCTTTATCACCGCGCTCTACGTGCTGATCGTGCCGATTATCGGGTTGATCCTGCGCCGTCGCGTGCCGCTGTTCCATTGGATTGGCATCGGCGTTGCCGTCGTTGGTTTCTTTCTCCTTTGTATTGATTTTGACAGCGGCTTTTCCTCGATCGGACTTGGTGAGCTTCTGACGCTTCTTTGCGCGCTTTCCTTCTCGGTACATATCTGGGTCATCAGTTATTTTACGCCGAAGGTTGACGGTGTGCGGATGTCCTGCATCCAATTTTTGACCGCGGCGATCCTCTCGCTCCCGTTTTCGCTTATTTTTGAACGCCCGACGCTCGCCGCGCTCGGCTCTGCCGCCCTCCCCATCCTCTATGCGGGGCTTTTCTCCAGCGGCGTTGCGTACACTTTGCAGATCATCGGCCAGCGCTACGCAAAGCCCGCAACCGCAACCGTTATTATGAGTCTTGAGGCGGTCTTCGGTGCCCTTGGCGGTGCCGTGATCCTCGGTGTCATCGGCGGCGACAGATCGCAAATGCTGACTCTGCCGCAGATCGGCGGCGCGGCAATCGTCCTTGCGGCGGTGCTCTTCGTTTCGCTTTATAAGCCACACGGAAAAGAGCAAAGCGACAAGTAAAAGAAAAAAGGAGTCTTTTATGGAAACCATCAGATTCGGCGTGATCGGAACGGGTATGATCAGCGACCGCTTCGCTGAAGCGGTGAAGGCGACCCCCGATTGCGAGATCGTCTCGGTCTACTCAAGACGCGAAGAAAGCGGGAACACCTACGCTCACCGTCACGGCATCAAAATGGTATGCACCTCGCTTGACGCGCTCTTTGCCTCGGGCATCGACGCCGTCTACGTCGCCAGCCCGAACTCGCTCCATTTTTCGCAGAGCATGGCGGCACTTGACGCAGGGCTCCACGTCCTGTGCGAAAAGCCCGCCGTCCCCACGGCAGAAGAATATCTCGCACTTTCACATCGCGCGGCAGATAAAAGCCTCGTCCTTTTGGAGGCAATGCGTCCCGTACACGATCCCGTGCTTGCGCTCATTAAAGAAACGCTTCCAAGACTCGGACGCATCCGCCACGCGGTGCTTGAATATTGCCAATACTCCTCGCGCTACGATGCGTTCCTCGGCGGCGAGGTCAAAAATGCCTTTAACCCCGCCCTTGCAAACGCGGCGGTCATGGATATCGGCATCTACCCGATCGAGCTGTGCGTAACTCTGTTTGGCGCACCGCACGCGGTATCCTCGGGCTCGGTCTTTCTTTCAAACGGCTTTGAGGGCGAGGGAATGGCACGCCTTTCCTACGGCGGAATGCAGGCGCTCATCCTTTATTCCAAGATCACCGAATCGGTTCGCCCCTCGGTCATCACGGGTGAGCACGGCAGCCTCTCCTTCCTGCACTCCAACTCGCCGCAGGAGCTGACGCTCCATCTGCGCGGTGAAGCCCCGACGGCGATCCCCTACACCCCCGTCGAGAACAATATGATCTACGAGCTGGCAGAATTCTGCCGCTTGATCCGTGGGCGCGTTTTCTCGCACCCCTATACTGCGATCAGCCTCGAAAGCATCCGCACCGTCGAGCAGATCCGCGCGTGTAGCGGCATCTCCTTCGACGTCTGAGTGCTTGTGCGACGGTTCAATATTTTCGCAGATTCCTTGCAATCCGCGCGCCTTTATGTTAGAATAAAAAAAGAAAACGCTATTGAAAGGATTTCGCAATGGACGAACAAAATGTAAACGAAACTGTACAAAGCGAAAAGCAGGACGGAAAGCTGTCGGGTGCTACGATGAAGTCTCCCTTTCTCACAAAGCTTGAAAACTTTTGGTATCACTATAAATGGCCCTTTCTGATCGGGCTGTTTGTGCTTGTCGTTCTGATCGTCTGCCTCGTGCAGTGCTCGTCAAAATCCGATTACGATATGTACGTAATGTACGCAGGTCCCGTCACGCTGACGCAGGAGGATATTGAGGATATCAAGACCTCGCTTGAGCCTTACGTGACCGATCTCAATGAGGATGGAGAGATCACCATCGCGGTACGCAACCTCGTCATCTATTCTCTGGCGGAGCTTGAGAAAAAGGAAGAGGAGGGCGTTGACGTCTCCTTCCTTGCCAACACCTCGCAGATGAATACTGAGGTCTTTGATAACGAGATCCAGGCGGGCGAGGCGGTCATCTGCCTGCTCGACCCTGCGCTTTTTGAAAGCGTGTGTCGACAGGGTGGCTTTATGGAGCAGACCTTTGCGGAGGGAACAGCCCCCACGTATGCGAAGCGCGGAACAGTCGAAACGAAGGATGAGGACGGCAAAAAGCAGACCTACGAGGGCTACTTCGGCTACCGCCTTGGCGGCATGGATCTGCATAAGCTCCCGGGGCTCTCCCGCATGCGCGGCGATACCGTTCTCTGCGTGCGGAAGATCAGCACGATGCAGTCGCTCTTCGGCAAGAAAAAGGCAGAGCGTCACCACGCGAACAACGTCGTGATCTTTGATCGCATCCTCGCGGGTGAGGAGGAGTGAGTGATCGGGGAAACCCTTTGAAAATTTTTCCCCGCCTCCATCAAAACCCAATGGGGAAAAGGTCATAAAAGCTTTAGAAGGGGTGAAAGGGGGAGCCTTTTACAAAAGGTTCCCCCTGTTATCATATGAATCTTACACTTGTTGCAACCTGTCTGTTCGGGCTTGAGCATCTGCTCGGCGAGCAGATCGAGTCGCTCGGCTACGACCGCATCGAGACCATCGACGGCCGCATCACCTACCGCGCGGACGAGGAGGGCGTCGCACTCTCAAACGTCTTTTTGCGCTACGCGGAGCGCGTCTATATCAGTCTCGGCAAATTCCGCGCCGATAGCTTTGATATGCTCTTTGAGGGCACGCGCGCTCTGCCGTGGGAGCTGTGGATCGGGAAGGACGATGCCTTTCCCGTCACGGGGCACGCCGTAAAGAGTCGCCTTTTCTCGGTCCCCGACTGCCAGAAGATCATCAAAAAAGCGATCGTGCGCCGTCTGTCGGAGCATTACGGCATCGATTGGTTTGCCGAAACGGGTCGCACCTACCGCGTGGAATTTTTCCTGTTTAAGGATGAGGCAACGCTGATGATCGACACCACGGGCGCACCGCTTTACCGCCGCGGGTACCGCACCGAGGCAAACGACGCCCCGATGCGCGAAACGCTTGCCGCCGCGATCGCGGCGACCGCACGCCCGCGTGAGGAGGTCCTTCTCTGGGATCCGATGTGCGGCTCGGGCACGATCGCCATTGAGGCGGCAATGCTCGTCAATAACATCGCCCCGGGCAAGGCACGCGCCTTCGCCGCGGAGAGCTTTCCGCAGATCCCGCAGAGCCTTTGGCGTCTTGCGCGGGAGGAGGCGCTTGACACCGAGCGGAAAACGAGCTTCGAGGTCTACGCGTCGGATATCGACCCCGCATCGGTCGCCCTTACGATGGCAAACGCACGCCGCGCAGGCGTGGACGGCAGTCTCAAGATCTTTACTGCCGACGCGCGGAAAATAGAGAAGCCCGAGGGACGCCGCGGCACGGTCGTGACCAATCCCCCCTACGGCGAGCGCATCGGTGGCACACTGCAAGAGGTCGAGCAGCTTTACCGCGACGTTGGCACACGCTTCCGCGCCCTTGCCCCGTGGCAGATCTACGTGATCACCTCGCATCCCGAGTTCCCGCGCTTTTACGGCGCACGCCCCGATAAGGTGCGAAAGCTATATAACGGAATGCTCCCCTGTTATTTGTATCAATACTTTAAGAACAAATAAAAAAGCGTGCATTGCACGCTTTTTTATTTGAGCTCAGTCTTGGGTGTCCTCGAGGATATCAACGGCACCGTACCAGATCACCTTGCCGGATCTGCCGACCGCGAACTCGTCCTCCCAATGCTCCAATTGTTTTTTGTAAAATTTCAGCTGATTTCGGTAATCCTCGCGTACCGCGTCGCTCAGATCATCCGAGTAAAGCTCCAGCGTTCTTTCAAGGGTCTCGATCTTGATCTCATACTCCTCAAGCTTTGTATCGAAGAGCCTCTTTTGCTCGAGATATGCGAGCTTCGCCATTTTCGTATCGTCGTACTCCTCCATAACGAAGTAGTCTGTTTTATCAATGAAGGTCGGGTCTTCGTACGCCATCAGATAGCGCACTATACCTTCGGCGAGATCGTGATCCTCTGCCGTATAGTACGACACCGTGTAGCCCTCCGCCTCAAGATTCTCAGCGGCAGTCGCAAGATCAAGCTCGGGTCTTTCACCGCAGGAGACAAACGCTGTAAGCGAGCAGAGAAGAAGCACGCACGCAAAGCACAAGGAAAGGGTCTTTTTCATTCGTAGGTTCTCCTTTTTTCACCGTATTCCTGACTTCAGTATAGCATAAATACGTGACTTTGTAAACAGATTCCCGAAAAAAACAAAAAAGCGTGCATTGCACGCTTTTTTGTTAACCGTTGTTTACATTTTCGGCCGGCTTCGCCTGCCCCTGCTTGGGCTTGCGCCGATGGCGGCGGTAGGGGCGTCGGGCGACGGCGAGCTTCAGACGCTCGCGGTATTTCGTGATATCAGCCTCGCTTGCGCGGATGACGCGTAAGCGGGCGCGCCAGGTCTCGTCAAAATTCTTAACGGGGTGGAGCGTGTAAAGGAAGGAGCCGTGCTCCGCACAGGTGTAAAGGCGGGAATAGCGCTGACCCTTCGCATGCAGGACCTCGTCCTCCGTCGTGAGCGCCTTTCCACAGCGCACGCAGACGGGCTCCGTGAAGGCGGGAATCAGCAAAAGCGACTCAAGCGTCGGGTATCCGTCCTCACCGATGTCGGCGTTTCCGATCTCCCGCACGACCTCGTCCGCGTTCTTGCGCCCGACGTTTTCCCTGATCTGCCGCGGCACCTCCAGCCGTGCGGCGACGAGGGCAGTGAAGTAGGCGTCGTTGAGCGCGTCGTGTGCGGGCAGATTCTGCGGGATCTCGTAATGCTCCATCGCAAATTCCAGCGACCGCTGACGGCTCTCTCCATCGGTGACGTTGTTGAACATCGGCTGCAGATCGTAGGTCGGCGCGAGCCAATCGGTATCGAGCTTGTGTGCGCGCAGGTTGTCGGCAAGCATCGGAATGTCGTCGGGCCCCCAGGTCAGGAAGGCGTAATCCTCACCGCAGAAGCGGCGGAATTTTTCAGCCGCCTCGGGGAGAGTGATCCCGTTGTCGATCTGCTCCTGCGTGATGCCCGTCAGTCGGGATACGTGGCGCAGGATGCGCTTGTAAAATTTCGGCCGTACGATCATGCTGAAGCTGCCGCAGGGCACCATATTCTCATCCAGCTTCACAGCGCCGATCTGGATCACCTCTCCGCGCAAGCGGAGGGCGAGCCGCTTTTGTACGGCGAGCGCCTTTTGCTGGTACGCCTGGTTCCATTCCAGGTCCAAAGTGATATAATACATGAAGGGGTTGTCCTCTCATTTTTCTCTTACCCGACTATTATATATCATTCCCCCTGCTTTGTCAAGTCAAATCGTAAACAGGAGGCGTCGCATTGTCGAAAATACTTGACAAAAGTCGCGCTTGTGGTATAATTGTAGGGTAAAGAAATTTTTGCACGCAAGGCGTGCTTAGGAGTTGAAAGCTATGGAGCAGAAAAATATACCGGAGCTGTTCGGGTGTCAGGTCTTTAACGAGGACGTAATGCGTCAGCGTCTGCCGCGTGAGGTATACGAATCCCTGATCCGCACGATGGACACGGGCGGTGAGATCGACGCATCGATCGCTGACGCCGTTGCCTCCGCAATGAAGGATTGGGCGATCGAGCAGGGCGCTACCCACTACACGCATTGGTTTCAGCCGCTGACGGGTATGACCGCAGAGAAGCACGATTCCTTCATTTCCTCGGTCGGCAACTGCAAGGTCGTGATGGATTTCTCGGGCAAGTGCCTCATCAAGGGTGAATCCGATGCATCGAGCTTCCCGTCGGGCGGTCTGCGCTCGACCTTCGAG
>JAZSGY010000010.1:0-10026 GCA_045532985.1 Eubacteriales bacterium | reverse complement strand
ATGGCATTTAATATTTGGAGAAATTCGTCAGAATTTCAACCTTAAGTAACACCTCAAACGATTACAAAGCGTAATAGAGTCAATTACCCTTTGTTCTTTTCGCCATTTTCGGTTTTACCTAAATGTGACAGCCCCTTTTTTAGAAGTTGAGGATCAGGCTCGCAACTCCGTCGAGCGATGTCGCACTGTCGGGCTCGGATAACACCTCGTCTGCGATCTCGTTCGCGGCGGCAAGCTCCGACGGCGAAAGACAGAAGTCACGCGCGACGCTGAAAAGGGTGTCGCCGGGCTTGACGTAATAGACGGTCACCGTGTCCGCGGCGAGCGTCTCGCTCTGCTCCGCAGGATGAAGCGCCGTGGGGAGCGAAATGCGCTCGCTTTTCACGCCGTCGACCGTCAGATCAAGATCGCCCGACAAAAGCAACCGTCCGCCGTCGCATCGCCCCGTGATCCTGACGTTACCGACCGACGGCGCGAGAGTGACCGACGCGGCATCCTTCATCTCGAAGCGGTGGCGGAAGGGCAGATTCTCCGTGTGCGCCGTGTAGCGAAGCACGCCGCCCTCGCTCGGCGAGAGGGCGATGACGGCGGTCGTCTCGAGCATTCCGTCGACCGTGACCTCACCGTCCTTTACCGCGCAGGCGACAGAGCTCGGGCGGCTGTGCGTGCAGATCAGCCTGCCGTCCTCCTCAACGGGGATGCTCCCCTCGATCTCCACGCGACGGACCTGCGGCTCGAGCGGCGCGGAAAATACGAAGTCACGGCACTCGGTGCAGGTCGGCGCGGCGGTGGAGAAGGCGTCGTATACGACGGGGAAGGAAACGGCGCGCCGACCCTCTGCCGAAAGCGAGAGCGGGCAAGAGATCTGCACGCCCTCCTCACACGGCACGGCGCTCACCTCGCCGAGCTTCGCGATCGCACGGAGCGCACACCCCTCCCCCTCGGGCATCGGGATCCATTCGTCAAAGCTCGCCCGTGCCTCCTCAAGCGTGGGCAGCTCCTCTCCCGAAAGCAAAAGAGAAAACAGAACGTCACCGCGCACCCGCACGCCGTCGCGCTCGTAGCGGCACTCCCTGACCGACGCCACGGCATCGGCAAAAAGCACGCGCCGCTCGGGGTCGGAGAGCGGAAGCGTCGCCTCCATCGGAAGCTCGCCTGCCGTACCGCAGACAGTCACGCCGTCGGTCACCGTCCGCGTGAGGGTCACGAGCGACTCGCCGCTCAGCGCCTCGATCCCCCGCGTGACCCAGAGATGCGGCAGAATGCGCACGCGCGTGCGCAGGGTCAGGCGGCGCGGCGCGAGCAGACGGACGGTCGCCCCCTCCGCACGCTCGGACACCGAAAAGACCCCCGCGGTGCTGTCCGAGAGGGGAAGCGTTGCCTCGTAGGGCGCGTCGAGCGCCGTCGCGCAAAGCTCACCCGCATCGTCGGTATATAAAACGCGAAAGACGACCTTGCCCGCAAGCTCTGCGCTCTCGCCGAGGAAATGCCCCTCGTCAACGGCGCGCGCGTGGACGGCGAGGATACGCCGTACCTCGGGCAGGTAGTCGGGCAGAAGAAACTCACCCCCGCATTCGGTAAAGACCTCCTCTCCCAAAAGATCCTCTGTGTAAAACGCCGTTTGATTTTCCATAGCAGCACTCCTTCGTTTTTTTAACACTCTATGAAGGAGCGCGCCCCAATATGCAAAAAAGCGGCAAAAATTTGCCGCCTTTCCGCCGAACACCCCCATTCGGTTTCAGAGGGGAAAAAGGGGAACCTTTTGAAAAAGGTCCCCCTTTTTATTTTCGGTTTTACCCAAGGATGCCGCCCTTACATGCCTGCACCCATATGCTCCATCAGTCTCTTGTTGAATTCCTCCGCCGTATTGTATCCCATCTTCTTCTGGCGGTTATTCATCGCCGCGATCTCAAGAATGATGGCAAGGTTACGGCCGGGGCGCACGGGGATCGTGATCGAGGGAATGCTGATGCCAAGGATCTCGGTGGTCTCGGAGTCAAGTCCGAGACGGTCGTACATCTTGCCCTGCACCCAGTTTTCAAGGTTAATGATCAGGTCGATCTTCTCGGACATCTTGACAGCACCCATACCGAACAGACGGCGCACGTCAACGATGCCGATGCCGCGCAGCTCGACGTAGTGGCGGATGATCTCGGGCGCCGCGCCGACGAGCGTTTTCGCCGATACGCGCTTGGTCTCGACCGCGTCGTCCGCGATCAGTCGGTGACCGCGCTTGACAAGCTCGATGGCGGTCTCGCTCTTACCGACGCCGCTGTCGCCGAGCAGAAGCACGCCCTCGCCGTAGATCTCGACGAGTACGCCGTGGCGCGTGATGCGCGGTGCCAGCTTCAGGTTCAAAAAGGCGATCATTGCCGCCATAAATTCACTCGTAGGCTCGCTCGTCCCAAGAAGCGGCACGCCGTACTCCTCAGCGAGTGCGCGTGTCTCACACGAGATCGGGAGCGAGGTCGTCACGACCACGGCGACGGGCTGTGACGCAAAGAAGCGACGCAGACTCTGCGTGCGCAGCTCGGGCTCCAGCTGGGAAAGATACAGATGCTCGACCTTGCCGATGATCTGAATTCTGAAATTTTCGTAATGATCGTAAAAGCCGCACAGCGGCAGTCCCGGGCGGTTGACGCGCGGACAAGAGATCATAATTTCGGATGCGGGTTTTGGCAGATAGTGCTCGGTCAGTGAAAATTCCGCTACGATCTCGGACAGCGCAACGGTATAAAGCTCCTCGTTCTCCATAAGTGCCTCCGTATTTTTTGTTTAGCATATCCATTGTAGCATATTTTTTGAAAAAAGGGAAGGGCTTTTCAAAAAACTTATGTTCACAGTGAATTCATTTTTCTGCCGTACAATGTAAAAAAACGAAAAAACGGAGCCGTTATGCGTAAATTTTTACTTTTATTGCTTCTTTTCTGTCTGCTTTTGCCGACGTCCCTGCTTGCCTGTAAGGATGAAGAGGTCGATCCCTATCCCCCCGTCGCCCGCACCGCGGACGAGTCGCGCGTGGTGATGAAGGTCGGCAGCTACGACGTATACTACGACCAGCTCCGCGCCCTGTACCTGCAGTATAAAAATCTCTACGGCGAGGACGACGCCGCGATCAAGGCGGCACTGACCGCCGACCTCGTCGAGTTTTACGCGCTCTTTTCACTTGCTGAGAAAAAGGGCATCGACGTGTGGGGCGAGACGATGAATAAGGCAGTCGTCGCGGGCGTCAAGCGCCTGATCGAGGGCGACGTCGAATTCCGAGGCTACGGCAGCTATGAAAATTACAAAAAGAGCATCAAGGAAAGCGGTATGACCGACGCTACGGTTCGCCTTCAGCTGCGTGCCGACGCGGTACGCGCGGAGCTTTTGTATCGGCTGAAAAACGACGGCACGGTCAAAAGCGACGACGAGACCCTCGCCGCCTTCCTTCTGAGCGACGATTGCGTGCGCGTGCAGTATATCTACGTCGAGGAGTCCGCCTATTATTATAAAGGAAGCTTTGACGAGCTCGCCTACTCCGCAACGCTGGAGGCGGCAAGCACGGCACTCCTTGACACCACGGATGACAACTTTGTTTTACAAATGACGAAATACGCGCCGACGATGAACCGCGCGGTCGATCAGTATATCAGCCGCTATTCGATCGACGCGCCCTACACGGGCGTTGGCGACGCGGCGTTCTCGCTCACCGTCGGCGGTACGCAGGCGATCTCCTACGGTTCGCTCGGCCGCGTCTACTTTTTGCGCCGTGCAGAGAGCGCGGCGTTTGCGGACGTCGACCGTGAGGCACTTGCCGCAGTCTACGACGTCCACGCGCTCGGTGAGCTGATCGCCGCCGAGGGCGAAACGATGACCGTAACGACAACCGAGCTTTACAATTCAGTGACCCCCGAAACGGTAAAATAACGAAAAGAAAAAATCGGATCGCTCCGATTTTTTCTTTTTTTATAATTGAAAATATTGAAAAGTTTTGTCAGATTAATTTGTCCCGAATTGCGCAAATTAAATAACGGAACGAAATGAAAAAAGGAAAGCGGCAATGCCGCAGAGAATAGAATGAAGAAAATGAGAATCAAGTCAACGGCAGTGGCGACGTTTTTCCTACTGCTTTTTATCTTTCAGATTGCGGCGAATGCCGAGGGGCGGCAGCTGCTCGCGGGCGGCACGCCCTTTGGCGTGCGCCTGTTTACCGAGGGCGTGACCGTCGTCGGGCTGAAGGGGGAGCACGGCGCACCCTCACCCGCGGAGACGGCAGGGCTCCGCATCGGCGACCGCCTTCTTTCCGTAAACGGCACGTCCGTCACGGGTGTTGGCGATCTTTCGCACGCCGTCGAGGGCTCGGAGGGAAAGCCCATAACCGTCACCGTGCGGCGTAAGGGCGAGGAGCACACCTTCAAGGTCACGCCAAGGAAGTGCGACGGCGGCTACCGCATCGGCGTTTATCTGCGCGACAGTATGGCGGGTATCGGCACGCTCACCTATATCGACCCCAAAACGGGCGAGTTCGGCGGCCTCGGTCACGGCATCGGCGATCCCGAAACGGGCACGCCCGTGGAAATGACGCGCGGCGCGGTGCTGGACGCTAAGATCCGTGAGATCGTGCGTGGAAGGGCGGGCACCCCGGGCGAGCTGCGCGGCACGCTCGGCACCGACAAGTGCGGCACGCTCCTTAAAAACAACGAATGCGGCGTGTTCGGCATCCTCACCGAAAGGGACGGCAGCTTTAAGCTCTATCCCGTCGGCACGCGTGCCGACCTGCACGCAGGTGAGGCAACGCTCTTAACGACCCTCGACGGCGACGCGCCCTCCGAATACCGCGTCCGCATCGCCGACATCCACCGCGACCGCACCACCAAATGCTTCACCGTCAAGGTCGAGGATGACCGCCTGCTCCAAAAAAGCGGCGGCATCGTGCAGGGTATGAGCGGCTCCCCCATCATTCAAGACGGCAAGCTCGTCGGCGCACTCACCCACGTGCTTGTAGCAAACCCCACGTGCGGCTACGGCATCTTTATCGAAAACATGCTATCGGCGGCAGAGAGTCAAGTACAGCCAAAGGCGGCGTAACGAAAAAAGGCAATATCCCGCGCGGGATATTGCCTTTCCTTTTTACGCTTCATTCTCTATGATCCAATCGAGAAGCTGCTCGTATTTCATCTCACCTGCCGCGACGGCAAGACCGACGCGTGCGACCTCGGCGTTGGTAGGTCGGAGCTTAATACCGTTGGTTTCAAGGAAGGTCAGAAGAACGTACATTCCGATCCTCTTGTTTCCGTCAACAAATGCGTGATTGGAAATCAAGGAAAAGCCGATACGCGCCCCCTTTTCCTCTTTCGTAGGGTATAATTCTTTCCCGTCAAACGTCGCAAACGCCGATTCGAGCGCGCTGTTGAGAAGCGCGATATCGCGCACATTCGGGTCGCCACCCGTTTCCTCGGTGATGAGCTTGTGCAATAAAAGCACCTTCTCCTGACTGAATTTGATCATTTTGCCAGCTCCTCAAAGGCTGCGCGGTAAAGCTTCAGAATACGCGCCGCCACAAAGTCGATCTTTTCATCATCTGTCATTTCGATCGTGGTATCCTGCTCAATGTCCACCAGCTTGTATTTCGGTTTATTATTCTTAAAAATATAAAGCTCGCCGTGCTTCTCGGTCATTCTTGCCACACGGGAAAAATTCTGATTTGCCTCGGAAATCGAAACGATTTGATTTGTATTCAAATTCATAATAGATCCCTCCTTTTGAGATTACAATATTATTATACATAAATTTTAGGATATTGTCAACCTAAAAAATGAATTTCATAAAATTTCCATTCAATTTTGTTGTCCTTTATTGACCACACTCGTGAGCGGCTCTCCGATCATACAAGACGGCAAGCCCGCCTATGCCCTCACGCACGTGCCGGTCGCAAACCCCACGTGCGGCTACGGCATTTTCATTGAGAATATGCTGGGTGCGAGTGTGAGCACTCGCAATGAATTGCCTGCGGCATGATTTGAAGCAAAGCTTCATGAATTGTCCTTCAGACATGATTTGCACTGCGGTGCATAAAGTTTTTAGGCAATTCAATTCACGGAGCGCGTAGCGCAAGAAATCATGATGCGAAGCATCAATTCATGACACGCAGTGTCAATTCATCCATTCACCGCACAAAATCAGGTTCAACCAAAGGCGGCGTAAAGTAAGTTGACGGTTGAAAATAGAAGGTTGAAAAATTGAGAGGGCGGCCATATAATAATTCTTCACAATAAATACAATAAACATAAATAGAAAAGTGTTGTCATAGATCGCATAATAGCGGTGCAAATGACAACACTTTTATTTTTATTTATCCGAGATAAGGACGGTGTATTCACCCGCCTTCAGGGTTACGGTGTTTTCCGTACGGTTATCGAGCGTATTGCCGACGGGCAGACGTAGCTCGAGGGTGATATCGCGCTTTGCCTTCGCGGCAAGGTAGGTCACTCTGCCCCGTTCCCAGCGGCAGTCAAATTCAACTCCGCCGCGCGAAACAATACCCGAAAACTCGCCACGCCCCCACTCATCGGGAATTGCGGGAAGGATGCTGACGAGTCCGTCGGAGCCGCCGATAAGCATCTCGCAAACACCTGCGGTATAGCCGAAGTTTCCGTCGATCTGGAAGGGTGGATGCCTATCCCAGAGGTTTTCCATTACGTTGTTTTGGATAAGCGAGCGTAAAAGATCCATAGCGCGTTTGCCGTTACCGGTGCGCGCCCAAAGGAGCATACGGTGTGCTGCTGCCCAGCAGTGCGTTTTGTCACCGCGACGATTGAGGGTCACCTCTGCCGCCTTGATCCAGTCGGGATGACGCTCGTTGATTATTGTACCGGGGTAAAGACCGACGAGGTGTGAGATATGACGGTGGGTAGGATCGCCTATCGAGGCGTAGTGAGTTTCCTCGCGGAATTCCTTTACCTGTCCGTCATCACCTATCAGAACAGGCTCAAGATACGGAAGCATAGCCTCGATCTCATCAATAAAGCTATCTCTGAGTCCAAGGATCTCAGCGGAGTCTATGGTACGCTTAAAGCACTCGTAGACCATCTGCTGATCAAAGCTGCAGCCGACCGTATGATAGTAGCTGCCGTTATGCTCTATCTCGGGAGAGGCGGAATGCTCAACGAGATAAGCTCCGTCTCTTTTGATAAGAACCTTTTTATAAAGAGTCGCCATTGAACGGAGCGCAGGATAGCCAAAATCGGCAAGAAATGCAGTATCCCGTGTGAAATCATAGTGATCCCAGAACAGAAGCGCAGTAAATGCGCCGGTGCCGGGACCCGAGTGACTACCCGATCCGAAGCCGTCTATTTTGTAAGGCCAGCCGCCCGTACCGATTATCCATCCGTTCTGCCCCGAGGGTGAGAGCTTATCGGGGTATGACTCGGCTACGTATCTGTCTGCGTTCTGCTCTGCAAGAGGCATATATGCTTTGGCGTAATTTACGTAAGGAATAAACAGCTCGGACAGATTGGCAGGCCCGACAGACCAATAATTCATCTGCACGTTAATGTTATGCCAATATCCGCAGGACCACGGAGAGTCAGCAAAAGCATTCCATATTCCCTGCAGATGCGCGGGAAGGAGAGTTCTCGAGGCCGAGATCATAAGGTATCTGCCATAGTGGAACAAAAGAATTTCGAAGTAGGGCGAGCGCTCGCCCATCTTATATTTTTCAAGTAGAGTGTCGGTGGTTTCAGTCGGTATATCCTCACCGAAGCTCAGGGTAACTCTTCCGAAAAGCGAGCGATAGTCGCAAAGGTGCGCACGAAGAAGCTCGTCATATCCCTTAGCCTCTGCAGAGGAAATCAAGCTCTCAACAAGTACCTTTGGCGCAGGGTTGCCGAAAAGCTTCTTTGCGTGATCCGGCTCTGTAAATACCCTGCTCGACAGCTCGTAATTCGTCGTGCAGGTGAATAAAACAAGCACCGAATCAGCACCTTCAACGTGCAAAGCATCACCATTTACCTCAACACGCCCCCCATCGTTGATAACGCGAAGCCTGTTTTCAAACAGGATGCCGTAGTAGTCCATTTTACCGCTTGCGCAAAGAGTGTTACCTTCTACAGTCACATCTCCGCTCTTGCTAAGGCCGTCGCCCGGCTCAATATTGTACTCACAGATAAACGGTATAACATTCCTCACGTCAAAGCTGACCGAAGCCGACTTATCCGCACTGATGCGCATAACAAAAACGCGGTCGGGGTGCGAGGTAAAGCACTCTCGTACGTATCTGACACCGCCGTATGTATAGCTCACCGTGCTTACCGCATCATCAAGAGATAGCGACATCTCATAATCGGCAGCACCCTCGTGATTGAAGTCGAAGAGAAGCTCTGCCATATTGTTGACGCCCGAGGCGCAGCTCTGACGGCGAGGCACGTTCTTAGACCAAAAATAAGGATTGGCTAAGGTCGGATCACTGATCTGTATTCTCTCCGTACCGAGTCTGCCAAAGACGTTGGCGCCGAAGAAGCCGTTGCCAAGCGGCAAGGAGTATCTCTCCCAAGCGCAATCGTATGTGGAATACGGTAAAAAGTCATCTATTATGGGTACCGGACGGTTGTATTTCAACATCATAATATTTTGTTTCATTCTGTTCTCGGCCTTTCTCTTTTGGAATACTTGATATCTTCCGGCTTAATCGAGATATGTAATCTGTGCGTAATAATTATACCACCAATAAGAAAGTGCCGTCAAGTAGTACGACATTTTTTGAGTAGTAAAAACAACAATAAAAATTTTCCGAATAACAATAAAAATCATCCGAATAGCAAGGGAGTATAGCCGATGAAGAAAAAAGACTGCTTTTCTGAAAAGGATTGTGTTATAATGCAATCAAAAAAAGGAAGGAATGAAACATGTACGCAATACAAACGAAGGGGTTATGCAAAAAATACGGTGATATTACCGCGGTCGATGAACTGAATTTGGAGATAAAAGCAGGTGAGATCTTCTCCCTACTCGGTGTAAACGGTGCAGGCAAAACCACGGTGATCAAAATGCTCTCCTGCTTAAGCAAGCCCACCTCCGGTGACGCTTTAATTCTTGGGAACAGCGTCCTCGACAACACGGCAATAATAAAGCGGTATATCGGAGTATCACCGCAAGAAAGTGCTATAGCTCCGGGGCTCTCGGTAAGAGAAAATCTTGAGCTTATCTCGGGTGTTCACGGCCTTGACAAGAATGAGAAGGAAGAGAAAATCAATGAGCTTGAGCGCCTGTTCGGGCTTGGGGAGGTGATTAAAAAACGGGCATCGCATCTTAGCGGCGGTTGGCAGAGGAGATTGAGCATTGCCATGGCATTAATAAATGAGCCATCGGTGCTTTTTCTTGACGAGCCGACTCTCGGTCTTGACGTAATTGCAAGGAGTGAATTATGGGATATAATCCGCTGCTTGAAGGGGAAATCCACGGTAATTCTCACCACGCATTACATGGAAGAGGCAGAGGCTCTTTCCGACCGTATAGGAATAATGAAAATGGGTAGATTACTCATCACGGGCAGCCCCAAAGAACTCATAGAGAAGACAAAATCGGACAAGTTTGAAGATGCTTTTATTTCGATTGTCAAGGAGAAGAATATATGAAAACGCTTGCTCTTTCCCAAAGGACAGTTAAAGAAATTCTGCGTGATCCGTTAAACCTCGGATTCGGTCTCGGCTTTCCTACGATTCTTTTGCTACTGCTTAGCGCAATGCAATCGAATATACCGGTAGATCTTTTCAGCATAGAAACTCTCTCGCCCGGAATCGTTGTTTTCGGATTCTCCTTTATCACACTGTTTTCCGCAACACTTATAGCCAAAGACAGAGAAAGTGCATTAATGCAAAGACTCTATGCAACGCCCGTCACCCCTCTTGATTTCATCCTCGGCTATACCCTGCCCCTAATGCCTATCGCCCTCTTGCAAGGCACGATATGCTACACCGTTGCCCTATTCCTCGGACTTGCCCCAAGCATAAATATATTCTTTGGAATATTGCTGACTCTACCCATATC
>JAZSGY010000091.1:0-4231 GCA_045532985.1 Eubacteriales bacterium | reverse complement strand
CTAAGGCAAACGCAGCTGAACTGCCTTGGGGAGAACTGGGTGTAGACGTAGTTCTGGAATGCACAGGATTCTACACTTCTAAAGCAAAGGCATCTGCTCATATCGAAGCTGGTGCTAAGAAGGTTGTTATCTCTGCTCCCGCTGGTAACGCTCTGAAGACTGTTGTATTCAGCGTTAACGAAGAGACTTTGTGCAAAGATGACCAGATCATCTCTGCTGCTTCCTGCACCACCAACTGCTTGGCTCCTATGGCTAAGGCTCTGAACGATCTGGCTCCTATCAAGAGCGGTATCATGAGCACTATCCACGCTTACACTGGCGACCAGATGATTCTGGATGGTCCCCACAGAAAGGGTGACCTGCGTCGTGCACGCGCTGGCGCTGTAAACATCGTTCCCAACTCTACCGGTGCTGCTAAGGCTATCGGTTTGGTTATTCCCGAGCTGAACGGCAAGCTGATCGGTTCTGCTCAGCGCGTTCCCACCTGCACCGGCTCGACCACGCTGCTCGTTGCAGTCGTTAAGGGCAAGGACGTTACCAAGGAGAGCATCAACGCCGCTATGAAGGCAGCTGCAAACGAGTCCTTCGGCTACAACACCGACGAGATCGTTTCCTCTGACGTCATCGGTATGCGTTACGGCTCGCTGTTCGACGCTACCCAGACCATGGTTGCAAAGATCGACGACGACACCTATCAGGTTCAGGTCGTTTCCTGGTACGACAACGAGAACTCCTACACGAGCCAGATGGTTCGCACCATTAAGTATTTCGCAGAGATCTAATCTGCTAAGGGCTGTCACCTTTGGGTAAAACCGAAAATGGCGAAAAAGAGCAAGGGGTAATGAATTTCATTGCCCCTTGTTTTTTTGATAACATTTAAGGTTGAAATTCTTACGAATTTCTCCAAATGATTCAATGCCATTTTCTTTTGCCGTTCTCGATCTCTCGGAGTATATTATACACCTTCGGATCGAGAACGGAAAATTTTCCTCCAAATCTGACGAGCCCAAGCGCAAAGCAAACAAAAGCCTCGGAATTTTCCGAGGCTTTTATTTGTCCGCTACAAGGTTTTGCGGGGGTGCGGGGGAGCTTTTTCAAAAGCTCCCCCGATTCCATTCCCCGATTCCATTCCCCGATTCCATTTCGCACCGTCGACAAAAAAGGATTGACAAGAAAACCCATTGTGTGGTAAAATAAAGAAAAAGGGGTGATTTTATGCAAAACGAAAGCACTTATAAGATCCGTACGAAGCGCCGCAACCTGTTTTTGCGCGTAACGCCCGGACATTTTGCAACCAGCCATAGCCATATCAACTACTATATCGACGTGACCACGCAGAAAACGCGCCTTTCCGAGGCGACCGCGATCGCGGAGGAGCTGGTCTCCTATTACGGACAAAGCACCATCGTCGACACGATCCTCTGCCTTGACGGCACCGAGGTCATCGGCACCTGCCTGGCAGAGCAGCTGACGCGCGGAAACTACACGAACCTCAACGCGCACCAGACGATCTACGTCGTCACGCCCGAGCATACCACGGGCAGCCAGATCATCTTCCGCGACAACATCGTTCCGATGATCGAGGGGAAGAACGTGCTGGTTCTCGCGGCGTCGGTCACCACGGGCTACACCGCGCAGGCGGCGATCGAGGCGATCAAGTATTATAACGGAGTCATCGCGGGCGTGTGTGCCGTCTTTGCAACGGTGGACAAGTGTGCGGGCTACACCGTCAACGCCGCGTTCGACCCGAAGGATCTGAACGACTACGCGACCTATCCGTCGCACGAGTGCCCGATGTGCAAGCGCGGCAGAAAGATCGACGCGCTGGTAAACAGCTTCGGCTATTCAAAGCTTTAAAAAGACCTGAAAAACGGGCGAAAGCCCGTTTTTCGTTGTATTTTCAGCGGCTGTGTGACAGAACGTAAAAAACAGTCAACGACGGAGGGAAGCGCGTGGCAGAGCTTTGGGATATCTACGATCAGAACAGAATAAAGACGGGGCGCACGCATCTGCGCGGAACGCCGCTTTCGGCGGGGGAGTATCACCTCGTCATCCACGTCTGGGTGCGTGACACGGCGGGGCGGTTTCTACTGACCCGCCGCGCACCCGATAAATACCCCTTTCCCGACTGCTGGGAATGCACGGGCGGCTCCGCCCTCGCAGGTGAGACGAGCGAGACGGCAGCCCTGCGCGAGACCTATGAGGAAACGGGGCTTGACCACACCGCGTCGCGCCGCACCTGTATGATCTCCTACACGCGCGGCGACTGGCACGGCGACGTCTGGCTCTTTGACGCCGACTTTTCGCTTGACGAGGTGCGACTGCAGGCGGGGGAGACCACCGACCTGCGCCTTTGCACCAAGGACGAGGTGCTGGCACTCTGCAAAAGCGGTGAGTTCTGCGGCTACGATTATGTTGAAAAGCTGATGGATTTGTTGTAAATAAAACTTTACATTTTGAGGTGCGTGATGGATATATTCAAGACCTTTACTTCAAACACGACGGCAGGCTCGGCGAATCAGAGCTTTTTTGCAAGTGACGGCGCGGCGCATACCGCACGCGTTTACTATAAGCTTTATCGGGGCGGCGAGCATCGCTATTCGCTCTTATTTTCCAATACGACCGACAGCACCTACGCCGACGGGAGGGATTCGTGCTGTAATATGACGGCACCGCCGTGGGAGCTGCTCGGCGTGCGCGTGGGGGTCGTTTCCGACGTGAGCATGGAGAGAGCGAGCGAGCCGCGCGCGTGGATCACGCTTTCCTTTAACGGCGAGCCGTCGCGTACGGTCGCGGACGGCGCGCTCTTTTCGAGCGACCCCGTCACGCTTTGCGCGGCGGCGGGCGAATTTCTTTGCGTGGAGATTTCCTATCGCGGTGAGCGGATCCCGAACCATAAGGAATTACAGATCGCCGCATTTTTGCAAAAGGACGGGGAATGGGTGCCGTCGGTCGATCTGCCCCTGCCGATGATGGTCGGGTGCGACCGCTCCGTTTCGCTCCGCATCGGCTACCTTGGCGACTCGATCACCCAGGGCATCGGCGCGACGAAGAATTCCTACCGCCACTACGTTGCCGTGACCGCCGACCTGCTTGGTGATGCGTACGCGCACTGGGATCTCGGCATCGGCTACGCGCGTGCCGCGGATGCGGCAAGCGACGGCGCGTGGCTTTATAAGGTACGGCAAAACGACCTCGTGACCGTCTGCCTCGGTGTCAACGACATTTTGCAGGGAAGGACGGCAGAACAGATCAAGGATGCGCTGACGGCGATCCTTATGCGGTTGAAGGACGCGGGGGTGCGCGTGGTTCTGCAAAGCGTGCCGCCCTTTGACTACTCCCCCGAAAGGACCGAGATCTGGCAGTCGGTCAACGACTATATCGAGCAGGTGCTGGCTCCGCAGGCGGACGGCTATTTTGACAACCGCAGGTTGCTTTCCGATCCGCAGATCCCGCAAAGAGCGATCTATGGCGGTCATCCGAACGATGAGGGCTGTCGCGTGTGGGGCGAGGGGCTTGCCGCCTATTTGAAGACCCTGCTGTAAGGAGAAGCGCAATGAGATTATCGACCGATATGACGACGCTGTGGCAACGCTACGGAGACGAAAAGGCAATCAAAATGATCAAGGCGGCAGGCTTTGACGCCGTCGACTACTGCTACTGGAAGATGTGGAACAGCACCCCCGCGATGAAGGAGGGGTACGAGGCGTATGCCAAGACCCTGCGCTCCTATCTTGACGCGGCGGAACTGCCCTGCAACCAGATCCATATTCCGTGGCCGCTTGCCTACGGCGAGAGAATGGACGAGAGCGAATTCCACTTCGCGGTCGCCGCACGCTCGGTGCTGGCGGCGGGCATCCTCGGTGCCAAGGTCGCCGTGGTACACGCCGTGAAGCTCCCCGCGGACGCGCCCGAGAGCGTGGTGGATTACAACTACCGCTATATGATGGCACTGAAGCCTTACGCTGAGCGCGCGGGCGTGAAGATCGGCATCGAAAATCTATTTCGCCGCGATCCCGAAACGAATATTTTCCACAGCCACCTCGGCACGCCGAGCGAAATTCTGTCTCTGCTTGACCGACTGCCGCGTGAGCAGTTCGGGCTTTGCATTGATATCGGGCACGCCGCGCTGACCTACGGCGACCCCGCGAAATTCATCCGTGAGGTCGGGCGGGATCGGATCATTGCCCTGCACGTGCACGACGTGGAAGGGTCGGCGGACTCGCATCAG
>JAZSGY010000026.1:0-22533 GCA_045532985.1 Eubacteriales bacterium | reverse complement strand
ATGCGATCGTGCCACCGCGGTATAGGGCTTGTCAGATTTAGAGGAAAATTCGTCGTTCTTCGGGACGTGAGGCGTACTTGGTACGTCGAGTCCCGAAAACGGCGAAAGAAAATGGCATTCAAATAGGTCGGAGAAATTCGTTAGAATTTCAACCTTAGAACTTCTTCAAACGATTACAAAGTGTAATAGAGCCAATCATCCATTGCTCTTTTTGCCATTTTCGGTTTTCCCTAAATTTGACAGCCCACGACCTTCGTCCGACGGACAACTCCCCGTTCCCTCGGCACTTGACGCGGCTCGATCTACTCTGTTTTTTTCCTTTCTTATATATACGCGCATATTGTAGCATCTTTTTTCTTTTTTTTCAAGTGCTTTTCTAAAAAAGTGGGAAAAATCATTTACAGAAAACAAAAAATATGGTATACTGTATGGGTAAAATGCGGAGGTGAGGGTATGCGTCTTGATAAAATGATTGCGAATCTCGGTGTTGCCTCACGGCGTGAGGTCGCCGACGCCTGCCGTCGCGGCGGCGTTTCTGTCAACGGCGTGCCCGTGCTTGACGCATCGACGCATATTGATCCCGAGCGAAGTGCCGTGGTCTACCTCGGCACGCCGCTGACCTACCGTGCGTACACCTACGTGATGCTGAATAAGCCGCAGGGCTACGTCAGCGCGACCGAGGACGGGCGTTATCCCGTCGTCACCGAGCTGCTTTCGCCCGAGCTACGCAAGATCGGCGTATTCCCCTGCGGTCGCCTTGACAAGGATACCACGGGTCTTATGATCTTAACCGACGACGGCGACACCGCGCACAGACTCCTCTCGCCGCGCCACCACGCGAAAAAGGTCTACGCCTTCACCTGCCGCGATCCGCTGGATGCGGATGCCGAGGCGGCGTTCGGGCGCGGACTGCGCATCGACGGCTATACCTGCCTGCCCGCCGTGCTTTCGGTAAACCCCGATCGGACGAGCGGAAAGATCACCCTGACCGAGGGCAAGTATCACCAGATCAAGCGGATGCTTGAATGCTACCACGGCAATCAAATTACCTCGCTTTCCCGTCTTTCCTTCGGCGGCGTGCCGCTCGACCCGACGCTCCCTGTCGGCGCGTGGCGCTACCTCACCGAAGCGGAGATCGAAATACTCAAACAACCCGACATCAAAGGAGACTGATATGGATCTGATCAAAACCCTCGCCGAAGAGCTGAAGCTGAAGGAGGAGCAGGTGGAAAAGACCGTCGCCCTGCTTGACGACGGCAACACCATCCCCTTCATTGCACGATACCGTAAGGAGGTCACGGGCTCGCTTGACGACGTCACCCTGCGTGCGCTGTCCGATAGACTTACCTATCTGCGCCACCTTGACGAGCGCCGTGAGGAGATCCGCACGCTGATCGACGGGCAGGAGAAGCTGACCCCCGAGCTTTTGGTGCAGATCGACGCGGCAAAGACCCTCGTGGAGCTGGAGGATATCTACCGCCCCTACCGCCCGAAGCGCCGCACGCGTGCCTCGATCGCGAAGGAGCGCGGCCTTCTACCCCTCGCGGAGCTGATTCTTTCACAGCCCGACGCGTTCGACCCCTCGCTTGAGGCGATCGCCGCCGAGTATATCGGCGACGAGGTGCCCGATGCCGCCGCCGCGATCGCGGGTGCGTCGGATATCCTTGCCGAGGTCTTTGCAGACGACGCCGACCTGCGCCGTGCTCTGCGTACCTACGCGAACGAAAACGCCACGCTGACCTCGAAGCAGAATAAGGAGGGCGACTCGGTCTACGCGCAGTACTACGAATTCTCCGAGCCGCTGAAGAAGCTCCGCCACCACCGCGTGCTGGCACTCAACCGCGGCGAGCGTGAGGAATATCTGAAGGTCGCGCTCGAGATGCCCGAGGAGGGCGCACTTGCCGAAATGGGCGCGCAGATCATCAAGAATAAGGAGTCCGCGGCAGTCCCCACGCTGATCGAGGTCATCGCGGACAGCTACCGCCGTCTGATCTTCCCGTCGCTTGAGCGTGAGATCAGAAGCTCGCTCTTTGACGACGCGGCAGAGGCGGCACTCGCGGTCTTTACCGACAACCTGCGCCACCTTCTGATGGGCGCACCCCTCAAGGGCAAGACCGTCCTCGGCTACGACCCCGGCTACCGCACGGGCTGTAAGCTCGCCGTGGTCGACCGCACGGGTAAGGTGCTCGACACCGCCGTGATCTACCCGACCAAGCCGCGTGAGGATATTCAGGGCAGTACCAAGACCGTCCGCCGCCTGATCGACAAGTACGGCGTTGACGTCGTTGCCATCGGTAACGGCACCGCCTCGCGCGAGAGTGAGCAGTTCATCGCGGGCGTGATCCGCGCCCTGAATGAGGAGGGCTACTCCCGCGACGTAAAATACACCATCGTCAGCGAGTCGGGCGCGTCGGTCTACTCGGCGTCAAAGCTCGCACAGGACGAGTTCCCCGACTTCGACGTGACCGAGCGCTCCGCCGTCTCGATCGCACGCCGTCTGCAGGACCCGCTTGCAGAGCTCGTCAAGATCGACCCGAAGTCGATCGGCGTCGGTCAGTATCAGCACGATATGAAGCCCGCTCGCCTGGACGAGGCACTCGGCGGCGTCGTCGAGGACTGCGTCAACGCGGTCGGCGTTGACCTCAACACCGCCTCGCACTCCTTGCTTTCCTACCTCGCGGGCATCTCCGCCGCGGCGGCAAAGAACATCGTGCTGTACCGTGAAGAAAACGGCGAGTTCAAAAAGCGCGCCGACGTCAAGAAGGTCTCAAAGATCGGCGAGAAGGCGTACCAGCAGTGCGCAGGCTTCCTTCGCGTTCCCGGCTCGAAGGAGATCCTTGACAATACGGGCGTTCACCCCGAGTCCTACGAGGCGGCGCAGGCGCTGCTTACGAAATTCGGCTACACCGAGGAGGACGTTGCGGGCGGACTTCGCGCCCTGCGTCTGCAGGTCTCGAAGTACGGTGCCGAAAAGCTTGCCGCAGAGCTGTCGATCGGTCTGCCGACGCTTACCGACATCGTCGGCGAGCTTGAAAAGCCCGGCCGCGACGTGCGCGACACCCTGCCGCCCCCCGAGCTGCGCTCCGACGTCCTCTCGATCGAGGATCTGCAGCCCGATATGCTCCTGAAGGGTACGGTCCGCAACGTCGTTGACTTCGGCGCGTTCGTCGATATCGGCGTGCACGAGGACGGACTGCTTCACGTCTCGGAGATCTGCCGCCGCTTCATCCGCCACCCGAGCGAGGCGCTGTCTGTCGGCGACGTGATCGAGGTGCGCGTGAAGTCCGTAGACGTGCAGCGCAAGAGAATCTCCCTGACGCGCAAGGGAACCGCGGACTTCAAATAAATTTGAATTTTACGACGGTCAAAAAATCACAAAACTCCAAAAACCCCTTGTTTTTTGTGAAAGATGCACAAAAAACAGGCTGAAAGTTTGGGAGAAAAACCGATATCTTTTTTCTCTGTTTTTTGTTACAATATAGGAGTAAATCAAAGGATATTCATCCATACTAACTCATAGGAGGATCTTACAATGGCAAGTCTTTCCCTCAAGCACATTTACAAAAAATACCCCGGTGGCGTTACCGCCGTATCCGACTTCAACCTCGAGATCAAGGATAAGGAATTCCTGATCCTCGTCGGCCCCTCGGGTTGCGGTAAGTCCACGACTCTGCGAATGATCGCAGGTCTTGAAGAGATCAGCGAAGGCGAGCTCTTCATCGGCGATACCCTCGTCAACGATATCGCGCCGAAGGACCGCGACATCGCGATGGTGTTCCAGAACTACGCTCTGTACCCGCACATGACCGTATTTGACAACATGGCGTTCGGTCTGAAGCTGCGCAAGGTACCGAAGGAGGAGATCAAGCGCCGCGTTGAAGAGGCTGCCCGTATCCTCGACATCAATCACCTGCTTGACCGCCGTCCGAAGGCTCTTTCGGGTGGTCAGAAGCAGCGTGTTGCACTCGGCCGTGCGATCGTCCGTAACCCGAAGGTCTTCTTGCTTGACGAGCCGCTCTCGAACCTCGACGCAAAGCTTCGTGCATCCATGAGAACCGAGCTGACCAAGCTTCACAAGCGCGTAGAGACCACCTTTATCTACGTTACGCACGACCAGACCGAGGCTATGACGATGGCAACGCGTATCGTCGTTATGAAGGACGGTCTGATCCAGCAGGTAGACACGCCGCAGAACCTTTACGATCTGCCCGTCAACCTCTTCGTTGCAGGCTTTATCGGCACGCCCCAGATGAACTTCTTAAACGGTAAGCTTGAGATGGAGGGCGACGACCTCTACTTCAAGTTCGGTACCAACGCAAAGATCAAGGTTCCCGCAGACAAGGCGAACAACCCCGCGCTGAAGGAATACATCGGTCAGGAGGTTATCGCAGGCGTTCGTCCCGAGAACATCCACGACGAGCCGATGTACCTCACCAGCATGAGCGACAGCGTCGTTGAGTGCGACGTCGACGTCACCGAGCTGATGGGTGCGGAGATCTACCTCTACCTCAACTTCGAGGGCTCCGAGGATGCGACCAACGGCAAGGATATCATTGCCCGCGTTTCTTCTCGCTCCACTTCCCGTGCAGGCGACAAGATCCGCGTTGCGTTCGACACCACCCGTATGCATATCGTTGATAAGGATACGGAGCGTTGCATCGTTCATTGATCTTTATTCAAAAGCCCACGGGATTGCCGTGGGTTTTTGCTTTTCGACAAATCCCCTCGCCACCGACTTCCTCGAAAGGAGATGCCTATGCCACTGTATTCGATCGCGGATTTTACCGTTGAGATCATACCGCGCCACGGCGAGGTGGCGGAGCTTTTGTCTCCTTACGCCGTGTGCGACGGCACGCCGCTGTTCTCGATCTGCCTTAGCGATGAGGAAATCGCGCGGGAGCTGCTTCCCGATATTACCCCGTGGCAGGCGGAGTCCGCAGGTATCTGCCGCCGCCTTGCCGAACGGCTTTTGCCGCACGGCGGCTACCTCTTTCACGCCGCGGTCATCGAGCTTGACGGCGTCGGCTACGCCTTCACCGCGAAAAGCGGGGTCGGCAAGACCACGCATATCGCCATGTGGATGAAAAAGTACGGTGCGACGGCGATCAACGGCGACAAGCCGATTTTGCGTGTAAGGGACGGAAGGATCTACGCCTACGGCACGCCGTGGTGCGGCAAGGAGAATTGGCAGAGGAACGCCGCAGTACCGCTCGGCGGGCTTTGCTTCCTTGCACGCGGGGAGGAAAATTCCATCACGCGCCTGACTCCCGCCGACGCCCTGTCGCTTCTTTTGCCCCAGCTTTATCTTGCGCCGCAGGCGCTTGACTTTGCGGAGCGCTTCGTGACCGAGGTGCCCGCATACCGCCTCTACGCCACCCGCTCATGGGCGGCGGCAGAGCTATCCTACGAGACGATGAAGGTGAAATGATATGAAGATCCGTGACGGATATATTTTACGAAGAATTGCCGATACCGCATTCGCCGTATCGGTGCGCCCCGAGGATGCGGGCGCGATGCTTCGCCTGAATGAAACGGGCGAGCTTTTGTGGCGCGCGCTTGACGCGGGCGCGGATGAGGATGCGCTCGTGACGGCGCTTTGCGCCGAGTACGACGTTGACGCCGCAACGGCGCGCGCTGACGTTTCGCGCTTCCTTGCATCCATTGCGCCGATGCTCGAGCAGTAAGAATAAAACCGAATAAAACGCCAAGGTCTTTTTGCCCTTGGCGTTTTATTTTTACAAAAATTGCATATTTTCAGAGCGTAATTTGCATAGCGTATTTTCCTTTGGTATGCTATTCTATACACGACGGGCAGCTGTGCCGCGTTTGTAAGCAAGCGCTCACTTGCTTGTAAAAAGGCTCGGATATACCGTGGTGAAGGCATAAGAATTTTAATCGAAAATGATTGAATCGTGTTAAAAATTAGCAAAAATGACCTTGTTATTCAAGCGGATTTGTGATATAAGATATTTAGAATTCAATTACACCATAGGGAGATGTAAAAAAATGCGGATATGCTATCATGAAGGTAGAAATCTTTTGATAAGGAGTTAAACATATGAAGATCAGATCCGTTCTTTCTCTTGCTCTGGCGCTTCTTCTTTGCTTCTCGCTGTTCGCTTGCGGCGGCGGCACGGAATCAAGCAGCTCGAGTAGCTCAAGCAGTAGTAGCAGCTCAAGCAGTAGCAGTAGCTCAAGCAGCTCGAGCAGTATCCCCGATAGCAGCAGCTCGTCCGGTAGCGGCGATCCGATCGCGCCACCCGACGGCGGCGGTGACACGGTCGAGGATGACCGCAACCTTGAAAGCGTCGGCGCACTGCCAAAGGACGGCAATTACGCGGGCGAAAATCAGCCCACCCTGCCCGAGGACGAGAGCGACGCGTACCCGGAGGTGCTCCCCGAAAAGACGGTCGAGCCGACCGTGATCACACTGCGCGCGGCGGATCTTACCGCGGGAAGTAACCGTATGCTCTCGGATAACGCCACCCTGCGCGTGGAGAGCGGCAAAACGAATAAGATCAGCTTCACCGTCAATATCCCGAAGACGGGCGTCTACTCGATCGATTGGTCTGCCGTTACGGGCGGCGCTTATATCGAGTATCTCTATCTTGTGAACACGCCCGACGGCGCACCGCTGACGACGACGGCGATCGGCCGCGTCGGTGTCAAGAACACCGAAGTCGCCGATACCTCGGACACAGCTTACGTGGGCGGTACGGCAGAGAGTGCGAATATCGCACAGATCTATCTTGCCGCGGGAGAGAATACGCTCGAGCTTTATTTTACCTCGCAGAATGCAAATCCCGTCGGGCTTCGCTCCCTGACGCTCACACTCCTCTCTGCGGCGACCGACGGCTCGCTTCTCGTTCCCGCGCCCTCCTTCATTGATAACGAGGCAAACTATAACTTTGACCAAAACGGCGCCTCCGCTCCGAAAAAGGCAGACAAGTCGGGCGGTCCGCTTCTGCGTATCGGCAACTACGTCGAGTACGATATCACGGTCACCGTGGACGGCGAATACACGCTCCTTATGCTCGGTGCGGTCGAGAGCAATACGAAGCTCGAGATCTCCGAGTGCAGCGGCAGGTTCGTCGGCTTTGAGGCGGCGCTGAAAAAGACGAGCATCGGCGGTGCGTCGACCTCGTCGGTTCTGATCGAGCTTGGCACGCTGACGCTTTCAGCGGGCAGCTACCGCATCCGCGTTGCGGTCACGTCGGGCTGGGCACACTTCACCGCGCTCGACTTCGTTCGTGATACCGCGCCCTCACATGAGATCGGCGGTTATCTCTACACCGACGGCAAGCTTTCGATCGCGCTGAGCACCGTCAACCCCGTAGCGGGAAGCTACGCCGTGCTAAAAGCCTACGACGAAAACGGAAACCTCGTCGGCTACGATTACGAAAGCATCAAGGGAGGTGTGATCTACTTGCAGGCAAGCATGAGTGATTTTTCCTACGTCCGTGTCCTTGCGGCAGCCGATGCCGCGGCAACCGATCCCGACTTTATGGAGCGCTATGAAAACGGAGAATACAAGGTCGTTTTCCTCAGCGACACCCATCTCTTTGACGTCGACGGTCTTTACGGTATGACGAGCATCGAGCGACTGCAGATGGCAGTCGAGCAGATCCTCTGGGAGCATGAAAACAGCGGCAAGATCGACCTTCTCATTATGCCGGGCGACGTCTGCAACAACGCCTTGAAGGAGTCCTACAATGCAGGCTTCCTTGACAAGGTCACCGATAAGATGGGCACGAAGCTAAACACCGTCTATCAGCATACCGTGACCGCGAGCGGTGCGTCGGGCACCGACAACGATCCCTTATACCTTGCGCGCCTTGAGGTGTTCAAGAGCCTGATCAAGCCCCTGGAGGATGCAGGCATCGAGGTCTACACCGTCCACGGCAACCACGATATCGGCTCGCACAGGACCTGGGAGGCGGCGTTTGGATACAGTCAGCGTGACCGCTACCTCGCAGGCTGCTTTGAGGATAAGGACGGCAATCTGATCACCGACGAGGGCGGCAAGAACTACGCCATCGCCCTCAACGATAAGACCGCGTTTATGATCGTCGACTGCTTTGACGGCGAGAACGCAGGCTTCATCAGCAACGCCAGCGGCAAGAACTGGGCACAGACCCAGATCAGTCAGGCGGTCGTCGACCACCTCTGGAACGCCGTAAAGGATTACGAGGAGGTCTATCTCGTCATCCACACCTATATCAACCACAATCAGCCCGCTCTCGCGAAGCTGATCGCCGAGAACGACAATATCGTCGCGGTCTTTGACGGTCACACGCACAGAGAGACGGTCACCGAGCTTGCCTGCGGCAAGCAGGTGTTCACCTGCGGCTACGTCGGCATCCCGATGCTGAACGATCAGCCGACCTTCAACGAGACCCCCTGGAGCTTCCGCACGCTTGAGCGCTCGGGCACCACGGGCAGTATCAGCAGCTATATCACCCTTTTCGGTCACGAATATCCCGAGTATACCTACGAGGGCTACTCAAAATGCACCACCGAGGCGTTCACGCAGATCTACACGCGCCGCACGCCGCCGACCTATATCCGCAAGCTCGGGGACTACTGATTTGGATCGAAGACAACGAAAAAAGGAACAGATCTCGGTCTGTTCCTTTTTTCGTTCATTGCTCCTTGCGCTCCGCCAGATAATCCAGCGTGACTCCGTACAGATCGGCAAGCTTGATTGCCACCCAAAAGGGAAGCTCACGCTCGCCGCGTTCATAACGCTGATAAACGGTCGTTTGCATATGAAGGTGTTCTGCGACCCGTCTTTGCGTCAGATCGTGATCCTCGCGCAGATCACGGATGCGTCGGTAAACAAACATCAGATTCCCCCTCTTTCTTTGGTTTTATTATACAAAAAAGCACCGTACGGTGTCAATAGGAAAATCACTTTCTTTTTTTACAAAAGCAGAATAATTTTGTCTTGCGTGGCAAAAATAGTTACAGAAATACGCCGAAAGGAAAGGTAACGATGGAACACAAAGACAAAACACCCGAGGAAAAGAGAGCCACCCGCATTCTGTATATTGCGGTCGCCGCGACCCTTTGTATCACCGCGATCATCATCGGTATCGTCAGCGCCGCCAACAGAGAGACACCCGAGGTGCCCGATCTTGACGCGGGCGCGAGCGTCAGCACCCCCGACGAGAGCAAGCCACCCGAGGAAACGCCGAAGCCCGATACGGCAGACAAGCCGCCCGTTCTGAAAGCACCGACCACGGGCGTGCTGACGCACCTGCACAGCATGACCGAGCCGATCTTCTCAAGCACGATGAACGACTGGCGCGTGCATAAGGGCATCGACATCAGCACGGAGGGCGGTGCCGCCGTCCTTGCCGCCGCAGACGGTGAGATCACCGAGATCGAAAAGCACCCGATGATGGGCACGACGGTCAAGATCGAGCATACGGGCGGAATGGTCACCGTCTACCAGAATCTTGGAGAGCTCGCCGAGGGGCTTGCCGTCGGAGACCTCGTCAAGTGCGGCGACGTGATCGCCTCAGTCGGTGAGTCGGCACTCCTTGAGTCCGCCGCCGAGCCGCATCTGCACTTTGAGGTCATAGTCAGCGGTGCGCAGGTCGATCCGCTGCTTCACATCGACGAGGCTTCAAAAGAGAGCAGCTTTACACCAAACGACGAAAACTACGAAGGCTAAAAAAGCGGCACCCTATTCAATAGGGTGCCGCTTTTAGTTTGATAAGGGCTCGGCAGATTTAGAGGAAAATTCGTCGTTCTTCGCTCCGAAGGCGTATTTACATACGTCGAGAGGGCGAAAACGGCGAAAGAAAATGGCATTTAATATTTGGAGAAATTCGTCAGAATTTCAACCTTAAGTAACACCTCAAACGATTACAAAGCGTAATAGAGTCAATTACCCTTTGTTGTTTTCGCCATTTTCGGTTTTACCTAAATGTGACAGCCCCCTTTGTAAATATTTTAGAAAAGACCTTCCTTTTCTACCTTCGCGACAGCGGACTTCTGGTAGATCTTTACGTGCTTCAGGTCGATCTCGTCACGCGCGCTGATGCGCAGATAGAGCGTGTCGGTGTTCGCGGAAACGCGGCAGATCTTGCGTGCGCCAACCGTCAGCCCCGCGCAAATCGCCCAAGGACCGTCGGTCGTGCGACGAATCTGGAAGGACTCAATGCGCTGACCCTCTGCAATGTTCTCGGCGATCTCGACGTACGCGACCTCGACGGGTGCTTCGGTCTTGATCTCGTAGAGCGCGCGGCCAAAGCCCTCGTCACGGATCTTCGTCACGGTGCAGGGTACCTCGTTGTCGGGACCGAGACGCTCACGGAGCAGCTTGCCGAATTCCTTCAGTGCCGCAACGTCGCGCGGATCGAACTTTCCGCTCGGCATCGGGGGGATGTTGAGGTTCAGGCTCGTGTTGCCGCCGACGGTACGCAGATACAGATCGAAGATGTTCTCGGGCGATCTCGGCTCATCCTCCGCAACGTAGAACCAGTGCGGACGGATCGAGGTATCGACCTCCGAGCCCGCAAAGCAGAGTCCGTCGGAATGGATGATGTTGGAGAGCGCACCCGGGTCGCGGTCGGGGTTCTGCGTTACGAAGGGATCGGAGGGGATCAGCGCGCCCTTGGTCTGGCGCTCCGCACGCGTGCAAAGCTCACCCGGGACGACCGCCCACTCACCCTCACGCGAGGTGCCCGCCTCGTTACCGCACCAGCGGACGTCGGGACCGAAGTCGTTGAAGATCACGGCGTTCGGCTGATACTTACGGATCAGCGCGTTGAAGCGCGGGAAATCGTATTCCTGCTTTTTGCCGTTTGCGCCCTCACCGCAGGCGTTGTCCTGCCATACCATAAACAGCTCGCCGTATTCGGTGAGAAGCTCGGTCAGCTGGTTGGCGTAGTAATCGTTGTACTCGGGCGTGCCGTAGTACTTCGAGTTTCTGTCCCACGGAGAAAGATAGACGCCGAACTTGATGCCGCCGCGGCGGCAAGCGTCGGAAAGCTCACGCAGAACGTCGCCCTTGCCGTCCTTCCACGGAGAGTTTTTGACCGAATGCTCGGTATATTTCGACGGCCACAGGCAGAAGCCGTCGTGGTGCTTCGCCGTAATGACGACGCCCTTCATGCCTGCCGCCTTGATCGCCTCGACCCACTCGTCGCAGTCAAGCTCGGTCGGGTTGAAGATCGCGGGATCCTCATCCCCAAGTCCCCATTGACGTCCCGTATAGGTGTTGACGGTGAAGTGAATGAAGGCGTAAAAGCCAAGCTCATACCACGCCAGCTGGCGTGCCGACGGCTTTACGTGTGCCGCCTCCTTCAAAAAGGTCTGAAAGTCTTTCATTTGGAATGCTCCTTTTCATCAGAATGCTAAGGGTAGTTTACAGGATTTTACGGGAAAAGTCAACCGTTATCGGGAAATTTCCCTTGCTCAATTCGCTCGGAAAACGCCGAAAACTCATAAAGCTGCGCAGAGCCGCAGATCAGATCGCTGTTACCAAGTCCGCCTTCCTTTGTTTTGGTGTCGGTGATGAGGTCGGGGAGCTTGTTCATCACGAGAACGAAGGTCGGTGCCGTGCTTGACGGCGTTTGCCATTTGAGGCGGTGCTTGCCCGCGATCCGCGTCTGCACGATGCCGGTTCTGTGCGCATGAAACTTTCCACCAATTATAACGCGGTTGGACGCGTAAAGCGTAAGCCGCTCACGGCTATCAAAATGGTAGCGGTAATGCCGCCGCTTACAGAGCAGAAAATAAAAGCTGTAAAGCTCCCCGCGCCGCTTGGCAAGCAGGGAATACTCACCGCGAAGGCGCGCGGCGAAGGGGAAAACGCGTATCCGCTCGACCGTGTAGCCGTGCCGCTTCAAAAGCCCTGCCGTTTTGCGGATCAAAACGATATACTTGACAAAGCGGACGGCGTAATAAAGAAGATAAAGCGCGATCAAAAGGATCAAAAGCGGCAGATTGCGCGGTACGTACGAGCCGTGCGTGGGCATAAATAAAAGAAGCGCGATAAATGCAAGCCCCGAGTAGACGGCGTATATCATTACAGCATTCCTCCGATTTCGTAACTTTCATCCTAAATTATAACACAGACGAAATAAGAATGCAATAGAAAAGGAGCTGTGCAAACAAAGCGTTGCAACAGCCCCTGTGAGGATTTAAGATATAAACAGCATCAGGACCAGCGGTATGCTGATCACTGAGAGGGCGTGGGAGATCAGCGCCATCCCCGCGGCAACCGATGTATCCTTCCCCAGTGCGGCGGGAACGACCACGGTGTTGAGTCCCAGCGGCATCGCAAGCGAGCAGACCAGGCAAACGAAGTAGTATGCGGGCGGTGTCCACGAGAACAGACGGGTCACGAGCAAAAACAGCCCCGAAAAGAGAATTGGAAAGACGGCAAGGCGCAAAAGCGAGACGATATAAATGCCGACGTCGGAAAGCACGCGGCGGATCTTGATATGCGCGAAGGTGATGCCCGTGACGATCATTGCGATCGGCGACATACAAGCGCCGCAGGCGTCCACGACCGTCGTGATGAAGGAGGGCATCCGAAGCCCCGAAAGTCCGATCGCGGCGCCGAGAAGAAGCGCGATGAACATCGGGTTGACGAGATTCTTCAGCTTATCGCCGACGGTTTGCCGTTTGTCGCTGTCCCCGAGCAGAAGCGAGGGCACCGCCCAGACGTAAATGAGCGTCCAAAGCGGCAGGGTGAAGATGATATAGTACATTTCATATTGGGGGAAAAGTGCCGAAACGACGGGGATGCCCATAAAGCCGAAGTTGGAAAAGGCAAGCCCGTAGGTGTAAATATTACGGATATACGCACTCCGTGAGGCAAGGCGCGAGCAGAGGATAGCAAGCGGGATCACGAGCAGCTCCAGCGCAAGCGAAAAGAGGAGCAGCCGCCATGCAGAGGAGAAGGTTGCGGTCGTGAAATTCTTCATAAATGTGCCCGCTACGAGCGCAGGGATAAAGACCGTGTTTTCAAGCTTTGAAAGCACGCCTGAGGCATCGCGCCCGACGACGCCGACCTTCGCGACCGTGAAGCCGATCAGGATATAGAGCGCGAGCACCGCCATTTGGGTGAGTGTGGTTGTAAACATAAAAATTTCCTTGTAAATAGGGCTGTTTCAAATTGCGGAATTTGAAACAGCCCCTTGTTTGATGAAGGGCTCATCAGATTTCGACGAAAGAAAGCCCCGTTTTATTCGGTCGTGTAGTTATCGAAATACCCCTGGATAAACACGATCGGCGTACCCTTGTCGCCCGAGCCCGAGGTCAGGTCGCAAAGCGAGCCGATCAGGTCGGTCAGCTGACGGGGTGTCGTGCCCTCGGACGCCATCTTGCCGAACAGGTCAGCATCCTTCTGTTGGATTTTTCCCTTAATGGCTTCCTTTAATGCATCACCCGAAAGATCCGCAAAATCGTTGTCGGCGAGGTATTTGAGCTTCAGCTCGTTCGGCGTGCCCTCCAGCCCCTTGGTGTAGGCGGGGGAAACGCAGGGGTCAGCAAGCTCCCAGATCTTACCGACGGGGTCCTTGAAGGCGCCGTCGCCGTAGACCATAACCTCTACCCTCTTTCCCGTTGCGGCAAGGATCTTTGCCTGGATCGCGTCAACGATCGGCTGGCACTCACGCGGGAAGAGCTTGATCTGGTCGTCGGTCGCCTTGTTCGAGCCGAGCAGACCGAAGTTTTCGTTGTAGCCGCTGCCGTCTACGGGTGCGTTCAGGATCTCGTCCATGCCGTAGACGCGCTCAGCCCCTGCCGCAAGCAAGAGACGCTTGGTACGGCGGCGGGTATGAATGTCGCAGTTGAGTACGTTTTTGGTGTAGGGAAGCACGGCGCGCGGATCGTTTGCAAAGATGATCTCGCAATCAGCGCCTGCGGCACGGATCAGCGACTCGTAATACTCAACGTAATCAACGCCCGTGAAGCGGTGCTTCTCGTAGCCGAAGAGCTTGCGGTAGGTCGCAAGATCCAGAACGTCGGTGTAGGGATTGATGCCCTTTTCATCGAGCGCGTCGAGCGAAATGAGGTGGTTTCCAACCTCGTCGGAGGGATAGGAAAGCATCAGAACGATCTTCTTTGCACCCTTTGCAATACCCGTCAGGCAGACCGAAAAGCGGTTGCGGCTGAGGATCGGCAGGATCACGGCGACCGTTTCGCCGCCAAACTTCGCGCGGACGTCCTTCGCAATATCGTCGGTGGTCGCGTAGTTGCCCTGTGCGCGGGCAACGACGGCCTCGGTCATTGCGATGATATCACGGTCGCGGATCTCAAAGCCCTCAACGCGTGCCGCCTCCAAAACGGAATCGGTCACGATCTGTACGATATCGTCTCCACTGCGGATGATGGGGGCGCGAACGCCACGGGATACGGTGCCAACCATGCGGCTCATAATCATTTCTCCTTTTGCCCCGCGGGGCATTAAACAATTTTCTCACGACTATAATATTATAACAAAAACCGATATTTGTAAAGTGCTTTTTGAAAAATAAATTTTGAATTTTCCGAAAAACGGGCAAAAAAATAACGGGTGAAAATCACCCGTTATTTTTGTTATTTCAGTAGTTTATAACGCGCAGCTCGAAGTATGCTTCGGGATGCTTGCAGACGGGGCACATCGCGGGTGCGTTCTTGCTGTCAACGATGTGGCCGCAGTTGCGGCAGATCCAGACGACCTTTTCTTCCTTCTTGAATACGGTGCCGTCCTCAACGTTCTTTAAAAGCTTCAGGTAGCGCTCCTCGTGCTCCCTTTCGATGTTTGCGACCATCGTGAACAGAGCGGCGATGTCGTTAAAGCCCTCTTCCTTTGCCTCACGCGCCATGCGTGCGTACATATCGGTCCACTCGCCGTTTTCGCCCTCAGCTGCCGCCTTCAGATTCTCAGCGGTCGTGCCGACAGCACCGCCGTGCAGGAGCTTGAACCAGATCTTTGCGTGCTCCTTTTCGTTGTTTGCGGTCTCCTCAAAGATCGCGCCGATCTGCTGATAGCCCTCCTTCTTTGCCTGCGAAGCAAAGTAGGTGTACTTGTTTCTTGCCTGGCTTTCGCCTGCGAATGCCTCCCAGAGATTTTGCTCGGTTTTCGTTCCCTTCAGATTTGCCATTTGAATGTCCTCACTTTCACTGTCATTATTTATATTGTTATTTTGGGATTCGATCTTTTCAAAGTCCTCAGCGCCGTGCTTGCAAAGCGGGCAGACGAAGTCGGGCGGTAGCTCCTCACCCTCGTATTCGTAGCCGCAGATCTTACAGCGCCAGACGGTTTTGGAAGCCGCCTTCGGCTTCGGCTTGATGTGCGCGTGGTAGTAGGCGTAGCTTGCGGACGGTGCTGTCGAAAGGTCGTCCGATTCGGTCACGTCGCCGACGAAAATGATATGCGTGCCAAGATCGCTCTGCTCAGTCACCCGCATCGAGAAGTAGGCGTTCGTGCCGTCAAGCGTTATAAGACAGCCGTTTTCGGTACGGCGTACCGCGTTGTAACCGTCGAATTTATCGACCGTGCGGCCGCTTTGAAAGCCAAAGCGCTCAAAGGTCGAAAAGTCCGCACGCTCCGAGAGGATCGAGATGTTGCAGACCCCCGTCCTCGCCAGTACCTCTGTGGTGTAGTTTTCCTTGTTCAGCACAAGACAGAGTCGAAGCGGTGTGCTCGTGACCTGCATTACGGTGTTCGCAATACAGGCGTTGTCCTTTTTTCCGTCGTTGACGCTGATCACGAAAAGTCCGTAGGTTAGCTTATGAAGCGCTGACATTTTGATCTCCTTTATCCGTACAGTTTTTGCAGGTGCCAAAGAGCATCAGCTGATGCGTTTCCACCGTGAAATCAAGCTCACGCGGCAGTGCGCTCTGCCAGGCGTTGTAGGGCAGCGGCACGTCGGATACCCTGCCGCAGATGCGGCAATGTGCGTGATAGTGTGGGGTGGTCGTCACGTCGAAGTGGTCGGGACCGCCCCCCGCGCTTGGAATGCGCAGGATCTCCCCGCTTTCTACCAGAAAATTCAGATTGCGATAGACCGTACCGCGGCTGATCGTGGGATTCTCCCGCCGCGCCAGCTCGTAGATCTCATCGGCGGTCGGGTGGGTATAGTTGCCACGGAACAGGCGGCGGATGAGGTCGCGCTGTGCTGTGTTTCTGACTTCCATATCCGTTCCTCCGTTGCTTATTGGTAACAAGTCCTATTATCATTATACACATTCAGAAGCAAATGTCAACAGTTTTTTGAAAAAAAGTTAAAATTTTTATTTACGAAAAATTTTCGCAAGCAAGGCTCTTGCATTTTTCGGCGAAACTGCTACAATGAAGGTGGTATCGTTCCGTAATATTATTATAAAAAAGAGGAAGGCTTATGCAAACGATCAACGTCCAATTTGAAAAAGAGCTTGGCGCGATCAAGCCGATGAATGCCGTCAACAACGGTCCTGCAGGCTCGCGCGTGCGCAAAAACGGGAATTTTGAAGCATACGAGGCACTCGAGATCCCCTATGCAAGATTGCACGACTCCGCCTTTTACGCAGGCAACTACGGTGGGGAGTTCAGTGTAGACGTGCATCGCATCTTCCGCAATTTTGATGCCGATGAAAACGATCCGAAGAACTATATTTTTGCGCCGACCGATCAGTACTTACAGGATATCGAGTCGGTCGGGACGAAGATCTTCTACCGCCTCGGAGCGGCAATCGAGCACGGCTACAAGTTCGGCGTCATTCCGCCGAAGGACAATCTGAAGTGGGCGCGTATTGCCGAGCATATCATCCGTCACTATACCGAGGGGTGGGCTGACGGCTTCCATATGGATATCGAATACTTTGAGATCTGGAACGAGCCCGACCTTGAGGAGCCGAAGCCGACCTGGCAGGGAACCGAGGAGCAGTTTAACGAATTCTTTCTGACCGTCTTCCGCCATCTGAAGGGCTGTTTCCCGCATCTGAAGCTTGGCGGCCCCGCTTACGCCACGCCGTGGCGGGACAAGGGAATTTACAAACGCCTTTTTGATAAGCTCAAGGAAAACGGGCTGATGCTCGACTTCTTTTCCTATCATATTTATGCCAAAACGCCCGAGGAGGTCCGCGAGGCGATCATGCGAGCGGAGGAGATCCTTGCCGAAAACGGTCTGTCGGGTATGGAGACCTCGCTCAACGAGTGGAATTACGTCAAGGAGTGGCGGGGCGAGGGATATATGGAAAGCATGTATACCATAAAGAATTTGAAGGGGTCCTCCTTCGTCGCCTCGTCAATGTGCATGGCGCAGAATTCTCCTTTGTCGATGCTGATGTACTACGATGCGCGCCCCTGCCTTTTCAACGGCATCTTCGGTCAGCATTATGAAAAGCTGAAGCCCTATTATTCCTTCGCATCCTTTGCCGCATTGCGTCGCCTTGGCACGCAGGTTGCCTGCGACTGCGGTGAGGATCACCTCTACGCGCTCGCCGCGAAGGGGAAAAACGACGGCGCGATCCTTCTGACCTATTACGATGATGCGGGCAAGGCAGGCGACGAAAAGGAGATCTGCCTCTTTATCACGCGCGATACAGACGCTCCCGTGCGCGCCGAGCTTTATCTGCTGGACGATGCGCACGATTTGTCGCTTGTGCGCTGTGAATCTATCAGCACGAAAAAAACCGAGCTTTACGTAAGGCTGCCGCTGTACGGCAGTTATCTTTTGAAGCTGACGGCCATCTGATCCAAAAAGAAAAAAATGCGGAGCGATCCGCATTTTTTTCTTTACAAATTGAAAAGAATGGTGTATACTAAAGAGGTTGAAAAAACTTTTTTGAAAAGAGGTGGAGAAATGGACGCGGGCAGTAGTTGCAGTAGCGGAATATTAAGATACGCAGTGCAGGGTGCCGAGGTGGCAACGCGCGTCCCTTTTTCCGATTAAGGGGGCGGCGGCTCTTGCATCTGCGATCCCCCGAATCGGAGGAAAGGATAGTATATGCAAGAAGAAACCATGACCCTGGCGGAATCCTTCACCCTGCTTTTGTCCGAGCGCCGCTTTCAGGAGCTGCGCCGTACGGCTGTGGAGGAGAACCCCGCCGATATTGCGGAGGCACTCGGTGAGCTGACACCCGAGGCGTGCCGCATCATTTACAGATTCCTGCCGAAGGAGCTTGCGGCAGAGGTCTTCGTGGAAATGACGCACGAGGGGCGCAAGGCGCTCGTGCATTCCTTCAGCGACCTTGAGCTGAAGGAGGTGCTTGACGAGCTTTACGACGACGATACGGCAGACCTGATCGAGGAGATGCCCGCAAGCGTCGTCAAAAGGATCCTGAAAAACACGTCCCCCGAAACGCGCAGAAGCGTCAATCAGCTTCTGAAATACTCCGAGGACAGCGCGGGCAGTATTATGACGACCGAGTTCGTGCATCTGCGCCGCGAAATGACGGTGTCCGACGCGCTTGCCATCATTCGGCGCGACGCGATCAATAAGGAGACCGTTTATACCTGCTACGTCACCGACACGCAGCGCCGCCTGCTCGGCATCGTCACGGCAAAGGACCTTCTGATCTCGCCGCTTGACGCGACGATGGAAAGCATCATGGAAAGCAACGTCATTGCCGCGAATACGACGGACAACAGAGAGGACGTTGCCCGTATGTTCGATAAATACGATTTCTTAGCCCTCCCCGTCGTGGATAAGGAAAACCGCTTGGTCGGTATCATCACGGTCGATGACGCAATCGACGTCCTGAGTGAGGAGGTTGAGGAGGACTTCGCGAAGATCGCGGCGATCACGCCGAACGAAACGCCCTACCTCAAGACCTCGGTCCTTTCGATCTGGCGCGCGCGCATTCCGTGGCTGCTCCTTCTGATGCTCTCCGCCACCTTCACGGGGATGATCATCTCGGCGTTTGAGGGCGCCCTCGCGCAGGTCGTCGTGCTGACCGCGTTTATCCCGATGCTGATGGGCACGGGCGGTAACTCGGGCAGTCAGGCGTCGGTCACGGTCATTCGCGGACTCTCGCTCGGCGAGGTGCAGTTTTCGGATTTTCTGCGCGTGATCTGGAAAGAGCTGCGGGTCTCCGTGCTTTGCGGCGTCGCGCTTGCCGCCGTCACCTTCGGGAAGATCTGGCTCGTTGATTATCTGCTCCTTGATCAGCCGATCACGATGCCGATCGCCTTCGTCATCAGCATCACGCTCGCCGTCACGGTCATTGTGGCAAAGCTGATCGGGTGCATTCTCCCCCTGCTTGCCAAAAAGCTCGGCTTTGACCCCGCGGTCATGGCAAGCCCGTTTATCACGACGCTCGTTGACGCGCTCTCGCTTTTGGTCTACTTTGGGATCGCAAGTGCGGTGTTGCACCTGTAATTTCAAAGGCTTATACAAAGGGGCTGTCTCAAACGTGAAATTTGAGTCCGCCCCTTTTGTTATCTTGAAAGATTCGTATAAAGCCTTTGACAGTAACCGCACGCTTTACAAAAGGCGGTAGAGCCGTTGTGTTTTGCGCGCGGGCATTGCGTCCTTTTCGCCCAATAATCCAAAGGGAGATCGGCGTTGCTTAACGTCTCGCCATCAAGAAGGTCCGCAAAACCCGGTTCCGTCAAGGACGTCAGATCTCCGTCCCACGCACCCTTGACGTATGCCCGTATCAGGATGGCAGGAAAGGGATGTATCCGCGTTGCAAGCTTGATACCGTCGACGATCCCCGCGTATGACGAAACGTCCTCGGGTCTTACGAGGTTTCCGGCAAGAAGCAGATAGCGGTTTTCGGGCTTGGAGATCAGCTTGCGGCAGACGTACGGCTCAAAACCGGGAACGCCGTCCCTGTCAAGCGCTTTGCTGTGGGCGATCATATTATCGTGGAAGATATGATAAGAGCAATTCGGGATGCAACCGCTGTTTGCAAGAAGATAGAGCCGCTTTCCGTTCTTCTTGCAAAACGCATATTCGCGTTTGATCTCGTCGATGCAATAATTGTAATCCCGTTTGACGTAGAAGGAGTCGAAAATATCGACGCATTGCTGCATGCCGCCGACGCCGTCGATCCAAGCGTTGACGGAGGCGCGAACGTCTATATCGGGAAAGCGGCTTTTGACGGCGTATGCGATAAAGGGCGAGGCGGTCGTTACCGAGTGAATTCCGAACCGTTCTCCGACAGTCTCCACCGCAGTGCATACCTCATCGGAAAGAGAGCGTGAGGTCGCCCTCTCTCCGTAGCAGTTGCCGTTTAGCAAAAGGTTAAGCCGAATGCCTGCATTTGTAAATTTTGAAAGGTCGCTTTCCAACATTTTGGGGTTATATCGGGGATCGTTTTGAAAGCGTGCCCTGCCCGTAGGGAGATCGCTCCATCCGAAATAGAGCTCGCCGATTCGATCAAGATACGGAGAGATGCTATCGAAGAAGGAGATTTCAGGCGCACAAGGGTATCCAACCGAAAAGTGCATAGGGAAATTATTCCTTATTATCTTGCGCGCCGAGGATGGTATGATTGTATTTCTCACGCCACTCGTCAGTGATTACCCAAGGCTTTTGTCCTTTTTCGCGGAAGGGGTTGTGGAACTTTCTCGTCAGCACGCCGCGCTGTTCAAGATGAGCGTAGCACTCACGGAAGCAGCCGCGCGCGCCCTCGATGGGCGGATTGTGTCCATCCAGCCCCGCATAACCCGTCCAATTAATATTGCCCGTTCCGTAGCCGTGGTAGCTTTCGTTCAGCTTGTCGGGATCGACCCCCGCCGGGAGGAAGGGGTTGTAATGCTTATCCGCTCCCATGTATGCGGTGGAGCATTTGATAACGTCAAGCTTGCCCCATTCGATCTTGTGACCTGCCACCGTGATGGACTCGGTTTCGGTCATAGAGATCGCCTTGCCGGAGCAAGCCTTGGCACAACGCATACAGCGGTCACAAAGCTTGCCCTCGAAGATGGGGTCCGGCTCAAGCTCTGCATCGGTTAGGATAACGAAAAGACGCTGGAAGGGACCGAATTCGGGGGTCAGAAAGACTTTGGAATAACCAAATTCTCCAAGTCCCGCAATATAGGCGGCAATGCGGGGGTCAACCAGGACGTCGGGGCAGGGCAGCCCCTCACGCACGGGGATACTGGATGTGGGGTCAACCTTCTGCGTGCCGAATTTTACCGCGTTTCCAAGATACATGTTCGGAATGGGCGCGGCTTCCCAACCAAAGTCCTCGATGTAACAGCACAAGTATCGCATAATGTGGGGGGAGACATTGCGGTTGATGTTGGCGTATCCCATCCCCGCGTAGGATGCCCAATAGGTACCCTCCTCAATCCCGCGGAAATATCCGCGCGGAATGCGCAAGCCAAGGACGATGCAGCTTTTTGCTTTCGGGAATATGTAGCGGGGGTCAAATTGCTTGGGTGCGCCCTCAAAGCGATCCATAGAGCCGATACCGCACAGGTCGGCGCCAAGCGCTTTTGCCTGCGCTTTCACCATTTCGGCGGTCAGCTTGACGGTTTCGTTCATAAAAAACTCCTTTAATGTTGACTTTTTGGTACGCGTATGTTAATATAAACGCATAACTATCGTAATTTTAGCATATGTTTTGCAAAGTAACAATAGACGATTCAACACACTTTCTTGCTTTTTTTGAGGGGAACATGAGATATCTTGAGATCAAAGAAATTATGAACGAGGATATTGATATAAGAGACGTTTGCGTTGTGCCGGTCAGAGAACGGAACGATATAAAAAAGACGTTTAAAAAACGTTCCTGCAACGTTATGTTTCTATATCTTTCGGGCAAGCGCGAGTATTTCCCCGACGGCGAAAAACCGTTTTTTCTCACCCCCGGCAATATTATGTACGTGCCCGAGGGGGCGTCGTACAGATTTCATATATTGGAGGGCGACCCACTCGATTATGCAATCGCGGTAGATTTTTCTATGCGTGATAAAAACGGAGAGTCGGTATGTATTGGGAAGTCGCCAACCGTCATTGCGAAGGACGGAGCAAAGCATTACGAGAATCTGTTTTCGCGTGCGCTTCTTGCCGCTTCGGGTACAAGGGCGCGCACGATGATCTTGAAATCCGTCGTTTATCAGCTTTTTTATGAGATTTTCACCGAAAAGATCTATAAGGATTACAAAAAGCTTCCTTGGAGAGATATCCTTCCCGCAATCGACAAGATCGAATCCTTTCCGTCACAGGACACGCCGATCCCGGAGCTTTCAAAGCTTTGCGGCGTATGTGAGACGAAATTTCGCAAGCTTTTTCTTCAATATACGGGCGGTCTTTCCCCGGTGGAGTATCGAAACAAACTGAGAATCGAGCAGGTGGAGCAATCCTTGAAGACGGAGGAGATGACCGTAGAGCAGGCGGCGCGCGAGGCGGGCTTCAGAGATATGTCACATTTTTACCGTCTTTATAAAAGACACAAAAGCAAGGGCGTGGAGTGAGGCAGGGCGAGGCGTCCCTGCGGCAAAGGATAAAAGAAAAAGGGGCTGTCTCAAATTGCAAAATTTGAGACAGCCCCTTGTTTGATAAAGGGCTTGTCAGATTTAGAGGAAAATTCGTCGTTCTTCGGGACGTGAGGCGTACTTGGTACGTCGAGTCCCGAAAACGGCGAAAGAAA
>JAZSGY010000046.1:0-21674 GCA_045532985.1 Eubacteriales bacterium | reverse complement strand
ACGATCCGACTTTGGTAGTTGTTTTCAATCTCTTCACGGAGCTTTGCGATGTCGCCTTCAGTCAGATCCTTTGCACGGGTATCGGGATCGATACCGGTCTTTGCGAGGATATCCTTTGCGCTCTTTACACCGATACCGTAGATATAGGTCAGTGCAATCTCAACCCGCTTGTTGTTCGCAATATCAACACCAGCTATACGAGCCATAGATATTTCATCCTTTCATAATATCCCGCTTGCGCGGTCTTGTGTTTTTCCCCTATCAGCCCTGCTTCTGCTTGTGCTTGGGGTTTTCGCAGATGACCATCACTTTGCCTTTTCTCTTGATGATCTTGCATTTTTCGCAAATCTTTTTCACGGAAGGTTTAACTTTCATTGTTTTATACCTATCCTTTCAAGCATTATTTTTTCCGCCAGGTAATACGTCCCTTGGTCAGGTCGTAGACCGAGACCTCAACGGTGACTGTATCGCCCGGAAGAATTCTTATATAGTTCATACGAAGCTTACCCGAGATGTGCGCGGTCACAATGTGGCCGTTCGGGAGCTTGACCTTGAAGATGGCATTCGGCAGTGCCTCGAGCACTACACCGTCTTCAAATTCGATCAGATCGTCCTTTGGCAGAATAATCCCTCCTCAACCAAATTTCAGAAATTGTTTTCGTCCGCACGGACTTAGCCTACATCTGTCAGAAGGATCGGCTCCTCATCGGTGACGAGCACCGTGTGTTCGTAATGCGCCGACAGCTTGCCGTCCGCAGTCAGAACCGTCCATCCGTCTTTTAATACCCTTACATCCGCGGTTCCTACGTTCACCATGGGTTCAATGGCGATCGTCATACCCGCATACAGCCGCGCGCCGCGGCCAGCTGTACCGAAATTCGGTACCTCCGGATCCTCGTGCAGATCCGATCCCACGCCGTGTCCTACATACTTACGCACAACGGAAAATCCGTTACTTGCTACGTAACGCTCCACTGCAGATCCAACGTCGCCGACGCGATTGCCTGCCCGAGCGAACCCGACGCCCTGATAGAAGCCCTCACGGGTCACGTCTATCAGCTTTTGCGCCGTTTCGCTTACATGGCCCACCGCAAAGGTTCTTGCGCTGTCGCCATGGTAGCCGCGATAACAGGCTCCCACGTCAATTTTGACGATGTCACCGTCCTTCACAACTCGATTGTCGGACGGTATGCCGTGGATGACTTCATTGTTGATGCTGATGCAGGCACTGCCGGGGAATCCGCCATACCCTAAGAAGGAAGGACGGGCTCCGCACTTTTCGATATAAGCGCGGATCTTTCGGTCGATCTCCTTCGTGGAGACGCCGTCACGGAGAGCCTCAGCGCCCACAAGCAGCGCTTCTCCCGTGATCCTGCCCGCCACCCTCATTAGCTTCAGCTGCTCTGAATTTTTGATCGAGATCATTCTTCGCTCACATTCAGTGCCGCAAGGGTCGATTTGGTTGTGTCTTCCACTTTGTCACAGCTCTGCACGAGCTTCAAGATGCCCTTTTTGGCATAGAAGTCCTTGAGGGGCTCCGTGGTTTCGTGGTAGACGTTGAGGCGGCTTTTCACTACCTCGGGTGCGTCGTCACGACGGATGGACAGAGGGGTCTTACACTTGTCGCAGTTCACGCCGTCCTCGGACGGGTTGAACGCAACGTGATAAGATGCGCCGCATTTGTCGCATACCCGACGTCCGCTCATGCGCTCGACGATCGCCTCATCGGCAACCTCAAGGCTGAGCACGACATCCATCTTGACGCCCATTTTATCCAGTGCCTCTGCCTGAGGCACCGTGCGCGGGAATCCATCGAGGATGAATCCCTTCGCGCAATCCGCCTTTGCAAGGCGCTCCTTGATGATGCCGATCACGACCTCATCGGGAACGAGCGCACCCGCATCGGTGAATTTCTTTGCTGCAAGGCCGGTTTCGGTTCCTGCCTTGATCGCTTCGCGGATGATGGCACCCGTCGAAATCGCCGGAATACCAAGCTTTGCGGAAACGATTTCCGCCTGCGTCCCCTTACCCGCGCCGGGGGCACCTAAAAAAATCATCTTCATACAGAGTAACCTCTTATCCAAGGAAGCCCTTGTAGTTACGCATCGTCAGCTGAGCCTCCAGCTCACGGATGGTCTCAAGAACAACACCGATCACGATCAGGAGCGAAGTACCGCCGAAGGTGAACATATTTGCGAACACCTCGCCGTAGCTCTTCGTGCCGTAAAGTGCATAGCTGAGTACGGGCTGCATAACGAGCGAGTCAGCAACGATCGGAAGCACTGCGATGATACCGAGGAAGATCGAGCCGATCAGAGTGATTCTGCCAAGGATCTTCGCGATATAATCGGAGGTCGGTCTGCCCTGACGGATGCCGGGGATCATACCGCCGTTCTTCTTCAGGTTGTTCGAAACCTCAACGGGGTTGAAGGAGATTGCCGTGTAGAAGTAACCGAAGGCAATGATCAGCACGAACAGAAGAAGCGGATAGAGCCAATTGTCCGCTGCGAACAGCGTGTAGGTCTTATCCCAGAATCTGCTCCAGAAGCCTGCGTTCGGATCCACCTCACCGTCAACGCCGCAAAGCGTCATGATGGTAGCGGGGAGCGTAACGATCGAGGAAGCGAAGATGACGGGCATAACGCCGGACATATTCAGCTTGATCGGAAGGTTGGTGCTCTGACCGCCGTACATCTTGCGTCCGACGACGCGCTTTGCGTACTGAACGGGGATCCTGCGCTCGCTACCCGTGATGAAGATCGAGAAGACGGTCATAACGAGGACCGCAAAGACGATCAGCACTGCGAATACGATCGCAACCGTAAGGTGCTTGCCCCAATAAGGAAGCGTGCGACCGAGACCTGCGTTCATGCAGATGTCAACCAGACGGATGACGAAGGAGGGGATGCCCGAAACGATGTTTGCAAACAAGATCAGGGAGATACCGTTTCCAAGACCGTTTTCGTTGATCTTCTCCGCCAGCCACATAACGAGAGCCGCGCCTGCACAGTAAGCCGCTATGATAACGACAGCGCCAAGTCTTGTGCCTGCTTTGCCGTACGTGGTGGGAACGTCGATCATACCGCCGTTTTTCAGCAGCATGTAGTAACCGATACTGGTGACGATTGCAAGAGCAACGGTGACGTAACGCGTGAGGTTGTTAAGCTTCTTCTTGCCTTCCTCACCCTCCTGCGACCAAGCCTGAAGCTTCGGGAACGCAACGGTGAGAAGTTGGATAACGATGGATGCTGTGATATAAGGCGAAATACCGAGTGCGAACAGGGTTGCCGTGCTCAATGCGCCACCCGAAAGGGTGTCCATGTAAGCGAGGACCGTATCGCCAAAGCTTGCATCGAATGCGGAAGCGTTGACGAAGGGCACAGGGATTACCGTACCGAGACGGTAAAGGAGCAGAATGAAGCCTACAAAGAGGAGCTTCTTTCTGATATCAGGCGTTTTCCATGCGTTTCTGAGAGTCTGAAGCATTTATTCCACCTCAGACTTTCCACCTGCCGCCTCTATCTTTTCTGCCGCGGTTTTTGAAAAGACTGCTGCTTTTACAGTGAGTTTTTTAGTGATCTCGCCTCTGCCGAGAACCTTGATTCCGTCGCAAGCACAAGTGCTTACGATGCCGGCTGCGAGAAGAGCTGCTGCATCAACTACTGCACCGTCTTCAAATTTGTCGAGAGCTGCGACGTTAACGATCGTATACTCTTTTGCAAATCTGTTCTTAAAGCCTCTCTTCGGAAGCTTTCTGTAAAGAGGAAGCTGACCTCCCTCAAATCCGGGTCTTACACCGCCGCCGGAGCGAGCGTTCTGACCCTTGTGGCCCTTACCTGCGGTCTTACCGTTTCCGGAGCCGGGGCCTCTACCCTTGCGGAAGGATGCCTTAACGGAGCCTTCAGCGGGGGAAAGTTCATGGAGCTTCATAGTTTATCCTCCTTCTTATTCCGTCAGACGCTCTCGGTCTTTACGAGATGACCGATCACCTTGAGCTTGCCTGCAAGAACTGCATCATTGGCAACGATGTTCGAGTCACCGATCTTGCGCAGACCGAGCGAATCAGCGGTTTTTACCTGGTTCGGCTTTGCGCCGATCAGGCTCTTCACAAGTACAACTTTAACCTTTTGCATTTCAGTCGTACCTCCTTATCAACCCTTCACCGCTTCAACCGAGATGCCGCGGAGTGCAGCAACCTCTTCAGCGGTTCTGAGTGCGCTAAGGCCTTCAAACGTTGCCTTCACAACGTTGATGGGCGTGTTGGAACGGAGGCATTTTGCACGAATGTTCTTGATACCTGCAAGCTCAAGCACCGCGCGGCAGGAGCCGCCGGCGATGATACCGGTACCGGGTGCGGCAGGCTTCAAGATAACCTTACCAGCTCCGTAAATTCCAAGTACCTCGTGGGGAATGGTCGTACCCTTCAGAGATACGGTGATCATGTTTTTCTTTGCGTCTTCAATTCCTTTGCGGATCGCGTCCGGAACCTCTGCTGCTTTTCCAAGACCGTAGCCAACGTGTCCGTTACCGTCACCGACAACCATCAGGGCTGCGAAGCGAGCGATACGACCGCCTTTAACAGTCTTCGAAACACGGTTGAGTGCGACGAGCTTTTCCTGAAGATCGAGCTCGTTTGCATCAATAATCTTAGCCATGTTTTTTCTCCTTAAAAATTTTCAAAAAATAATTTTGAAACCGTGTACAAACCGGATGAACTCAGAAGTTGAGTCCGCCCTCGCGAGCGCCTGCTGCGAGCTCCGATACACGCCCGTGGTAGATGTAGCCGCCGCGGTCAAATACGACTGCGGTGATGCCCTTTGCCAGAGCACGCTCGGCGATGATCATACCAATCTTCTTTGCAGCTTCTTTGTTGGAACCAAGTCCTTCAAAGGATGCTTCCAGCGTGGATGCAGATACCAGAGTTACACCCTTGGTATCGTCGATGATCTGCGCGCTGATGTTTGCGTTAGAACGATAAACAGCGAGACGCGGTCTCTCAGCGGTGCCGGAGATCTTTCCTCTTACGCGGACGTGTCTTTTCAGACGCTGCTTATTGCTATCGATTCTTTTTACCATCTTAAATCCACTCCCTTCGATTATTTACCGGTCTTTCCGGCCTTACGGCGGATATGCTCACCGGCATACTTGATGCCCTTGCCGAGGTACGGTTCAGGCGGTCTCTTCTCTCTGATCTGAGCGGAAATCTGACCAACAGCCTGCTTGTCAATGCCCTTGACAATGATGGTGGTGTTGTTGGGAAGGTCAAACGTAATGCCGTTGCCCTCTTCAAAGTATACGGGGTGCGAGTAACCGAGGCTGAGAACAAGCTTCTTGCCCTGCTTCTCTGCTCTGTAACCTACACCGTTGATCTCCAAGGTCTTGCTGTAGCCCTTGGTGACACCCTCTACCATGTTGGCAAGCAGGGTACGGGTCAGACCGTGAACGGCACGGTCCTCTTTCTCGTCGCTGGGACGCTTGACAAGGATCTCTGCGCCCTCGACAACGATCTCCATGTTGGTGCTGAAGGTCTGCGTCAGGGTGCCGAGTGCGCCCTTAACGGTAACAACGTTGCCCTCTGCTACGTTTACGGTAACGCCTGCGGGAACGGTAATCGGTGCTCTTCCAATTCTAGACATCTCTTATACCTCCCGTTTCCTTACCATACGAACGCAAGAACTTCACCGCCGACGTTCGCCTTGCGAGCTGCCTTGTCGGTCATGATGCCCTTGGAAGTGGATACGATTGCTACGCCAAGACCGTTCATAACCTTCGGCATATCCTCGCAGTTGCTGTAAATACGCAGACCGGGCTTGGATACACGGCGAAGACCGCGAATGACGCGGGTCTTGTTCTGGAGGTACTTCAGGGTGATGCGGATGATCCCCTGCTTACCGTCCTCAACGATCTGGTAGCTCTTAATATAACCTTCGTTCAGAAGAATTTCGGCAATTGCCTTCTTCATGTTGGATGCCGGTACGTCAACCGTCTCGTGCTTTGCGTTGTTCGCATTGCGGATACGGGTGAGCATATCAGCGATTACATCTGAAATTTGCATTTTAATATCCTCCTTTATGCAAGTTCAATATGCTTGCTGCCGCTTGCGCGGCGGCTGATCGGTGGTAAAGCGTTTCGCTTCCTGCCGATAGTTTAGAGAATTTTTTGGAAATCTTACCAGCTTGCTTTCTTTACGCCCGGGATCTCGCCCTTGTAAGCGAGCTCACGGAAGCAGATGCGGCAGATACCGTATTTGCGGAGGTAAGCATGAGGTCTTCCGCAGATTTTGCATCTGTTGTAAGCGCGGGTAGAAAACTTGGGTTCTGCCTGCTGCTTCAAAACCATAGACTTTTTAGCCATCTGTTCTTTCCTCCTTATTTCGCAAACGGAGCGCCCATCAAAGTGAGGAGCTCTTTTGCTTCTTCGTCGGTCTGTGCGGTCGTTACGAAAACGATATCCATACCGCGAATCTTGTCAACCTTGTCGTACTCGATCTCGGGGAAGATCAGCTGCTCCTTAAGACCAAGCGCATAGTTGCCTCTGCCGTCGAATGCGTTGGGGTTGATACCCTTGAAGTCACGTACGCGAGGAAGTGCGAAGTTGAAGAGTCTGTCCATGAATTCATACATGCGCTGGCCGCGAAGGGTAACCTTCACGCCGATCTTCATGCCTTCACGCAGCTTGAAGTTAGCAACCGACTTCTTTGCATAGGTCGGGACAGCCTTCTGACCTGCGATCAGCGAGATCTCGTCGATGATCGAATCAATGACCTTCGAATTCTCCTTTGCGTCGCCTGCGCCAACGTTGATCACGATCTTATCGAACTTCGGGATCTGCATCGGGCTCTTGTACGCAAACTTCTGCATCAGAGCGGGAGCAACTTCATTCTTATACTGTTCACTAAGTCTAGACATTATCTGTTACCTCCGCCTTAAATTTCCGCGCCGCACTTAGCGCAAACGCGAATCTTCTTGCCGTCTTTCTCGACGAACTTAACACGAACACCCTTGTCACACTTGGGGCAGACCAGCTGAACCTTGGATGCGTACATAGCGCCCTCGGTCTTAACGATGCTGGAGACCTCGCCCTGACGGCGTGCCTTGGAGTGCTTGGACACGATATTCGCGCCCTCTACGATTACCTTACCCTCTTTCGGGGATGCGGCAACAACCTTGCCGCGAGTACCCTTGTCATCACCGGAGATCACAACAACGGTATCGTCTTTTTTAATATGAAGCTTACTCACGTCGATCTACCTCCGATCAAAGTACTTCCGGAGCGAGAGAGAGGATCTTGGTGAAGTCCTTATCACGAAGCTCTCTTGCTACGGGGCCAAAAATACGGGTGCCTCTGGGGGTTTTGTCTTCCTTAATGATAACGGCTGCGTTCTCGTCGAACTTGATGTAAGAGCCGTCTGCGCGACGCAGACCTCTTACGCTTCTGACGACAACGGCCTTCACGACATCACCCGCTTTTACAACACCGCCGGGGGCTGCCTTCTTAACAGAGCAGACCACGACATCGCCGATGTTGGCGTAACGACGGCCCGAGCCGCCGAGAACGCGAATGCACAACAGTTCTTTTGCGCCGGTGTTATCGGCGACTTTCATTCTGGATTCCTGTTGAATCACGGTCGTTTCCTCCTTGCTTCGGCAAGCTTTTTGACCTGCCTACTTGAAACTTTAATTATTTTGCCTTCTCGATGATCTCGACGAGGCGCCATCTCTTGGTTTTGGAAAGCGGTCTGGTCTCCATAACGGATACCTTGTCGCCGATGCCGCACACGTTCTCCGCGTCATGGGCGTGGATCTTAACGGTGCGCTTCATGATCTTTCCGTATTTCGGGTGACGGACGTGGTCCTCGATCGCAACGACGATGGTCTTATCCATCTTATTGCTGACGACCTTGCCGACTCTTTCTTTTCTGAGATTACGTTCTTCGCTCATTTGTTATTCTCCCTTATGCGTTCTTCTCATTGAGAACGGTCATTACGCGGGCGATGTCATGCTTTACATCCGTAATCTTGTGGGGATTGTCAAGCTGATTGATCGCATGCTGGAAACGAAGACGGAAAAGCTCGTTTTTGAGCTCCGAGAGCTTGGTTTCAAGCTGTTCGGATGTCATTTCTCTGAGTTCTTTTGCTTTCACGGCTTACACCTCCATCGTCTCTGCCTGGTCTGCCTTCGTCACAAACTTGCACTTGATCGGCAGCTTGTGGCTTGCAAGACGCATTGCTTCTTTTGCGATTTCCTCGCTGACGCCGTCCATCTCGAACATAATTCTGCCCGGCTTAACGACCGCGACCCAATATTCGGGAGAACCCTTACCGGAACCCATTCGGGTCTCAGCCGGCTTCTCAGTGATCGGCTTATCAGGGAAAATCTTGATCCAAACCTTACCGCCACGCTTGGTATAACGGGTCATAGCAATACGGGCAGCCTCGATCTGGTTGCTGGTGATCCATGCGGGTTCAAGAGCGACAAGGCCGTAGCTACCGTTCGAAATGGTATTGCCACGAAGCGCCTTACCCTTCATTCTACCGCGCTGTACGCGTCTGAATTTTACTCTCTTAGGCATTAACATGATTATCTGCCCTCCCCTGCTTTGGGTCTATCGTTGCGGCGGGGTGCAAAACCGCCCTCGCGGCGAGGACCGCGGTTGTCGCGGCGGTTGTTATCACCGTTGCGGCGCGGACGTCTGTCAGGACGGTCAGCGCTTCTCTCGCGTCTGTTTGCGGTTGCGCTTTCAGCCAGCAATTCGCCTTTGTAGATCCATACTTTGATACCGATCTTACCGTAGGTGGTATTTGCTTCCCAGAAGCCGTACTCGATGTCAGCACGGAGCGTCTGAAGCGGAATCGTACCCTCGTGGTAATGCTCGGTGGGGGCGATCTCCGCGCCGCCGAGACGGCCGCCGCAGGAAATCTTGATACCCTTTGCGCCAAGGCGCATCGTTCTGCCGATTGCCTGCTTCATTGCACGACGGAAAGAGGTTCTCTTTTCCAGCTGTACTGCGATGCTCTCGGCAACGAGCTGTGCGTTGAGGTCGGGGTTCTTGATCTCAACGACGTTGACGACCACAGGGCAGCCAACCATCTTCTCAAGCTCGACTCTCAGCTTTTCGATCTCAACACCGCCGCGGCCGATGACCATACCCGGCTTAGCGCAGTGAACGAAGACTCTTACGCGGTTTCTGTCGCGCTCGATCTCGAACTTCGGAACGCCTGCAGCCTGCAGCTTTTCCTTGAGATACTTTCTGATGTTGTAGTCGGAAACCAGGGTGTCGCCAAACGTCTGTTTGCTCTCAAACCATCTGGAATCCCAGTTCTTAATAACGCCTACACGCAGACCGTGAGGATTTACCTTCTGTCCCATTGTTTAGCCAACCTCCTTCTCCGAATTCTTTTCTTTTACAGCCATGGTGACGTGGCTCGTTCTCTTCAGGATTCTGAATGCTCTGCCCTGTGCGCGCGGCATAACTCTCTTCAGAGTCGGGCCGGGGCAAACAAAACACTCGGAAATATAGAGATTCGAAGCGTCCATGTTGAAATTGTGTTCTGCGTTCGCTACCGCACTTTTCAGCAGCTTGATCAGATGCTCAGACGCAGCCTTCGGCGTATTCTTCAGAATAGCCATAGCGGTCTTCGTATCCTTACCTCTGATGAGGTTCAAAACGTACTGAACCTTGCGCGGAGAGATTCTCGCATACTTAAGATATGCTTTTGCTTCCATTATTAGGCTTTGCCTCCTCTCGCGTAATTGCGATTCTCGAAATTTTATTTACCGTTGTTTGATGTTTTGGATCCTGCATGACCCTTGAAGGTGCGGGTGGGTGCAAACTCACCGAGCTTGTGTCCAACCATATCCTCTACTACATATACCGGAACATGCTTTCTACCGTCGTGGACGGCGATGGTATGACCGACGAATTCAGGGAAAATAGTGGATGAACGCGACCAGGTCTTCAGCACCTTTTTCTCGCCCTTTTCATTCATAGCTACTACTCTGTTGAAGAGCTTTTCTTCAACGTAGGGAGCTTTCTTCAGGCTTCTGCTCATTGATTGTGCCTCCTTATCAGATTATCGCGGCTTACTTGTCGCCTCTGCGTTTTACGATGAACTTGTTGGTTCTTGCCTTCTTGTTTCTGGTCTTATAACCCAGAGCAGGCTTGCCCCAAGGGGTTACCGGGCCGGGACGGCCGACGGGAGATTTACCTTCACCACCACCGTGCGGGTGATCGCAGGGGTTCATAACCGAACCGCGGACGGTAGGACGGATACCCAGGTGTCTGGTCTTACCTGCCTTACCGAGCTTGATAGTGTCGTGCTCGACATTACCGATCTGACCGATGGTTGCTTTGCAATCCAAACGAACGATACGAACTTCACCGGAGGGAAGTCTTACCTGTGCGGTGCCGTTCTCCTTCGCCATCAGCTGTGCCTGAGCGCCTGCGGAACGAACCAGCTGGCCGCCCTTGCCGGGATACAGCTCGATGTTGTGGATGACGGTACCGACGGGAATTGCGGAGATCGGAAGGGTGTTTCCGGGCTTGATATCAGCATCAGCACCGGTGTAGAGGACGTCGCCGTCGGATACGCCGACAGGGGCGAGAACGTAGCTCTTCTTACCGGCATCGTTCTGAAGGAGTGCAATGTATGCGGTTCTGTTCGGGTCGTACTCGACGCCAATGACCTTTGCGCTCTCGTCAGCCTGACGCTTGAAATCGATCATTCTGTACTTGATTTTGTTGCCGCCGCCGTGGTGACGAACGGTGATTCTTCCGTAGCTGTTACGGCCTGCGTTCTTCTTCTTGGTGGCGATCAGGCTCTTCTCGGGGGAGAATTTGGTGATCTCATCAAAAGACGGACCGGTCATATGTCTGCGCGACGGAGTCGTGGGGTTAAATTTCATGGTAGGCATTCTACTTTATCCTCCCAAATCTTAATTCAGGCTGTCGAAGAATGCGATCGTCTTGGAATCCTCGGTGAGGGTGACAATTGCCTTCTTCCAGGCACTGGTGTAACCGGCATGAACGCCCATTCTCTTCGGCTTCTTCTTCATGCTGATCGTGTTGACATCGGCAACCTTTACGTCGAAGAGCTCTTCGATTGCAGCTGCGATCTCGGGTTTGGTAGCGTCCTTCTTTACTTCAAAGGTATAACGCTTGCTCTGGAGTCCGTCCATAGCCTTCTCGGTGATGACGGGCTTAATGATGATTTCGGTGGCAGATCTCATCTTGCATATACCTCCTCAATCTTTTCGACGGCTTCCTTCGCTACGATGAACTTATCGCAGTTGAGGATGTCGTATACGTTGATGGTGTTATAGAGGGCAGTCTTAACACCGGGGATGTTGTCGCAGCTCTTGATGACGACAGCGTCAGCAGCGGGAAGCACGATGAGTGCCTTCTTGTCCGCGCCGAGGGCGTCAAGCATTGCGACCATTGCCTTGGTCTTGTACTCCGTGAGGGCGATGTTATCAACAACGACCATCTCGTTTCCTGCGACCTTCGAGGACAGAGCGCTGAACAGAGCAGCTCTCTTGACCTTCTTGTTGAGCGTGATTCTATAAGAGCGGGGCTTCGGACCGAGGGCGATACCGCCGTGCGTCCACTGAGGAGCGCGGGTGGAGCCCTGTCTTGCGCGACCGGTTCCCTTCTGCTTCCAGGGCTTCTTACCGCCGCCGGAAACCTCGGTACGGGTCAGCGTGGACTGCGTACCCTGTCTCTGGTTTGCAAGGTAAGCCTTTACTGCTTCATGCAGAACGGAGCCGTTTACTTCAGCACCGAAAACGGTATCGGACAGAGTGATCTCTCCGACTTCTTTGCCCGCCATATCTACAACTTTCATATTAGGCATTGCGTTTTCCTCCTTCCGTTATGCTTTCACCGAGTCGCGGATGAAGACGATGCTTCCCTTTGCGCCGGGAACCGCACCCTTCACAGCGATCAGGTTCTTTTCTGCGTCTATTTTTACGACAGCGAGATTCAGGATGGTGACCTGCTCGTTACCGTACTGACCTGCCATCTTCTTGTTCTTGTAAACGCGGGAGGGGGTGGAGTTTGCACCCATAGAGCCGACCTGACGGTGTACAGGACCGGTACCGTGCGTCATACGAAGAATGTGGTGACCCCATCTCTTGACAGCGCCCGTGTAGCCGTGACCCTTCGTAATTCCGGTGATGTCGACCTTCTCGCCTGCGGCGAAGGTATCGACGGTAATTACGTCACCTGCGTTGTACGTGCTGCAGTCTGCAAGTCTGAATTCCTTCAGATGTCTTTTCGGGGTGATGCCGGCCTTCTTGAAGTGACCGAGCTGTGCTTTGTTCTGATGCTTTTCCTTATCGTCGCTGTATGCGAGCTGAATTGCATCGTAGCCGTCGGTGTCGACGGTTTTCTTCTGCGCGATTGCGCAGGGCCCTGCTTCAATCAGGGTTACGGGGATAACGTTGCCGATCTCATCGAAGATCTGCGTCATACCCAGCTTCTTGCCGATAATGCCTTTTTTCATTTTTCCTCCTGTTATTGGTTGACGGCTTGTATTTTCGGTTTTCCGATTCCGTCAACGTGACCGGTGGCATTTTGCGTAAATCCTTACGCCTTGATGTCGATGTCCACGCCTGCGGGGAGCTCAACGCCCATCAGTGCGTCGATGGTCTTCTGACCCGGATTGACGATGTCGATCAATCTCTTGTGGGTGCGAAGCTCGAACTGCTCGCGGCTGTCCTTGTACTTGTGAACCGCGCGAAGGATCGTTACGATCTCACGCTCGGTCGGAAGCGGAATCGGACCGGACACAGCACTTCCGTTTCTCTTTGCAATCTCAACTACCTTCTCCGCTGCGGCGTCGACGAGGGTGTGATCATAGCTCTTGAGTCTCACTCTGATTTTCTTTTCTGCCATTGTTGTTTCCTCCTTCATTTAATCGTTTCAGGGAGGGCGAAGAACCAAACTGTGCCACGCGTTTCTAACGCTTCCTTACAAAACCCGAATTGCCTGCCGCACAGACAATCCGGAAAAGGAAAAGAACACAGCCGTGATGCGCCTGCTTTCAGCGCACCGCTATTGTTTTCTTTTGGTCGCCCGGTTAAATATCGGACATACTCCACGGAAATTCCCTACCGCTATGGGTAGCCACCTCCCGCTTCATCGCATATCAAGCCCTTCTATTATATATGAAAAACCCTGTTTCGTCAATACCTACGTTTCAATTTGTTCCAAAAATTTGCGTAGAATTTTCACTATATTTTAAGGTTTGTTTTTGTGCAAGTTGCACAATTGCATTTTTTGGCCGTCGGATTTTGAAAAAGATATAATTTGTTAATAATATTGTGGTATCATTTAGAAAAGTTGCAATTTTCTACCTTTTTATTATATATGCGCAAAGTGAGGAAAAAACATGACAAAACAGCAGCTTCACCTTTTTCGCGGATTGCTCCTGTGCCTGATCCCCCTGATCTCTGTCCCAACGGTGCTCCGCACGGTTCTTTTGTTCCGTCATTACGACCACGCCTACGGAGGCTATTATCCGTCGGCAGGTCTTCTTGACGACGTGACCTATCTCTTTCTCTTTCTCGGCGTCCTTCTGGCTCTCGCCTTCGGCATTTTCACGCGCAAGAAGATCACCTTTGACCTGGAGCGCGATTCGCTGGCGGCGATCTTTCCCGCCTCCTTTTCCGCGCTGATGCTGTTCGCCCTCGGCGTCGTTACGCTCATCAGCACGGTCTTTGGGGACGCTTCGCTTTCCGTACGCCTGCTTTCGATCTTCCTTCTGATCTTTTCCGCCATTGGATGCGTTTATTTCATTTTCTGTGCGCTCGGCGGCGGCAAGGACGGCGTGCGCGCACTGACCCTGCTCTCTGCCGTGCTTGCGCTGGTGACTGCCGTGATCTACGTCTACTTTGACAGGTCGGTCCTCCTTGGCAGCTCCTCAAAGCTTCTGGTGCAGATCTCGCTTATCCTTCTTTTCTTCTTCCTTTTGACCGAATGCCGTTTCTATATCGACCGCGCGACGCCGGTGCTGTATCTTGTTGCCGCGATCCTGTCGGTTCTTTTCGCTACCGTCTCCTGCGTTCCCAATCTGATCTACGTAGCGATCCGACATCGGAGCATTCTCGCCACCCCCATCACCGATTTTCTGATGCTGGCGCTCTCCGTCTTTGCAACCGTCCGTCTTTGTCGTGTCGCGCTGAAGGCTTGCCCGCGCATCGACACCGTCGTTGACGTCGAGCCTGTCTCCGATCTGCTCGTCGACGACGAGATCCCCGACGCTGAGTCAGCACCCGAGGATGAGGCAACGGATACCGATGTAAAAAACGAGGAACAGGAATAAACGATGAAGAAGCTACTTGCCATTGACGGAAACAGTATCATCAACCGCGCGTTCTACGGCATCCGTCCGCTCACGACTGCAAGCGGTAAGAATACGAACGCGATCTTCGGTATGATCAATATCATCACAAAGCAGCTTGATGCGCTCCGCCCCGACTACGCCGCCGTTGCCTTCGACCTGAAGGCACCGACCTTCCGTAAAAAGCTGTACGACCCCTACAAGGCGGGCAGACGTCCGACACCGCCCGAGCTGCTCGAGCAATTCGACGATGCAAAGGCATGCCTTTCTGCAATGGGCATCCACGTGCTGGAGCTTGAGGGGTACGAGGCGGACGATCTGCTCGGCACCGTTGCAACGATGGCGTCGAACACGGGGGATACCGACGCCTACGTGCTGTCGGGCGACCGCGACCTTTTACAGCTGATCTCGCCAACCATCCGCGTTCTTCTTGCGGGCAACAGCGACACGCTGACCTTCGACCGCGATGCGTTTTATAAAAAGTACGGCGTTGAGCCGTCACAGCTCATCGAGCTGAAGGGGCTGATGGGCGACTCCTCCGATAACATTCCCGGCGTTACGGGAGTCGGCGAAAAGACTGCGGTCCGAATGATCCAGCTGTTCGGTAATCTTGAGGGCGTTTATGAAAACATCGACTCGGGCGAGATCGCAAAGGGTCTTCGCGAGAAGCTTCTTCGTGACCGCGACAACGCCTTTTTGTCCCGCACCCTCGGCACCATTGAAACGCACGTGCCGATCGAAAAAACGCTCGCCGATCTTACCTACCGCGGGATCGACCGCGCGGCTCTGCTTGAAAAATTCTCGGAGCTTGAGTTTTCCGCGCTGATCCGCAAATTCGGACTTCTGACCCCCACCGCAGAGGAAGCCGCGTCAACTGCCACCGTCTACCGCGACGCGGATGCCGATGCGGTGACAGCACTCCCTTCTCCGCTGTCGCTTGCATATGGCGACGGCGCACTTTACCTCTCCGCAAACAACGTACATCTTTGCTATCGAGGTCCGCTTTCCGACGTCGCACAGATCTTTGACGGCTCACGCCGCATTCTCTGCTTCGACGGCAAGCCGATCCTTCACGCGCTTTACAGAGCGGGAATCACCCCTGCCGTGATCTTTGACGACCTGATGCTTTACGCATACGTTAAAAATGCCGCGGCAGGACAACCGACGCTTGCATCGGTCCTGCTCAAAACGCTCGGGGTCGTTTACGACGGGACGGGCGCTATGACCGCCTATTATAATAAAATGGAAGAGATCCTCGCAAAGGAGATCGAAGAGATCGGCTCAACCGAGCTTTTGCATAAGATCGAGCTGCCGCTCTCCCCCATTCTTGCGCGGATGGAGCATTTCGGCTTCCGACTTGACCGCGAGGGGATGGAGCGCTTCGGCGACGAGCTGCTTGAGGCAATGAACATTGCCACCGAGCGTATCTATCAGCTGGCCGGGCGCGAATTCAACGTCAACTCTCCGAAGCAGCTGGCAGAGGTGCTGTTTACCGACCTTGCCCTTCCCGCTCCGAAGAAGACGAAGACGGGCTACTCAACGAACGCCGAGGTTCTGGAATCGCTCCGTCAGGCGCATCCGATCGTTGAGGAGATTCTCGAATACCGTCAGGTATCCAAGCTCTACTCGACCTACGCCGTCGGGCTTCTGAAGGTCGCGGACGAAAAGGGACGCATTCATACCGAATTTAAGCAGGCGCTGACGGCAACGGGCAGACTCTCCTCGGCAGAGCCGAATCTGCAGAACATTCCGATCCGCACAGCCCTTGGCAGACGGATGCGCCAATACTTCATTACCGAAAACGAGGACTACGTGCTGGTCGATGCCGACTACTCGCAGATCGAGCTTCGTCTGCTCGCCTGCCTTTCGGGCGATCCTACGATGATCGACGCCTTCAACAGCGGTGCCGACATTCACAGAAGGACTGCCGCCGCGGTCTTCCATCTGCCTGAGGAGGCGGTGAACGACGAGCTGCGCAAGCGTGCGAAGGCGGTCAACTTCGGGATCGTCTACGGCATCGGCGCGTATTCGCTGGCACAGGATCTTAAGATCTCGAATGCCGAGGCAAAGCGTTATATTGAGGGCTATTTTGCGACCTATCCTTCTATTTCCGAATACCTCTCACAGACCGTTGCCGACGCCGCCGAAAAGGGCTATACGACCACCCTGTTCGGTCGCCGCCGCGAGATCCCCGAGCTTGCGGCAAAGAACGCAATGGTCAAGGCGTTCGGTCGCCGCGTTGCGATGAACAGCCCGATCCAGGGGACTGCCGCCGACCTGATGAAGCTGGCGATGATCCGCGTGGACGCACGCCTTTTGCGTGAGGGGGTCGACGCCCGTCTCGTGATGCAGGTGCATGACGAGCTGGTCGTTGAATCGCACAAAAGGGATGCCGAGCGCGTCGCTCTGATCTTGCGTGAGGAGATGGCAAGTGTCCTTGACGCCGCCGTAAAGCTCACGGTCGACGTAAGCGTTGGAGAAACCTGGCTGCAATAAAACGAAAAACAGAGTCGATTGACTCTGTTTTTTCGTTTATAGGATCGCACGAAGCTCCCGTGCTATCTGCCGCGGAAGCTCGTGCGGTAGGACTCCGTACTCGGAATACTCCGCCGCGAGGGTGTCACCTGCTACGCCGTGCAAAAAGACTGCGATCGCGGCGGCATCAAGGGGAGCGATCCCCTGTGCCAGAAGCCCTGTGATCGCGCCCGCAAGCACGTCACCGCTACCGCCCTTTGCAAGTGCGGAGGAGCCGCTTCGGTTGATGAATACTCTGCCGCTTGGATCGGCGATCACGGTGCCCGCGCCCTTTAAAACAAGCGTCACGCGGTTTTTTTGCGCATAATCCTGCGCGAGCGATAGGCGATCTGCCTGCACCTCGCTGACGGTGCGCCCTGTCAACCGCGCAAATTCAAGAGGATGCGGTGTCAAAACGACGCTTCGCGTCGCGTTTTTCAAAAGCGTAGCGCCGTCTGGCATTGCGGCGAGGGCGTTGAGCGCGTCGGCATCCAGCACGAGCGGCGCGCCGTCCTGCGTCAAAAGCGCGCGCACGAGCGACCTCGTATATTCGGTCACGCCAAGTCCCGAGCCGCATAGGATCGCGTCAGCACCCGTGGCGGATGCGTTTTCATCCTTACAGATCGCCTCGGGATACGCCGAAAGCACATGCTCCGTTACGCTCGGTACTGATGCGATCGCACAAAGTCCCACGCCGATACGGAGCGCGCCGCCGACGGCAAGCACCGCCGCACCGCGGTAACGCTCACTGCCGCAATAAAGATATGCGGTGCCAAAGCTCCCCTTATGTGAGTTTTGTGGGCGAGATCCGAGCAGTTGTCGAAGCTCCGCGGGCGTGAGCGTTTCACAGTTCTTTTCGATCCCGTCGGTATCGCAGGGCAAAAAACCAAGCTCCGAAAGGATCAGCTCTCCGCACTCCGCACGCGCGGGATAAGAAAGCGAGCCCGCCTTGTAAAAGCCGAGCGTGACGGTCAGATCCGCGTGAAAGCAGGTCGCGCCGACCTGCCCTGACTCGCCGTCGATCCCCGTTGGCAGGTCAACGGCAACGCGAAAAGCGTCCGCCGCGTTTGAGAGTGCGATCGCCTCACAAACGGCATCGGGAAGCGCGCCCGCGCGCCCCGTGCCGAAGATCGCGTCAACGATCACGTCAGACGCGCCGATCGCGTCGGAAATCGAGGGCACGGACGGTATACCGAGAAGCGATTCGTATTCCTTATAAAAATACCGTCCCGCCTCACTTCTCTGCCCCCGACCGAGCAGATCGACCGCCGTCACGGTATAACCGTACCCGTAAAGACGGAGCGCGGCGGCGTAGCCGTCGCCGCCGTTGTTACCGCCGCCGCAAAGGATCAAAACGCGGCAGGGCGTGCGTGCCGCCATGATCGCGTCGGCAACGGCATCCCCCGCACGGCGCATCAGCGTCAGCACGGGAACGCCGCGTGCCTCTGCCGCGGCGTCTATTTTTGCAATGTCAGCGGGTTTTACGCAAAGCATATCTTATTCTTCCAAAAGCTTGATATATTCGTAGATCGCCCGCGCGGTCCCCTCGGGTCCCAGCACCGAGCTGTTGACTGCTAAATGATAATTGTCGTATTTTCCCCATTTGCGCCCCGTGTAGAAATTGTAGTAAGAGGAGCGACGGCGGTCGGTCTTGTTGATGAGATCGAGTGCCTCCGACTCGGTCATATCGTGACGCTGTGCCACGCGCTTTTTGCGATCCTCAAGATCCGCGTAAACGAAAACGCTGATCCGCCCCGGGTGGTCGCGCAGAACGTAGTCGGCACACCTGCCGATGATCACACAGCTCTCCTTTGCGGCAAGATCGCGGATCACATCGGATTGCAGGATAAAAAGCCTGTCGTTGATCGGCACGTGATATCCAAACGTTGCGGGGATCCCGAAAATATTCGAGCCCATTGCCAGCGTGTAAAGCAGGCTGTTGGCGGCGGTGCCCTCCATCTTTTCTACCGTTTTCTCATCCAGATTGCCAGCCTCCGCCGACATCGTGATCAGCTCTCGGTCGTATTTTTTAACGCCCATCAGCGCGGCAAGATGCTCGCCGATCTCACGCCCGCCGCTTCCGTACTGACGTGCAATGGTAATGATTCTGTTTTCGGACATAAAGGATCCTCCTTTTCTCTGTTCTGTATACATTTTACCATATTTGCCAAAAAAATGCAACATTTTTTAAACAAGAGAAAAAGACCGCGTTCGCGGTCTTTTTCTCTTTACTGTGCGTAGTACGCCTTCATCGACTTGATCTTGACCTCGCCCTCGGCATCGGTCACCTCAAGCACGAAGCGCGCGCTCTTGACCGTCGGGAAGGAGCAGATCACCTTGTGACCGACCGTGTCGCCCTTATAGACGCAGATGCGGCGGTTGCGGTTACGCGGCAGTTGCGCGTAAAGGCGGAATTCCTTGACCGACTGTCCGTCGGTGATATCCTCCTCGATCACCACGCGATTGCAAAGCGGCGAGGGGTTCGGCAGATTCTGTGCGAGCTTATAGTCGATCGTCGGATGCACGATCTCAAAGACGTTTTCCCGATCTGTAGCCTTCGTAACGTCGCCGAAGTCGATTGCCTCCCCATACACCTCACGCACGCGTGCGGCAAATTCGCGCAAGCGCACGACGTCAGCGTAAGGAAGACGACCGTGGCGGTCGGGGCCGATATTCAAAAGGAAGTTTGCGCCGCGGCCGACCGAATACTCGTAGATACCGAACAGCTCGTCCGCCGTTTTGATCGAGTCCTCGTTGATCTCGCAGTCAAACCAGGTCGCGCGCATCTGGAAATCGCACTCTGCGGGCAAAAACTGTGCCTTTTCAAACCGATCGCCCTCATCCTGGAAGATCGAAAATTTCGTGCCGTAGACCGTGTAGGGGTTATTCATATCGGCGTAGCCGTCCTCATTGCCCACCCAACGCGTATCGGGATCCCACATATTGAAGATCAGAATGCCAGGCTGCATACGGCGGATCTCCTTGACGATACGATCGGTATCGAACTCGTGCCCCTCGGAGCCACAGCCGTCAAACCAAAGATAATCGACCTTTCCGTAGTTCGTCAGAAGCTCGCCGAGCTGATTGATGAAATAGTCGTCGTAATCCTTGGCGTTTTCAAAATGGACGGCACTCTCACCCCACTGTGCGGGAGAATAGTAAAGTCCAACGCCCATATCGTACTTGCGGCAGGCGTCAACGTACTCACGCACGACGTCGCCCTTTCCGTCCTTCCACGGCGTATTCTTGACCGAATACTCGGTATATTTCGAGGGCCAGATCGCAAATCCGTCGTGATGCTTACAGGTCAGGATCGTATATTTGAAGCCCGCCTCCTTCGCCTCACGGATCCACTGCTCGCAGTCGAGCGATTCAGGGTTGAAGGCGGAAAGCGACATCTCCTGATTGTCCCAGTCGCGGTGTCCTACGTAAAAGCTACGGATTCCGAAATGGAAGAAAAGACCCATTTCCCAATCCAGAAATTTCAGTTGCTCCTTGGTCGGCTTGAGTTTCATCGCACAAAACCTCGTTTCTCAAAAGTTACTCACATTTTACCATAGGCACTTTTGATTTGTCAAGCATTTTGGCGAATTACGGTGCTGAAAAGCCATGCAAAAATCCGTCGGGAGATGCAGAGGAAATATCGCCCCCGACCACCTTGTTTTTATAGACGATGACGTTGGCGTAGACCGTCCCCTCGTACCCCTTGTAATTCGTCACGGTGAAGGTGTAGCGCGTGACCGTCTTTTTCGTGTATTTGGAAAGATCGAGCCCCTGCGCCAGCTGGATCTCGTTGTACCCCGCAAGCGCGCGGTCAAAATCGGCAGGCAGGGTAAAGCTGCCCGACTCCACGGGCTTTTGCTCGGTCTGCCACCCGAACTGCTCCAAAAAGACACGTGCGTCCTCGGCGGATCTGACACCGCTGTATTTGATGTTTTCATTCACGGCGGCGTCAGCGGCAATGCTTTCGGGTCTTGCGAATACGGCAAGCGTAACGACGGCGGCAAGCGTCAGCACGACCAGCGTCAGGAATTTAAGAGTTCCCGCCCTCACGGAATATACGAACATAGAAGTCCCCCCTTTACTGCTATATTCTATACGCGACCCCGCGGGAATAGAACAAAAAAAGAAAAAACCCCGGTCGCCCGGGGTGCAGGGTCAGGATCAGCCGCAGCAGCAACAAAAGAGGATGACGAGTGCGAGGATGATGATCCAGGTGCAGTTGTCATCAAACAAGTGGCACAGACAGTTGTTGTTCATATTCATAATAACCCTCCCGGTAAGATTCGGGGATACGTCCCCTTTCCCTATTATCCTATGCGTCGGTGCTATCGCCGTGTATCAAGCGCAAAAATCTCCTCTTTTCAAAGCAAAGTCATTTTTTCCGCGCGGAAACTTTACTTTTTTTACAAGATATGCTATAATAAGATCGGGAGAGATCCCAAATAACGAAAGGAGGCAGAACATATGGAAGCCAAAAAACAGGTAAAGCGCCCCTTGCCACCGTCCAACTGTGAGACCTGCGAATTTTACGATTACGATGAATTCTACGATTCCTACGGCTGCAGTGCCCGCCTTGACGAGGACGATATGGCAAACTTCATCAGCCACCGCACGCAGCACTGTCCTTACTACCGTTATTACGACGAGTACAAGAGCGTGCAAAAGCAGAATTAATAAAAAGGGGCTGTCACATTTAGGTAAAACCGAAAATGGCGAAAAGAACAAAGGGTAATTGACTCTATTACGCTTTGTAATCGTTTGAGGTGTTACTTAAGGTTGAAATTCTGACGAATTTCTCCAAATATTAAATGCCAT